>NZ_LOSX01000091.1:0-37376 GCF_001521985.1 Burkholderia sp. RF4-BP95 | reverse complement strand
CGACTATGCCGCCCTCATGCCATGGAGCATGCCTGCCACTCCCAACCTCTGATGGGCGTCGTTAAAAGACCGCATACTCATAAACCACACGCACGTGTGAAGCTTTCGACTGCAGTCGCTTGCACAGCCGATCGATCTCCGTTTGGGTTGTGCCGATCTTGCCGAGCGACTCGACCTCGCCTGCGTCGATCGCGTAGGCGACCGTAATCGATGGTGGATTCAACCGGTCGATGCAACACACTAGACGCTGCGTAAGCAGTGGAGGTGTTGCAAATGAAACAGCGGCGCAGGATCTACTACACCGAGACTCAAAAGGCACTGATGTGGGAGCGGTGGCGCAAGGGTGACACGCTTCATCAGATTGCCCAACTGTTCGATCGCTACCATTCCTCTATTCAGGGGATTCTCGCCAGGACTGGCGGAATACAGCCAGCGCCTCGACACCGTTCAACGCTGGCCTTGACGCTTGCCGAACGCGAGGAAATCTCGCGCGCAGTCGTCGCCGGCCAGTCGATTCGATCGATAGCGGCGCGGTTAGGACGTGCGCCATCTACTATCAGCCGCGAAGTGCAGCGAAATGGCGGAAGGCAGTACTATCGGGCGATCCAGGCCGACGCGCTCGCCTGGGACCGCGCACGGCGCCCAAAGACATGTAAGCTGGTCAGGAATCGGACACTCGCCCAGGTTGTGGCAAGCAAGCTCCGATTGCAGTGGTCGCCGGAGCAGATTGCGGGTTGGCTCAAGCACGTGTATGCGGTCAACAAGGACTATCAGGTGTCGCACGAGACTATCTATCGGAGCCTCTATATCCAGGCCCGTGGTGCGCTGAAAAGAGAACTGCTGGAACACCTGCGCCGTTCTCGGGCGATGCGTCGATCGCGTCAACACACACTGAAGACCGAGGACCGCACGAACATCCGCGATGCCATATCGATCAGTGAACGCCCGGGCACGGCCGAGGATCGAGCAATACCCGGGCACTGGGAAGGCGATCTTCTGTTCGGCAACGCCAACAGTCAGATTGCAACACTCGTCGAACGCCAGACCCGGTTCGTGATGTTGGTGAAGATTGCCAGCAAGGACTCTGAAGCTGTCGTCAATGCTCTGATAAGACACGCCGGCAAGCTTCCGCAGGAATTGTATAAATCGCTGACGTGGGATCGGGGCACGGAGATGGCTGGCCACAAGCGCTTCACTGTCGCGACGGACATCAAGGTCTACTTCTGCGATCCCCAGCATCCCTGGCAACGCGGCACGAACGAAAACACGAACGGGCTGCTGAGACAGTACCTCCCAAAAGGAACCGACCTCTCTGCCTACTCGCAAGCCAAGCTCAACGCCATTGCCCGACGGCTCAACGAACGTCCACGCAAGACACTAAACTTCGATACACCGGCTGAACGATTCCATCAAGCTGTTGCATCGACCGGTTGAATCCACCATTCCTTGTGGACATCCAACCCAACGTACACCGTGCTATCGTCCTTCACGCTGGCCTCCGTGGTGGAAATCGCCGGGTGTGGCCCTGCCCACACCGTGCGGCTCTGGCAGCGATGCTAACCCGCGTTTGCTTCCCCACGCCAGGCCGGCCCCCGCCTCACGGAAAGTCATACTGCCTTAAAATGGTACGTCGAGGATGACGGTGCTCGAATGGCTCGAGATGCCACCGGCGCGGCACAGCCCGTCGACCATTACCGAAACCCTGTCGAAGGTTCGTTTCCTCAGGTCGCTCGGCACCCACACGTGGAACCTGGACACGGTGCCGATCGAGAAACGGCGCGCCTATGCGCAGCGCATTCAGGTCCGGCGTCCCGCCAAGGTTCGTAAACTGAAGGTGTCGACGCCCACGATCGAGCTGATCTTTTTTCTGCACGTGACGTTACTGGAGCCGACCGACGTGCTGCTCTATCAAACGGGCCGCCGCGTCTGGGACCTCGTCCGGCACGCCTACGATCGGACGACAGTCAAACAGGCTCGGTCGGCTGTCGAATACCGATAGCAACTGATCTCGATCAGAGCGCTCGTCGACGATGCGAGCCGCTCTGCTCAGGAACGGCTCACCAAGATCGGCAAATTACTTGAGGACCTGTGTAAGCGTCAATCCGAGGCCGTCTTGACGATCAGAACTTGACCTCTGAGAGCCACTGATTCGCAAACACGATATCGAAGGCGCGGGATCGAAGTTGCCGCCGCACCACTCAAGGAAGTGGTCGTGTTCCTCGTGCGTCGGATCGCCGATCGCTTCGAGGAAGTCGGCATATCCCGGCACTCCGCCAACGTCTTCCGGCGGACATGCATTCTGCCCGTCCAGGCACAGCGGCCGGCGCATGTCCGGATCGGGCACGAGTGCTTTCTCGACCTTGACCCGATGCCGCCAGTTGTCGCCGTAGTCGTAGATGTAGGTGAATGACTTCAGGCCGCCCAGCGCCTTCGCCACCAGCGTGACCCGTGCTTCATTAAGCATCGGTGGGTCGCTCGGGAATCCGGAGTCATCCGGTTCACCATAGTTGGTTTCGCCGAAGACGAATTCATGCAGGTGCCCGCCTTCCCAGCCCATGGCCAGTTGCAGCACAACATGCAGCTTGCCCAGCTGGATCGAACCGGGAATGATGATTCGTCGCCAGATCGCCGGCTTGATGTACTTCAGCTCAACGCGCAGCACGTAATCGGGCACTGGCGCCTTGACCAGGCGCACGGCAGGTTGGACCATCGAATTGATTGTCAAGCGGCTTGCTGTTCGATGTGTGCAGCCGACATCAGGGTAAGCGCTCGACACGTACCGTCTGTTCATGAGGGCGCGGCACCGGCAATCTGATTCCCATCGAAGTGTAACGGACATCACCTTTGACATCGGTGTCAGCTCTGTCCATGCGGCCTTCAAATGACGCGTACGGTTGATCGCACACGGTACGGATCTCGATGAGAAAAGCGTCGTGGCTGGAGATGGTTCCACAACTCGGTCTGACGCCCATCGCGACGGAGATGCGAGCGCTCGAGATGCTTGCGATTGTCGCGCGCGAACGAGGGCGTGGTCGAGTTACAGCGCACGCATCCGATTACCGAATTGTGGGGAACGGGGCGACACGCATCTAGCAATTCCATGAGCCTCAATATTTCGCCGCATCTCTTTTATGCCCGCGTCGATCCGCGGCGCCGAACCCACGCAGTCGGGATCTATACGCACATGCTGGATCGGCATGGCATTGTCTATAATCAACCGCTCGTGCTGAACGAGCGGCAGGCGCGCGTGGCCATCGAAGGCGTACTGCCGCATAACGAAAGCCGAGACGATGGCGGACTGTTGCGACTCTCCGTCGACACGCACGGGTACACGAGCGTGGGGATGGCCGTCTCGAAGCTACTCTGTGTCCGGGCCTGCGCAATTTGGAGGAGCGCAAGTTGTATTTGCCGCGCGGATTTGCCGTCTCCGAAGGACTGGCGCCGCTCGTGGCCCACGACGTTTCGCACAAGGCAATTCGCGACGGCTGGGATGAGCTGCTGCGGCTCGTCGCCTCGATTCAGTCCGGCCGCCCATCAACTCGGCAAGTTGCTGCGCACGCTTTTCCTGTGCGATTACTTCAGCAACGTGGCGTTCCGCCGGGAGCTGCATACGCTGCTGAATCGCGGCGAGGCGGTGCACCAGCTTCAGCGCGCGATCTACACCAGACGTGTGCCCCCCCGAGCGCGGTCGACGTCGCGATGATATGGTCGCCATCTCGGGTTCGTTGACACTGTTGACGAACCTTGTGATCGACTAGAACACGCAGCACATGCAGGCGACGGCCGGCGACGCAAAGGACGACAGGTTGACGACGAGTGGTTGCGCCGGATGGGGCCTGCGCATTTTGCGCACGTGAACTTCAGGGGCACATTGAGCTTTCCCATCGACCAATACAGCGACGTCCTGCTGGAAGCCGCGCCCTGGCAACGAGGCACGGGATCATGAGGCGTGCCGGATAGAGACGGACGGCGTATCGGTACGGTTGGCGGACTGGCGTCCATCCGATGAAGTCGACGAGCGCGATCAGCGCCAATACCGGTCTGCGACAGGATCGTGCAGCACCGCTTCTGCCATGCAGTCACACATCTCCGCGGTAAAATGGATTTCGCCGAGCAGTTCCTCGATCGCCGCTTCCAGTTCGGCTCCGTATGCAAACGGCATGGTGATCTCGTATCGCGTGCGCTGCCGGTTGACGCATCGTATCTCATACAGGGAATGACAGAAATCTTCGATCCAGCGGCGCGCCTTGGACATGCCTCCCACGAATTTGCTGTTGCGCTCGATGACCAGATGCAGGCTGAGGTGCGTTTGCAGCGTCGATGTCGTTACCTCGTCCGCCAACGACTGCGTCTTCGAAGGTTCGGCGATCGCAGGCTGTGTGGGTGCCGGTGGTGGCATCATCGTGAGTGCCGACTCGATACGATGTTGTGCGAACGGATCGGCCGCGTCGATGTAGCGCATTGCCGAACGCACATCTTTCCAGCCAACATACTCCATCAGCATTTTCAGATCCCAGCCATTCGAGTTGGCCCAGGTCGCAAAGCCTCGCCGCAACGAGTGACTGCTGTAACTATTGGGCGTGGGTAGTCCAGCCTCGCGAAACAGCGTGCGCAACAAGGGAACAAAGCTGCCGGCATGCAACCCTTCGTCGCTCACGTTTCCCCAGCGGTCGACGCTTCGGAACACGAACCCCTCGGTCAGGCCAGAGGTGGCAATCCAAGCTTCATAGGCGGCCACCGGGCATAGCCGCGACAGCGCGGGCGCCTTGAACGACGTGCCAAGCTGTGCGCGATCACTTTTCGTGCGCGGCAGGAACAACGTCATTCCGCGGCCCGCCTCGACGGTCACGTGCTCGATCCGTAATCGACTGAGTTCATCCGAACGAAAACCACGCCAGAAGCCCAGTAGCACCAGCGCCCGGTTGCGAACGCACGTAAGGCGACTCCGCTCATCTGAGGCCTGGGAAATCTGTCCATCAAGCCAGGCGGTAAGCTTTTCGAGCTGCGCGAGCTGCATCGGCCTGGCGCGCTTCTCGGTCGCAGGATGCAGCGCCGCGATCCCCTTGAGTACCTTTCGCACGTGCGGTGTCTTCGTCGGATCGGCGAAGCCCTGTGTCTGATGCCATTGTGCGAGTGCTGCCAGGCGCGCCCGCAGCGTATTGACTGACAGGGTTTCGGCGTGGTCGGCAAGGTACCGTGCAATTGCATCGGCGCTCGCCGGCAAGAAGCCGCCCCATTCAACCTCGAAATGCCGGATTGCCGACTGGTAACTGCGACGGGTATTTTCGCGCGTCGCGGCTTCTACGTAGCGATCGATAGCAGACATGGCTCGTGGGTACAATCGGGCAATCAATATCGGAGACGACGATATGCAACAACGATCATGTGCGCCAGTCGGATTGCGAGACGGGGAATGCGGTTTCGACCGATGAAGCGATGAACGAAGGCAAGCCGTCACATCCGGGCTGGGAAAATTTCACACGCGAAGAGCTGCTCGCCGAGCTCGCCCGCCTTCACTCTGAAAATGTCCGACTCACCGCCTTACTGCCGACCACCGTGCCGACGCCAGGTAGGTCCGTTCCAACTGTCCGGCGCGAACCATCACCATCGGGGCGGAACACAAGCGCCCCTATACTTTCGCCAGACCAGAAAGTGCAACTCTTCCGGCGGCTGTTTCGCGGCCGCACGGACGTCTATCCGCTTCGCTGGGAAAGCCGCAATTCCGGGAAGTCGGGCTACGCGCCGGCCTGCGCGAATGAATGGCGAACAGGAATTTGTGAGAAGCCCCGCATCCGCTGCGCGGACTGTGGGCATCGCGTGCTGTTGCCACTGGAGGATCGGGTCATCTACGCGCATCTGGCAGGCGATCACACAGTGGGTCTCTACCCACTGATGCTGGACAGCACCTGCTACCTGCTCGCCGTCGATTTCGACGAGGACGGCTGGCGTGAAGATGCGATGGCTTTCCGGCAGTCGTGTGAAGGGCTGGGCGTGCCCGTTTCGCTCGAGATTTCTCGCTCGGGCAACGGCGCGCATGCGTGGATCTTCTTCTCGTCGGCCGTCACCGCGCGCGAGGCGCGACGGATGGGGGCGGCCATCATCAGCCACACCTGTGCCCGGACCCGGCAGCTTGAGTTGTCGTCTTACGACCGGCTCTTTCCGAACCAAGACATACTACCCAAAGGCGGCTTCGGCAACCTAATCGCGCTGCCACTGCAGAAACAGCCACGCGAGCGCGAATGCAGTGTGTTTGTAGACGAACGCTTCGAACCCTATGCCGACCAATGGGCGTATCTGGCAGCCATCCGGATGATGGACGGGCGTGACATCGAGGGCGTGATTTTCCGTGCTACGGGCGGTGCCCATCCGCTCGACGTTGCGTTCATCGCCGAAGAGGACCAAGTCGAGCCGTGGAAGCCACCTTCCGCGCTGCCGAAGCGATTGGCCGGACCAATGCCGGCATCGCTCACGCTGACGCTCGCGAACCAGATCTATTTTGAGAAGGAACAGCTTCCCCAGGCACTCCTCAATCGCCTCATCCGACTGGCAGCCTTCCAGAATCCGGAGTTCTACCGAGCCCAGGCACGCGGTTTCAGCGTATGGGACAAGCCGCGCATCATCGGTCGCGCCGAGAACTGCCCGCGCCACATCGCGTTGCCGCGGGGCTGCCTCGACGACGTCATGACGCTGCTGCGAGACAACGAAGTCACCTGCGACATCCACGACGAACGTTACGCTGGCGAGTCACTCGTGGTGTCGTTCGCCGGCGCGTTGCGCGATGACCAGCAGACGGCCGTGGCCGATCTGCTGCGGCACGACACCGGCATCCTGCATGCGCCGACGGCGTTCGGAAAGACCGTGACGGCGACCGCAATGATTGCACAGCGCGGTGTCAACACACTCGTGCTCGTGCATCGCCGGGAACTGCTTGACCAGTGGCGCGAACGCTTGCAGTCATTTCTCGGGCTCGATCCACGGGAGATCGGCACGATCGGCGGCGGCAAGTCGAAAGCGACAGGCAAGATCGATGTCGCGATGCTGCAGTCGGTGGCGCCCGATGGTACCCGCGGCGAGCTGTTGCGGCATTACGGCCAGGTCATTGTCGACGAATGTCATCACGTCTCCGCGGATTCCTTCGAGGCGGTGCTCAAGGCGGTACAGGCGCGCTACGTGCTCGGCCTGACGGCGACGCCGATGCGGCGTGACAGCCAGCACCCGGTGATGTTCATGCTGTGCGGACCGATCCGGCATGCGGCGAAATCGCCCTCCGGTGCGCCGCAGGTGCTTGAGGTCTTCCCGCAAAGGCTCACCTCCACGGTGGACGTCTCGGCCGACGCGCCAATCCAGGCGGTGTTCGCACAGCTCGCGCAGGACACGCTGCGCACGCAGATGATCGCGGCAGCTGTACGTGAACAGTACAGACAGGGGCGTAACGTGCTAGTACTCACCGAGCGGACGGACCATCTCGAAAGCCTGCAGCAGATGCTGCAAGACACGGTGCAGTCGCTGTTCGTGCTGCACGGACGGCTCGGCAGAAAAGCGCGCGCCACCCAGTTGGCGGCCCTTGACGCGCTGCACGGGGACACGCCCCGCGTCGTGCTCGCAACCGGTCGCCTGGTCGGGGAAGGCTTTGACCACCCGGCGCTGGACACGCTGGTGCTGGGCATGCCGGTCGCCTGGAAGGGTACGCTGCAGCAGTACGCAGGCCGGCTTCACCGCGAGCATGCAGGCAAGACTGGCGTGCGAGTGCTCGATTACGTGGATGGCGGCCATCCGGTGCTGTTGCGCATGTGGGAGAAACGCCAGCGCGGCTACCGGGCCATGGGCTACCAGGTGTGCCCGCCTGAAGAGGCGCTCCAGCTGGCGCTTGCTTGAAATCAGGTAGGCGATCCCTTTTCCGTACCGTTTCCGGTCGTTCGAGCCGATTTTCGACCAATCACATTGGATAACCCATCTTTATTGCATATGAGAAGCCACCAGCTCACGCCACACTTGACCAGCCATGATAGTACGTATATAAATGGTATGTAATACAGTACGATATTCAAAGGAGGCCCCATGGCTCGCGCCGGCCTGACCCGTGTGGACATCAAGCGTGCGCGCGATTCGCTGATCGCGCAGGGTATGCACGCGTCGATCGATGCGATACGTATCGCGCTTGGCAATACCGGCTCGAAAACCACCATCCACCGCTACCTGAAAGAACTGGATGAAGAAGAAAGCGCGTCGCTGACGCGCGCGGCGTCGCTGTCCGACGCCATCCAGGATCTCGTCGCGCGCCTCGCGGCCCGCCTGCACGAGGAAGCGCAGGTGCGCATCGATCAGCAGGCGGCCGCCGCAGCCGCCCAGCACCAGCAGGCCCAAACCGAGATCGCTAAGCTCACTGGCGAGCTCGCCGCACTGCAGGCGCAACTGGCCAACGCGAGCGCCGCGCTCTCGAGCGAACAGGATGCGCATGCCGATACGCGCTTGGCGGTGCAGCAATGTGCGATCGACATCGAGCGACTCTCGCAGCAGGTACATGACCAGACAGTGCGGTTGGCCGAGCACGAAAGCTTCCGCCAGTCGCTCGAGGAGAAGCTGAAGCACGCGCACGACGCGCTCGAACATTACCGAACCGCCAGTCGCGAGCAGCGCGAACAGGAAGCGCGCCGGCACGAGACGCAGGTCCAGCAGCTGCAGGCCGAACTGCGCCAGACCAATCAGACGGCAATCGTGAAGCAGAACGAAATTACACAACTGAACAAGGACAATGCGCGGCTGGTCGCCGAGTCCGGCGCGGCGAGTAAAAGTTTACGAGAAGCGCGGGCACACGGTGAGCAGATACGGGAGGCGCTCGACCGGATGCTTGCCGATCACGTCCGTCTCGAGACGGAACGCGATGCCCTACGCGCGACGGTTAGCGCGCAGTCGGGGGAGTTGGAAAGCGCCCGTGCGTCGCTCAGCGTAGCGACGGCGGAGCGGACAAAGCTGGCGGCACAGGTCGACGCCCAGCTGTTTCTGCTGGCTGACTATCGGGCGAGCTTGGGTCTGGGCGGCACTGTGGGCTGAAGCGCCAGATTTGGCATCCGGAGGACGCGGCTTCGCAAAATCGGCCTCATGCAAGCCCATGATTTTGCGTGAAATTTCGAGTGAAACCGCCATACATACACAAAAGAGACGATTACCCCTACTGACGCCCTGATTCTGATATTGATCAGCTATATTGAAAACGTCTCGGGTGTGGCCGCCGGTCTGATTTTGGCTGCCGTTGGGCTTGCTATGGGTGTCTTTCCCAAGCTTCTGCATAGCACCGGTACGCTGAACGATTTCGTCGCGTCAGGCGTGACGATGATAAGAACTATTTTCGCCGTCTACACCGGCCGCGAGCTGCGACGGAAGCATCAGCGCTGAACGCCGGAGCCGTCGCTGCAGGTGTCCACGAGAAGGTCGTCGACGATTATCTCGCCGGCGGAGCGACCCGCGCGCAACGCATCGAGCCGGTCGATAAACGGTTTGCCTTGCTCATCGGCCAAGCGAATCGGCGCCAGGAAAAAGGACCGAGCGCGCGCTGCTCGCACCTGGACTATTGCGACGAAACCGGGTGGAGTCTCGCAGGCGATCGCGTCACCATGAGACCCGTCGACCTTGTGTTCGCAGCGAACGTCAATCGTATATCCACAGTATGTGTACGCGCTGATCATGTTCGCCTCGTTGCGGGTGGAGCGACATTCGAAATGTTTGCACGCGGCAGTATAGCGACGTGCCCTCGAATTGCGAGATGAATCTTGCCTATGCGGACCACTCGCTGCTATAGGCCAATTCGATGATTTTCTTCGTAGGAATGCCCGCAGCTCGGCGATGGTATCGTGACGGAACAATTTGCATCGGGCGACCTCATTGCTCGCTTGCGGCTTCAGATCGGCTCCGAGTTCACCGATAAACACGTGATACAACTTCGAGAGGCCGCCAAAGTGCATCGCATATGTGAGGTTCAGTCCGACCAAACCGGTTTCCTCCCAAAGCTCTCGGTGTGCCGCGTCGAACGGCGCCTCCCCGGCCTTAATTGTGCCGCCGGGCAACGCCCATCGCGACGCCGCGCGCGCGACCAGCAAGACCCGCTGCGCCTGAAGACACACAATAGTTGCCCGTAGTTGCCCGTTCTTTGACGGGCACATCGACAGTTTCTTGGCTGCTCATGGAGGCAGGGGTTCGAGTACTCTTGGGTATTGTAACGTCGCCACGCCGGATACCAGATGCCGGGCAAACGCCGGGCTGCGGATTCCGATTCGAAGGCATCAAGCTGCGTGGCACGTTCGAATTCCCGGTCGCGGAATATGCGCATCGCCTGATGCCCAGTCTTGTGATCGGCATGTCGATGGCGGGACGCGAGGCACGCGGATGAAATTGACAGGAGTCCGCGTAAATGGTCGGGGCATAATACGCGGCTCTTGTCTTTTGCTATGCCACCATGAGTCGAAAGTCCGCCCGGCGTTCGGGACACCGTCCGTTGAGCAAAGAAATGTTGTTGCCGCTCCCGCTAGCACGGACCCGCGCGTTGTCGCTCGAACATCATCTCGCGTTGGCCACCATCGCGAAGGGACATACCAATGTCGACTTGATGGTCTGCTTGCTGAAGGCCGTCTATACGGCATTCTATCTGCGCAATGAAACTCCGGCGACCGCTGACGATGCTGAGTTTCAGCGCGCGGAGGCCGCGCTGGCTCGGTGCATCGCGCGCGCCGAGCACGGCGAAACCTGGGTCATGCTCGATCGAGACAAAGCCGTGATCGAGCGGATTCTGCTGCTTCACGACGAGCAACTGGCGAGCATACCGACCCATCGTTATCTGACGGCGCTCGACAAACTGAATCGCTTCGCCGTAGAAGGCTTGCAATCGCCGATTCCGCCGTTGGCGACCGAACCCTAATCGGTATCGAACGCGCGATCAACGAACGCGCGCAACTGCGACAGGTCCGTTTTTGCATAGCCGGCCGTGGTCTGAATCGACGCATGGCCGAGCAGTGACCCTGCCCGATTCCACGTACAGCAAGAAGTTTGATAACTTTTTGACTGTATGGAGAAGAACATGGCAGAGAACGTGGTACCAAGACGGCAGTACACGAAGGAATTCAAGGTGGAGGCGGTGCGGCTCGCTGAGAGCGTCGGTCAGCATGAAGCCGCTCGCAGGCTGGGCGTGCCGGTGGCGACGCTGGGTAACTGGTGCCGTGATCAGCGCGATGGCAGTGCGCAGGCCGCAGCGGGGCCGGTGCCCAGTGCGCCGAGCTCAAGTCGTCGCCCGGTCAGCGACCTGGAGGCCGAGAACAGTCGTCTGCGTAAGGAGTTGGCCAGCGCGAAGCTGGATATCGAAATTCTTCGAAAGGCGACGGCGTACTTCGCGAAGGGGTCGCGGTGAGGTACGCCTGGATCGACGCATATCGCGACCAGTACAGCGTGAGCCGGCTTTGCCGGGTTCTGGGTGTGTCGCGCAGCGGCTATTGCCAGTGGCGCGGCCGGGAGCCAAGTCGGCGAGCACTGGCCAATGCCGTGCTGGACGCCGAGGTTGCTGCCATTCATCGCGCCGGTCGTGGCAGCTATGGCCGTCCTCGCATCGTGCGGCAACTGCGTGCTCAGGGGCGGCCGGCGAGCGCATCGCTCCTCGCCCCGTCAACTGTTGTATCCACTTCGATGGACGACCCATGAAACACCTCCTGGATTAAGGTGTTGCGACGACCGGTTGAATCCGCCCAATATGCCAGTCGCGTGTACCGGCAACTGACCGACGCGTTCAAGATCAAAGTCTCGATGAGCCGTCGCGCCAACGCCTGGGACAACGCGCCGATGGAGAGCTTCTTCAAGACATTGAAGGTCGAGAGAATCTATCAGAACCACTACGAAACGCGCGCCCAAGCCCGCCTCGATATCGTCGACTGGATCGAGGGCTATTACAATCGGCAACGCCTGCATACCTCGATCGATTTCCGCACCCCTGTCGACTACGAGGCCAGCTTGATCGCCGCATGAATTGCTGTACGTGAAAACGAGGCAGGGTCACGCGGCCCGGTTCGTCGCATGGCGCGAACTTACCAACGTCACCCAAGCTCCGTCGAGTGCGCTCTGAGCCAGCGTGCGTTATGCATCGTCAGTGACGAAGTCTCCCAAGTTGACAATGCCGCATTCAGGTTAACGAAACCATGAACATTCTTTAAAACAATTTCGGATTATTCTGATACCGTTTCTTAGATTGGCCGATTTTAGATACCTCTGGTTTTCCCCATAATGCGTCGGGTCGCTGACAATTTCCTGTCACTGCCTATCTAAGGAGGAACCCCGACGTGAAGCGTGCTTTCCGTGTCCTAATGCTCTCGATGTGTATGGCGGCGCCGCTGGCCCATGCAGCTGGCACGCCCGTGGCCGGCAAGGACTACGACGTACTCAAGCCAGCATCGACCACCCTGACGCAGGCTGGAAAGGTTAACGTCACGGAATTCTTCTGGTACGGCTGTCCGCATTGCGCGCAGTTCGAACCCGTGCTCGAAGCGTGGGCGAAACAGGAGGGCAGCAGGATTGCGTTGACGCGCGTGCCGGTAGCGATGAACACCGAACTGACGCCCCATTCTCGTATGTACTATGCGCTGACTTCGTTGGGCGATGCGGATCGGCTGATGCCGACCGTCTTCAAGGCGATTGCCGAAGGGAAAATGCTGCTTACTGCGCAAGCGCAGGCGGACTTCCTGGTCCAGTATGGAATCGATAAAAATCAATACCTGCAGGCCTACAACTCGATGCGCGTTCAGGCTGATGTGAGCCATGCGGCGACCCTGATTCGTAATGCTCGCATCAACGGCGTACCGACGATTGTCGTGAATGGTCAATATGAAACAGGGCCGGGCTATACTAATAGCCTGAATGGCACGATTCCAGTGTTGAACTACCTGGTTGACCGGGCAGAGCAGAAGTAGTCTTCCGTCGACCGTCATATCACTGCGGTCGTGGTCCGACACGTTCTCATCGTCCCAAGACGCCCGTACCGGAAGGAGAATTGTTCCGGCATCCATTGCACGAACAGATCAACTTGACGCACCCGTTGGTGTGCTTTGTCGAGTCAATCGACTGGAATCGGTTGAGCGCGTCGATGAGCGAAAGCTTCGTGGCGCGCCGTGAGCGGCCGGCGAGTTCGCCGCGCCTGATTGCTGGCTTGCTCTCTATTTGCAACACGCATTCGACCTGTCCGATGAAGAGGTCGTCTGGCAATGGGTCGAGAACCCATACAGGCGGGTAATTACCTGCGAGACCTACTTGCAGACTGAACCGCCGATCGACCCATCGAGCCTGACGCGCTGGCGCAAGCGAGGTGTTCGAGTCTTACGGATCGGTTCATGCGTTTCGTAACAGCATGATCGTCGCCCCTTGTCGAGGGCAATTGCCGTGCCTGGTACGCTTGCGGCGATCGGCTTGGTCCGCTCGAACTTTCCCTGGCGTGAGTTGGTGGCAGCTTCCTGATGCTGCCGATGATCGTGCCAATCGTCATCGTGGCTGTTGCGACGTACTTTTTCTTCGCGCTGCTCGGGCTGACGAACAATTTTCACGAACTGGTACTGGGGCACGCAGCACTGGGCGCACCGTTCGCCGTAGTGACGGCCACGGCAATGCTGGAAGACTACGTCAAAAGTCTGATCAGGGCGGGGAAGAGTCGCGGCGCCGGCCCGCTGACTACTTTTTTCTGGGTTACGTTGCCGCTGATCTTGCCGGGTGCCGGGTCCGGCGCGCGCTTCGCGTTTGCTACAAGCTTCGATGAGGTTGTGCTGACGCTGCTTCTGGTCGGACCGGAGCAATCGACGCTGCCGCGCCAGATGATCGCGGGTATTCGCGAAAACGTCAGTCCGGCGATTGCGGCGGTCGCCACGATCCCGATCGTGATCTCCATTTCCGTTCTCCTCACGCTCGAATGGCTCCGCGGTCGCGCATAATGCCAGAGAGTCGGCACGTCCGCCGGCACCTGAGCGCATTCGGCGACTGCGACATGTGCGCTATTCAATTTTCAGTGGATACACCATGAATGATTCGACTCGATACATGCTGCTCACCGGCGCCAGTCGCGGCATCGGACACGCTACGGTGAAACTGTTCCAGGAACGAAACTGGAAAGTATTTACGGTGTCTCGCCAACCCTTTTCGGAAGAATGCCAATGGCCCGATGCGAGGGAATCGCACATTCAGGCCGATCTGGCAGACCTCGACTCCATTGAGCAGGTTGCTGCCGAAGTGAGGCGCCGTCTGCCCGACGGGAAGCTGCATGCGCTCGTCAACAATGCCGGTATCTCGCCGAAGGGAGAAAACCGTTCGCGACTGGGGGTACTCGCGAGCGACATCCACACATGGACTACGGTCCTCAACGTCAATCTTGTATCGAATGCGCTGCTCGCGCGTGCGCTGTTTCCGGAGCTTGTCAGTGCTCAAGGGGGCATCGTTAATGTCACCTCGATTGCCGGAGTGAAAGTGCATCCGTTCGCGGGAACCGCCTACGCTGCTTCAAAGGCGGGACTTGCAGCGCTGACGCGTGAGATGGCGCATGAGTTTGGACCGCATGGTGTACGGGTCAATGCAATTGCCCCAGGGGAAATCGATACCTCAATTCTGTCGCCTGGTACCGAAGAGATCGTCGAAAAGACCATTCCGCTTCATCGGCTTGGCGACCCACGTGAAGTAGCCGAGACGATCTATTTCTTGTCCGGTCCCGCGTCGTCTTACATAAACGGAGCCGAGATCCACATCAACGGTGGGCAGCATGTCTGATGGTGCAACGGTCAGGATTGTCGTAAATGGCATGAACATGGAGAAAAATCTCCGTTGGTGAGTGCACTCATCGCAGTGACGCCGCTGGCCGTGTTCGCCTCGGCATGGTTGCCGATCTGATGCTGGTTCACTCCACTCCGGCAGCGCGTTGAATATATGCGGCCCATTGACGACGCCCATCAAAAGATGAACGCGGATGTCATGAGGTGGCACTGTCACGCTGTTGATCAAGCAGTGCATCGAGGGCAGGAAGGGATAGTCGGTTAGGCAGCACCCGCTGGAAGACGCGTTTGACTGCGACCTTGTCGCGTCGCTTCTGTAGCAGGATGCCGAGTTCGGCACCGTGCTCGTCGATGACGCGCCATAGCAGATATGGGCTCACCGTGCAGCGTCACGACCATTTCGTCGAGATGCCAGCTGCTGCCTGGCTGACCACGCGCAGCCTTGACGCGACGAGCGAAGCCCGCCCCAAACTTGTCACACCAGCGCCGAATCGTTTCAAGACGATGCCGCGCTCGAACAGTAGTTCTTCGAAGTCGCGCAGGCTGAGCTGGAAGCGGAAATACCAACGCAAACGAACCGCCTAGCTGATGATGGCCACCGGAAACCGATGTTCACGCAGGCGATCACAACTGACTGGCAGCTACCCCCAACCAGACCGTATAGGATCGGCCGCGATCATGTAAATGCGCGTATGCCGACGTTCGCGACTGCCCCCATCCGCGGGGTCTCCAATGTCCCCAATGACCGACGACTCAACGCAATTTGTTGGCGGCCGACCGGATACTTACAGGGCAAAGCGACCGCACGGACGCCAAATAGCGGACTAAACGAATGAGGCCTCATGGCTGAACCGGGTCGGATGACCCGACGCCCAGGTCGCTCCCTATGGCAGGCCCAGCCCCGTGCTCGATGGCTTCGGTTGCAACGCCTGCGCCGAATGACTTTCAGCCGCCAGTGTGCGCTGCGCCGAGTTCAGCGTTGAGTGACGAAAGTTCAGAGATACGTGAATCTCGACACCACTATTCACCGGTGACATCGCAATCGACAATGTTCTGGTGCAGCGAACAACTCGGTACCACGCCATATTTTCGTTCAACGTTACTACAGACGCAATTTTAGTCAATGTTTTTCCGAGAGACCTCTGTATCGTTCGCGTCATATTTGTTAATTGTAAATTAACTAACAAGCCTCATTCGCCGAAGAAACAAAATTAACTTGGACTGAATTTGTCGACGAAGCGGATGTATACAGGCAAATCGTTGGATGAGGTGGGGTTGGTGGCGTCGCCGGGCAGGAGAATAACGCAAACTGTGGGTGGTGTAGTGGCAAACTGCTGGTCGCTCAGGCAAGAGCGACGCTGGCTCGTACCGATATTCGGTGTACTAGCCTACGCACACTGTTTTGCGCTGAGTGAACTGGTTGGCGTCGTGACGCTTTCACCTCTCTGTTCAGAAACGTATACGCTTGATTCGATTTGGTGAAATACCCCTGTCATATTTCGCTCTTTTATTAAATTTTCTCAGCCCATCCTCGACGAGATAACCTGTGGCGGGCATTGACTCTGGTACACTCGGCAGCATAGAGATTTCAAACCATGCTTTGATGCGGCTCTATCGAGATCTGATTTTTTTGTATTTTGGCAGGGGAATCCATGTACGGCACATTGAATTCTATTTATATCGACTCGCGACTCTATGGGATATGGAGCATCCGCGAACTTCGGCCTCAAGCTCGGCACGATGGCAATAATAGGATAGGCAATCGCCTTACCAAGATATCAAGTGATCCACGCGCTCGATGCAGCGGTATCGTCAATCAAATAGACGAAAATCAAAAAAAACACCTAGCATGCTCGACCGAACAGAATATGGCAAAGGGACCCTCGATCTTCAAGGCCGCCGTGAAGGCGATAGGTGGGTTTCTCCCGCGGAGGGGAGTGAACTAAAATCGCAAATAAAGCAAAATTCACTCCCCCATGCATGCTGCGACGCTGTATTTGCCCCCTTGTGGTCCGTGGCATTGAACATAGCTAGCTGACGAAATTGACGCAATGTATATTGCGATGGAGTTAAGTCGATGTCCGAACTTTCCACCCCTAATATTACGTTTTCTGAAAGTGATTGGCAATATTACACGGGGATCCAGGTCAATCTTTCGGCACTGACCGTGTCACCCGGTGACTGTGCGCGCCTTGGGCGCTTGCTCAACAATCTCGGCGATTGCTACGAGCCGGATCGTTGCCCGCTTCCCAATACGATGGCTCAGGAGCGTGCGGCAGTCGAACGCGTCGCTCAATGGCTTCATCTATCGGCTCCAGAGTGCTGGGGGTACGTCGGCGGAGGTTCGACGCTGGGAAACTTGCAGGGCATGTGGATAGGGGCAACGTTGATGCGCGGTGCCACGCTGGTATTCTCGAAAGCCGCTCATTACAGTGTCGTCAAATTTGCCAGTGCACTCCATTTCGGTCGCGTGAAGGTGATCAACGTACATCCAACGGGTGAGCTGGACTTGAACGACCTGCGTGCTCAGATTACCCCGGGGGAGCGAATCGTTCTGGTCCTGACGGCGGGAACCACGATGACTTGCGCGTATGATCCATTAACGGCATGCGTGGATATTCTCCGTGAAAAATCCTGTCCACTCTACCTGCATCTTGATGCTGCTCTCGGTGGCCTCGTCGTGCCGTTCCTGTCTGCCACCCAGTTCCCGTGGAAAGACGACTATACTTTCCGTCATCCCGCCATTTCATCGATGACAATCAGTACACACAAGGTACTGGGCACTCCAATGCCCGCCAACCTGTTCATCGCGCGGCACACGGTCATCGAGCAATTCAAGACGGATATTCATGCGGTTCCCTATCTAAGCGACCTGAAAGACATTACCGTGTACGGAAGCAGGGACGGCTTCCGAGCCGCGACCGTATTTTCTCGACTTCATCATATCGGCCCCGACGTGATTAGTCGTTGGGTGAATAACGGAATCGAATTTGCCCAGTACGTCGCTCGGGAATTGCACCATGGCTGCTGCCCAGGTGCATTCGCGACCCCGGGTGGGCTCGCCGTCGTGATACCGTTGGCAAACTTCGTCCGGACGTTTCCCCCTGAGCATCAACAGTACTTGCTCAACAAGTATCATTTAGTAAAAGACGATCAGGTCATTCACATGTACATGATGGGCCACGTTACACGCGACATGTGCGATGAACTGCTAGCGGATTGCCGTACGTATGCCTTGGCTTCAAAGTAATGTTTGGCTCACTGTGATGAGGGGTACGATCCGCGGCGGGGCTTTGCGCACCGCCTTATACACAAGGCAGCTCTCCGCAACCGGAGACCGGAACGAATCGTTTTCGACCAATGAGATAGACCAGGGCTTGTAAACTTTCGGCGCGTCGCGTTTACTTTCGCTTTTTTTTGCATGAATGCCTTGGCCCTGGAAACACCGAGCCGGACGGAAGCTGAATTTACCGACCTTGAACTTGGCGACGCGCGCTTGAACAAGCGAGCAGGACATTGATGGAACGATTGGCGGCCAAGCCAACGGCTGGCGCGCCACAGGCAAGTCGGAGCTGGGGTGAGACGATGGCGGCGTACCGCCTCTTCGACAACGACGAGGTCAAGTTGGGAGTGATTCTGGAGCAGCACTGGCGACAGATCGAGCAACGCATGGCAGCCCAGTCGGCCGTTCCGTGCCTGCAGGACACGACGGAATTGGATTTCAACGGCCGGCACTGGCCTCGGATAGCCGTCTCACGAGGCGCAGCGCAGGATGTATTTGCATCCAACCTACGCGGTGACGCCCGAGTGCGTGCCGCTGGACGCGCACGGCAAGCGCGGCGGGCTCAAGGAAAGCCTGCGCTGGACGGTTACGAGCGGGTTGCGGAAACGGCATCGAGCTTGCCGCACGGCTGGTGTATGTCGCTGATCGAGAGGCGGACATGATCGCACTGATGGTGCGAGCGCAGGAGTTGGGTACGTCGGCGGATTGGCTGATTTGGTGGACCCATGACCGTGCGCTGCCCGATGGGGTGAAACTGTGGGCATGTCCGAGCGAAGGTGAACCGCTCGGCGAGACTGTCTTCACGATGGGCTCGCGTCGCGGCGTGGAGGCGCGCCAAGTGCGCCAGCACGTGTGGCTGCAGCGAATCGAGCTGCCAGCAGGCGTGGGGCAAAGCGTGACGGCCACCTGTCTGGTGGCGCGCGAGTTCGAGGCGTCAAACGGCGTCAGGCCAATCGAATGGCGTTTGCTGACCAACCGCGAAGCCGAAGCGATTGAGCTGATCGACTGGTATCGGGTTCGCTGGGAAATAGAAATACTGTTCAACGTGTTGAAGAACGGTTGCCGTGTCGAGGCGCTGCAGTTTGGGCACGATCGAGCGGCTCGAACGGGCATTGGTGCTGTTTCTGGTCGTTGCCCCGATCTGGATGCCGAACTGTTCGTCGATGTCGATGAAATTCGGGGCGCGTATTTGCTCATCGACGCCAAGCAGCCGGCCAAGCCCAAGCTCAACGAGATGTTGCGCTTGATCACGCGCCTGGGCGGATTCCTCGGCCGAAAGGGCGACGGCGAACCCTGTGCGAAAGCCATCTGGCTCGGACTCACAGAAGTTCATGTAGCTGCAAAGACATTGCAGAAGTTACGTACCGGCGGCCACACCGGCAATTGTGTATAAGCCAATGGCTTTGACCAGAGTGTTTTGTTTACGGCCACCTCGTGCGGCCATTTTTGTTTTGGGGTCCCAATATGGATTGACAATCGTTCCAGCGCGCGGCGCAACTGTCTAACGCACTGGCCGATCGGTGGTTGGCACGCATCGTTGCGGCGGCCAACGAATTCGCGATCAACACGCTGGCGATATTGCACAAATGGGCTATGAATCGGACGGTCTCACGCAACTGATCGAATCGTTCAATTAGGGGTGACTTCAGAAGACGGAAAATATTGCACGCTAAGTTCCGGCCGAGGTCGATGCTATCGTCTTCCGAGCGCCTTGATCTCTCGGGCGCGTAGGATATCGTCGCCGCACAGGGTCACGCCATGCCTGCCTCGCGGCAACGCGCGCAGTTGAATTGCTGCAGTCCCGAACGCCCACGATTCTTACTGGAGTTTCCCGCCTCATGGCCTGTTTCGACCGCTACAGCCTACCCCTTTCGACGCCCTCCGAACGCACGGCCGACCGCTATCGCGCCGGTGTCGACCTGCTCCTGTCCCTGTGGTCGGGCGCGGCCGAAGCGCTCGACGAGGCGATCGCGGCCGATCCAGAATTCGCGCTCGCGCAGGCTGCCCGTGCGCGCCTTCATGCGATCCGCGCCGAGATCGGCGACGCGCGCGCGATGATCACGAACGCGGCCGCGCTCGTCGCCCGGAACGGCACACCGCGCGAGCGCAGCCACGTCAGGGTACTGTCGCTCGCGATCCACGGGCAGGCTGCAAAAGCACTGGCGGGCGCGCTCGAGCATGTCGATCGTTGGCCGCGCGACGTGATCGTGCTGTCGCTGCCGCTCGGCGCGTTCGGCCTGTTCGCATTTTCGGGCATGGCGGATCACAATCAGGCGCGCGTCGATCTTTGCGAGCGCTATGCACGGCATTTTGAGGATGACGACTGGTGGTTCCTGACGAATCGCGGCTGGGCACATGGCGAAAACGGTAACGTCCGGGTCGGCCGTACGATGACGCAGCGTGCGCTCGAGCTGCGTCGCCACAATGTCAATGCCGTGCACGCGGTCGCACACGTGCTATACGAGGCCGGTGCAAACGACGAGGCCGATACGGTGATCGCCGGCTGGCTGCCTGAATACGACCGCAGCGGCATCCTGCACGGTCACATTGCGTGGCATGCGGCCCTGATCGCACTCGAACGCGGCGACACCGAACGCGCACTCGCGATCTATGACACGCACGTAGCGCCAGCGGCGTCGCTGGGCGTGCCGATCAACGTGGTCAGCGATACCGCTTCGTTCCTCTGGCGCATGCAGGCCTACGGCCATACCGTTCCCGTCGGCAAGTGGGACGATGCGGCACGGTATGCATCGGATTATTTTCGGCAGGCGGGCTTCCCGTTCGCCGATGTCCATATGGCGTTGATCG
Organism: Burkholderia sp. RF4-BP95; assembly: GCF_001521985.1. Classification (NCBI taxonomy): domain Bacteria; kingdom Pseudomonadati; phylum Pseudomonadota; class Betaproteobacteria; order Burkholderiales; family Burkholderiaceae; genus Burkholderia; species Burkholderia sp. RF4-BP95. Next base: position 16,508 of record NZ_LOSX01000091.1, on the reverse strand, counting down.
CGGCGGCCACGGGCGCAACGGCGGCGCTCGACGAGCGCACGGGGGCGCTCGACGCGCTCGTCGAGGCCGGCACGCTGCGGGCCGGCGCTGTGGTGCCAGAGATCTGCCGCGCGGTGCTCGCATTCGCCGAGGAGAAATACGCGCAATGCGCGGCCCTCCTCGAGCCCGTGGCGCACGAGGTCGTGCGCATCGGCGGCAGCGGCGCGCAACGCGAGATCGTCCAGGATACGCTGCTGGTCGCCTGGATGCGCAGCGGCGACGCAGGCAAGGCACGCGCGCTGCTTGATCAGCGCCTGCATCGTCGCCCGTCGCCGCGCGATACACGCTGGCTCGGCCAACTCGTCACCGCCTGATCGGGCCTGTTCGTGCCGGCGTAACCGCCAGCAGCGGCGCGATTCGCGTCATCCATTTTGGCCACCATCGCGCGCCGGCTCGCGCAGCCGTTTCCGTTCGATTCAGCGCGATGACGCCACGCGGGTGGGGGGCGCGAAAGTACGCGCAACCACCAAGGAAGTCATATGTGTTCAAGCATCGCGGCCGTAATCGCGTTCTTGGTGATCACCGGGGTGGCGGGACGGCACGCTGAAGGATCAGACCATCGCAGCGACAGCGGGTGGATTGCTGATGTACTTTGTGCGCGAGACCGCGCAAGTACTGGGGTTCTGGCTCGGGAGAGCGAACGACGCACCGGCCCAGGCGCAATCAATCAGTTGTTTGCTGCATTGGCGAGCCGTCCGACTGAGGCAAAAGGGTGAGGGCCATGATTCGCGTGCCGACGTTCAGATGCTAGTTCGATGGTTAAGCCTGTCGATCGATATGGATGGCAGTCCCATTTTGGACTTTTGCTGCTCAATTTTGCGTAGATCTTTCAAGAGGCTACTGACTTTTGAGTGTTGCTCTGTTATGGCCCAAATGTTAGTGAGAATTTTGCTCGAATCGTCGTTAAGTCTCTTGATATTTCCGTCCAATTTATTTCTGATAATGACGGCATTGGTGTTGTCAAAGTACTTCTTGGTGTTACTGACGCGCTTTCGATAGGTGGATGAGGTGGCCATTTTAATGTAGTGGGAAATTCCGGATGGGCGACGTTTAAGGACATTATTCTCATGCAGAAGGAAATTTCCGGATTTTCCGAGGACTACGGTACGATTCATTAGGGCGAATGAGAGCTCTCTGTGTTTGGCATTCAATTCGCATGTGTCAGAATTGATTGCCTTGCGCAATCTGATGTAGAGGGCTTGAGCTTCCTCAATAGTATTCTTGAGCAACGACCCGCAATCGCTCAGTGTATGTCCAAGTCCTTCTGATAACAACATTTCAGATAAGGTGTTCGAGATTCGAGCAAGGTCGCGAGCGAGGGGAGGGCGACTGTCTTTCGAGTATAGGTGGTCGACTGCAGTCGACGAGATAGCAACGTGGCTGGACGGGATGCGCGAGGTCAGTGGGCTGAGCATAGAGTACAAGCGATGGGAATCGGCGATGTCAGTATTCGAAAAAAGTCCAATCGATTATTGGAGTTCGAACTTTACTCCCCTATCCTTATTTTTTGCTTGTCAAATACGGCCATGCAAAAAATGGCCAGCTTCGCGCTGGCCAGTTCCTTGCGCAGCCTGCTGACCCCAGCTTCCAGATCGTTGACCGGACGACGGCTGCACACTGGCGCATTGGCAGCCGGCTTTGCCGCCGTCTGCGTGTTGCCACTGCGCAGATCACCGAACCTGTTTCCCAACGTGGCCACTGGCACGCCCAGCCTTCAAGCGGCCTCATGCCGGCCAACGCTCTAGGCTCACCGTACCGCCTCCATTTTGAATTCCTTCGTGTATTACCATCTTGGTATCAGCTTCTCTGGCACGCTTTTCTCCGTACACACAAAAAGTTATCAAACTTCTTTCTATATGTGGAATCGTGGCAGGGTCATCGGGCAGCTGCATTGGTTTCCAACTCAATCCCGTCGAGTCTGCCGCACTTCGCTGACGCGTAGCCCAGAACTGATAAGCGGCCCCAGTACCGCGACATAGGCGTCGACGCGCAGGCCTCCTCGCGGTCGCGCAGTCGCCGCCGCGCGCAGGATCGATTGCAATTGGCCTGCGCTCAGGATGTACGGGGGATTGCGACGCGGTGATGGCAGCAGATGGTTGTCGGGGACCGAAGTTGCCGGATCGATAGCCTTTACGAAACGCAGAAATCCCTGCAGGGCACTGAGGATAGCCGCTGGGTTGGCGGTGCACGGTGAACCCGCGTGCCCCATTCGAGCACCTCCTTGGTCTTGATCGATTCGCCTGGCTGCTCGATGGCATAGTCTCGCACGAAGCGTGCGAGAACTCCGCCATGGGTATGCCGGTAACTCAGCAGTTCGCGGTGTTCGACGTAGCGGCTCAGCAGATCCTGAAGTTCCTCACCGTTCATGATCTGTCTCCCGGCCACGGCACGGCAATTCGCGCCAGCGAAGGCATGGCGAGCTTTGCATAGATGGCGGTGGACTGGAGGGACGATGGCCCAACACGTCGGCGATGTTCTTGAAGCTCAAACCACGCGTCAGCATGGTTGTTGCCGCGGCATGGCGCAAGAGATGTGCAGCACCGTGTGCGGGAGCGATATCGGCGCGTTTCAAGGCCCGGCGGACGATCTTGGAAATTGCGCTCGAGTCTGTGAATGGTCGCGCTGGCGGTACCGCTTGCAGGAAGATCGTCCTGTATGACGACGGAGGTCGCTCCCGTTTGACGTAAGCGAGCAATGCGCGTCCGACGTCGCGGAAGAGCGGCAGGTCCCGGTCACGACAAAACTTCGCCCCTCGGATATGAATGATGCCGTCGGCCCAGGCCACTTCATCCAGATTGAGGGCATGACTTCCGCAGCCCGCATCCCGGTCCTCGCGAGCAGCAATATGATTGCCGTGTTCCGCAGCGGCTGAAACCTAGGGCGGAAACCGATGCGCGTGATAAGGCGATTTCGTTTTCGTCATCGCATCATGTTACGCGTACACCCCGCCAACGTAACAGCGCCATGGCGATGCTTCGTCACCTGGACCAAGGAACCCATCGGCACTGAGCTGGCCGACCTACTGGCCGGGTACGGCACCAAACTTCAAACCAACTTCTCGTGAACACTTAGCCGATGATCCGCCGGTCGTGCAGATCGGCAGCGATTTTGCGCAGCAGCGCGGCGACGGCCGCATGTTGCCGTTCCGCGTAGACGTCACGCTTGCCCCACTTCATGCCGATATAGTTGGCGGTGGCCTCGCCTGTCCAAAGTGGCGTGCCGTCGCCGTCAATCAATGATGCCATAATCTTGAGCGTTGCATGAATGCCATCCTGCGTGCCGGTATCTCTGAGGAGCAGGACGGGCAGGCGATCCTGCTGCTGGTGATCGGCAAGAAGCGTTGCAACGAGGTTCGTTTTGACTGAACGGGCCCGTGCTTCAATGCCGTATGCCTGAAGGACCGACGGTGCGAGTTGGACGATGACCTCGCCGTCCGTCGTGTACGTACCCGGGTCGCGTGCCAGATCGTTGGCGGAAGAAGGCGAGCGGACCGTGGTGGCGTCTTCGTATATCACGAGCACACGGGTCAGTGGCGCATCCGGCTGCCGGACGATATGGCTCGTCAAACCGGAATCGGCGCTGCCGCCGATGACCGGCCCCGGGCCCATCATGTGAAGCGGAAGCGATGCTTGAGGGGCTTCCTGTGCGATCACGGGAAACGCCGCTCCCAGCGCGACGATCCAGCATGCTGCAGAGATCAGTGATTTATTCATCAGTTGCTCCGAGAAACCTCGCCATTCCCCAAGGGGACTTCCTTCGGGGCGCATGGCGGGGAGGAAAGGAGTGCCGTTGACAAACGGCATTCCAACGATAGCGTGATCGGCATGATCCTTGTCTACCGGTACCGGGTGAAATCGCTCAACGGACTGCTTAACAAACGGAGCCGTGCGGTGAGCTACATGTGGAACTTCTGCAACGACACGCAGAATCACGCGCTCGAGTGGGGCAAGAAATGGCCGACAGGGTTCGACCTGAACGTGCTGACCACCGGCAGCAGCAAGGAATTCGACATCCACGCCGGCACGGTCAACGCAACCTACGAGCAATACGCGCAGTCGCGTTGCCAGCGCCGTCGCCGGTACCTGCGCTATCGCGGTCGCAAATCGCTTGGCTGGGTACCCACCTGAAACGCGAGGGCAACGCGTTTCGCTTCGCCGCCCACACCTTCCGCGTGTTCAGCTGCCGGCCGCTTCCCGAAGGGAAGATCAAAGACAGCACTAACTTTGCACGGGATGCGCGCGGTCACTGGTTTCTCAACATCGAGTTCGAGATGCCTGATGTTCCGGCTCGCCCGATCCGCCCCGGCGTCGGCATCGATCTCGGTCCGAAAGACGTCGCCACACTTTCGACCGGCGAGACACTGCCTCATGTCTGGTTCGGCCAGCGCGCGACCGCAAAACTGGCGGAGGCCCAACGAACGTGAAAGCACCGGCGGCATATCGCGAAGCTGCACGCCAACGTAGCGACTGCCCGCGCCGCTTTCCAGCACAAGCTCGCACTCGATCTGGCGCGACGCTTCGATTACCTCGCGGTCGGCAACGTGTCGGCCGCCAAACTCACCAGAACCAGCTCTTGCTGAAGCAGCCTGAACGACCTCGGTTGTGAGGTTCAACCGGTTCTCGCCCCATAGGCGTTTCTTGCTAGCGAGTGGGCGCCGTGAATGTGGTGTCATGCATGATCGTGATACCAACGCGGCGTTGAACATTCTCCGATGCGGACGTGCATTGCCAGTGGTTGGAATCCTCCGCCTTTAGGCGGAAGAGGGCATCAATAAGCGTCCACATTTAGTTGTGGCGAACGGGAAAATTATAAGGACACGCATAGGAGCATGAAAGCGATCTAACCAAATTTAATATATCTTAAGATAATTTACACAGATCCAGATGCATCAGAATTTCGTCAATCTGACTGACCTAAAACATGGCTGCCCCTCTTCCCACCGGTGCCAGGCGGTTGGTTGGCATTTCCGCTTCCAGCTCAGCCTGCGCGACATCGAAAGAACTGCTGTTCGAGCGCAACATCGTATTGAGCCATGAAACGATCCGGCGCTGGCATGACAAGGTTAGGGTGTGCTTCGCTCGTCACCTCAAGGCTGTGCGACGTCAGCCGAGCAAGCAGCTGGTCACGTTGTTGTTTGGGCAGCGCATCGAGGGCAGGAAGGGATAGCCGGTCATTGGAGGCGGCGTCACTTGCCATTGATCCACTTAAAGAAGAACTAGATCATTTTTTCGATGTTATTGAAGGCAAGGTGGTGCCATCAATAACTCTTCAAGACTCTCTCAGGGTTATGGAGTTAGTGGAAAAAACCAAGGAAATTGGAAATTTATAGGAGATAGCTTCAATGCCAATATCTGATAGGCCGCTAGACGCCGATTCTGGTCGGCGTTTAATAATTCGTGAAAAAAATGGATTTCGACTTGAGCATTCGTCATCGATTGGCATATGCGGATATCTGATTTTGTCACCGATTGCACCAGCGGATCGATTTTCTGATCTTTCCTCTTCCGTCCTCAGTGCTTTGGGAGGGGAGCTAGCTTTTGCGACCGATCTGATCCAACGCCATACCGCGGCCGAGCGTGTTTATTGTTTGTCATTTGGAGAGGAGGTTTCAAATATTCACTTTCATTTACTTCCGCGAACGCGTGTAATTCTCAATAATTTCTTAAAAAATAGCGGCCAAGCCGGGCACATTGCGAATGGCGCGCTTCTTTTCGATTGGGCAAGGGAGACGTTTAAATCCGACAACTTGAGAAATCCCGATATTATTAATGCTGTTGAGCGCATGCGAGTTGAATAGTGCACCTCATGTTCTTGACGAAGGTGATGGTCTTGAATCTCTTCGGAGCAGACTCCCCACCGCTTGCAGCGCAGAAGGAAACTTTTCCGTTGAGCAAATAGCCACATGAGCCACATTGTAACGGCATTGATAAACCACCTGGTATCTCCTGCATCATCGACAAATGCGGTGTTCGACGAGCGGGATGATGACTTCCCGAATCGGGTCTGCCTTAAGATCGCCGATCGCTAATAGGTCCAATTTCTGGAGATCAGTACAGGCAAGGTCTTTGTTCAATCTTCGCCAAAATCCTCGTCCGGCTGCAATGCATCGAGCGGCTCGAGGATCGTCCGCACTCGTGTGAGTTCATCAACGAATTCGTCGATCAGATCCAACGCCTCCAGCACCCGCTCCGGCAGCGCACCGCGGCGGCGTGACGGCGCTATCGATGCACCGTTGAGCACGGAGTGCGTCATGCTATGGATTTCGAGCAGATCGTCGCGCAGTCCTTCGGGATCGTACAGTTGGGTTCGGATGCGATCGACGATGTCGACCGTGGCCAACAGGCGTGTCGTGTCATAGCTCGATTCGAGCCGCGCGAGCGCCGCGGTGTCGACGCCGCCGAAAAATGTGGTCGTTGTGGCTGGACGTGCAGTCATGGGCGGGGCGAATAGCGACGGGGTGCGTGGCGGTATAGCGGATCTCTGATCCAGGCTTCCGGGCGGCGATCGAGGTGTAGTTTATAGTGACCGAAGCGCCGGATGTTGTGGGTCGGGTACGGGCTCAGGAAAGCGATGTCCTCGGCGCGTACGTTCTCACCGTTTGAGACCATCTCGCGCAGCACTTGCATCATGTCGACCGTGTTCTGCAGGATGACGGCGGAGGCAATCAGGTCGTTGTAGCGCAGCCGTTTCTGCTGCTCCTCCGGCTCGTTCTCAGCAATCACGTCGTCGCCGAAGTCCAGCCATTTCGCGAACCCATTGTACGACTCGATCTTGTTCGTGTTCGCGGTCACCTCGTGCCGCAGCTCAAGGCTACCGATCCACTGAAGCAGGTACACGGTGCGCACCACGTTGCCAAGCTCGCGCGCGGCCAGGTACAGTCGGTTCTTGCGGCTTTCGGAACCAAGCCGGCGCAGCAGCAGCGGCGACGAAATCGTACCGGCCTGGATCGACAGCGCGACCTGCATCAGTTCCTGCCAGTGCTGTTCGATCAGCGTCCAATCGATGGTCGCCGTGAACAGCGAGAAATCGCCGAGGTCCTCAAGCCAGGCGAGTTGGTCGATCAGCAGGTCCAAGTGCTGCCGGGACGGACGCTTGGCATGCCGCTTGATTCGGTTGTAGGCCGTTTGCCGGTTCGACCAATCGCGCGCGAGCAGCCGGTCGGTCAGGCGCCGCGTAACGCGCTTGAAGAGTCGGGCCCGGGCGTGGATCTGCTCAGTCAGCCGATCGAGCGTCGAGAACGCTGGCAGCTCGATATTGCGCGCGATTAACTCGTCGATCGTCGCGTTGATGATGTCGACCGGTTGGTCCATTGTTAGCGAAGCGGTGTGCGCCGCGCGCGTCGCGATCGCGTTCGCGTCAGTGCCGTAGTACGGCTGCACGTCCAGATCAGAATATTGGCGTCATCGTCAGCAGCCTCCAGCATGCTCTTGTTGCTAGTGCTGTCGATGTCGGCTATCAAGCCGCCTTTGCCGCGATAGATCGGCAAACGAGCGGGCATGCTGCGGGACGGTTGGTCACGAAGGCGAAGATGAAGCCCCTCTTCGATGAGCCGGGTCAACGTTGTGTGCTAGCGAGCCGCGGCCAGCTTGGCCTTCGTTACAAGTTCGTCGTTCAAGTCGAGTGTCGTTCTCATGGCTAGCGTCCCATAGACGCAATACAGATATCTGCATTACATCTCGTACCGAGGCCACATTGGAATGTTTGATTGTTCTGGAGGTTGAGATCCTGTACGTCGCCAAATACGCGCTCGTCGGGCATTGAGCGTGCAGTCGCGACCCGGTGGCGGACAGTGGGCGTTGCTCGCACGCGAAACGCGAAGTTGGCCCCCGATCGATTCAAGCGACGGTTTTGCTGCGCACTTGAACTTGCCGATTGCCCAATCGACGACCGGAGGCTGGTTGGATGAATGCGATCGTCATCTGATCTCGCATCAATTAGTGGGCGACTTTCGCTTGACGGTCCATACGCTGAACATGGAGGAGAGCGTTGCGCAGATGCTACTCCGTATGTTCGACATGTTGGTCGCCAGTTTCGACGTCACGTGGTTGCCGCACCAATCGTTGCGGGGCATCGACGTACAGCCCCCAGCCGATTTTGCTGACCAGATTGCCAGATACGGAACTGGCAATCGCGCTGCACACATCGTAAGTCTGACGCCCCTCATCAGGAGAATGCAGGATTTTTTTCAAATGTGACGACATGATGTTGGGGATGCCAACGGTTGCGGTAGACCAAGCTCCTCGAATCAATGATCGCGCATCCGGACGTGTGAATACAGCTTGGTGCGGCGCGTAGACGCACGCGTTGTGTGATGTGGCCGACCATCGAGCGGCGAGCGTTTCGAACACCGATTTCGCCACAGATCCAATCACTGCACCATGCAATGCGGCTTCAAGACCGCCGAGTACGGTTCGTGACGACCTAAGCAAGGTGCTACCTACCGCACCGAATGCGCCCGCGACCGACCCGACCCAAGGCGCGAGCAACGCCCACCCCCCCTCATGACGTTCGGGGAATTGCAACTTCATGCGTCCACCCAGTCCTCGCAACAGGCTCGTCACGCCGGCATTGACCCACGACGACGACATGCTGTTCAGTGCGCCGGCAACGCCGGCCAAACACGCGCTCGGTTGAGATATCGGCAACACGGTCAAGGTTACGCCTCCCGCCAATACCGCGCCGAAACCCGCGTATAACTTGCGTCGCACCGGGTCGAGCGGAAAATGGTGTTGTGCATAGCGGTGCCCCATATAGCCGCCGGCCAAAGCGGCCGACAGCGGAACAAGTGCGATACCGGTGCCCCAATAGGCTGCCGTGTTGGGCAGACTTTGGACGCCAATGTCGACACCGATTCCGGCGGCATGACCGGCAATTTGAGCCACAGTGGCACGTAGGGTGCCCGAGGCCATCGCATTGGCGGTTTGCATCGTCGTGACCGATTCGGGGTTCTCGGTTGGGTTTGGAATATCCGACTCGCGTGGTGGCGTGAAGGGAATCATTTGAGTGTCTTTGGTGTTGCTCGAAGAGCTCGCCACCCCAGCCATCGAGACGGTTCTGACTCGAAGACGTGCGGGCGACAAATCCGCATCCTGCAAATTTGTGTCCGACGCAGAGCGCCTCAGCGCGCTCGATTGCTCCCTACGGATTTTCCCCTCAAACGACGGGAATTCGAGAGCAGGTTGTATGCGTGTTAATGCGCTCCGAATGGTGCTGCGCGTATCCTCGTCGGAGTCGCTTTCGGAGGGGGGCGAGTCGGTCGAGTTCTGAGAAATCAAATGATGCGACATCGTATCTTGCCCGCTACCAGTACGGCTAATTGAGAACATCGTTTCTCCTGTAGACATTGACACATTCAGTGAGTCGGTTAGCAGGTCGCGTCTTCAGCCCCGTACTTGCCATGCGGCATACGGGAGATTGGGCGACCGAAGCGCACCAACTTCACTCTCTGTGAGGCTGGTGCCGGGATTTGAAAGTTCGTCTGGCATGCGACAAGAAACGATCATGTTGACGATCGGAAGTTCTATACGAGAACGGACCTGCAAGGTGGCTGCAGCCTGAGCATGTCAACTGCCCGAGGTCGCGCCCAGGGCACCGGAGCGCGTGGACGCGCTTGCAAGATCGACTGTTAGTGGGTCAAAGCAGGCTTAGATCGCGGCGGCGCGGGCAAGAATGCCCAACGCGGCGGAAATGACGTTCATGCGGGCACAAAGTTGATGAAGCTTTCTTCCGGCTTTCGGCCCAGGAATCGAGGCCGCTCCCCAAGATTGAAATGACCCTAAGAAATCAGGCAGGTCAGTCTTGCTGCGAGAAGGATGTGGCACCAACGACCTGAACGCTGACTGCGATGTTCGACACAACCCGGCTTGGTGCCGGATTTTTTCTGCGCGGTTTTCACAAGAGCGCGCTCGACTAGGACGATAGAATGCTGAGCTTTGCCCCGATCGGGAGAACGCGGATGCTAACCTATCAGGATCTGAGCGCGCGGTATCAGGCATACCAGGAGGCGAAAAGCGAATATCGGTGCTATCTGCAGCAATGCATTGCACGGTTCGCGACGAAGTTCGAGGCCGCCTTGGCGTTGCCGTCGCCGACGTGGCGGGATGCCAACGGCGTGTTGCACCACTATGTTGAATTGGGCGTGGTGGAAGACGGTCAATTCGTGATGGTGCCAGCAGCGAAGATAGAGGGCGACGATCGGTCGATTCGGTTTGCAGTGGGCTTGACGCTCGAAGCCCGACCGGGTTGGCTGCCCAAAACGCATCATGTGCAGGAAGTCGTCATCCGAGCCACGCAGACGTCGGTGGAGTTCAACCTGGTGGGCGATCCAACGCTCACGGTGGGCGTGGTGCGAGACGGATCGACGGAGGAATTTTCGACCGTGATTGGTGCAATGATCGTACGAATTTATGCGTCGATGGATCCGGACGTGTTCAAAGCAAGAACGTTGTGAATCTGGCCAGCCCTCTATTGAAGCGGGTTGGCGAGTATGTTGACCCCGCATCGGCCAGTCTGGCGGTGCGGGTTTAATGAGATGGTCACCCCCACAATACACGCGGGATACGCTGTAAGGTGTCAGCGCTTGTCACAGGCGTGGCGATCGCGTACGTCATGGAGCCGCTGATCGTAGCGATGGCTGGCATCACGAGCAACGGCAAGCAGCAGTCGATCGGCTTCTTGATTGGCCTGTTCGGGCTGCGCCTGACCAAGGAGGCCTTCCGGTTGATCACCTCGGGCGCGGTGACCGACTGGGTGCGGCGACATTTCCTGCCGGAAGCCACATGATGGTGACGACATTTTTGATCGCGAACTCGATCGTCGCGGCGGTCTGCATCTGGATCACAATCGCGCGTGGCCTGCCCACCGGCTGGTGGGGTCTACTCGGATTCTCGATCATTGGCGTGACGGCGGCAAACCTCTTCAAGCCGATCCACATGCAGCGCGCCATCGATGCGCCCGAGACGCTGATGATGGTGGGCACGGCGATCGTGTGCGCACGAGCGGTGGTAAAAAGGGCGTTCTGGTAACGAACAGATCGAAATTCGGCAGCACGGAGGCGATAGAGGGAGCACATTCATTTTCAAATATCGTGAAGGACGCCATGGTACCGAGTCAAGCAAGCGGATCACGAAGTCCGTATACCCTTGTCCAGCGAACTTCATCTCACAGTCGAAGCGAGCGAACGCGAGCGGATATCATAGATGCAGCGTGCAATTCATCGCGGCGCGGGGAGCAACGCGTTGCGTCGCTGCAAACATTGTCGGCTAACGCTTACTGGGGCGCCTTAAACATCCCGCAAGATATTACTCGGATCGCCAATCAGATGGCTGAAAGCAGTCTTCCCGAGGCAATCAAGCGAAGGCTTGTCCGTATCGCAGGTGATAGTGTCAGGCAAGCCACCACGTCAAATACCTCCGTTGAACTTGCGCGGGAAATCGCTCATGCGCGTGCGATGCGTGGGACGCCGTGCTCCGAGGTCGAAGAGGACCACGGATTTTGGCTTCGCCATCCAACGAGAGAGTTGTCACTCGCCACGGTCTTTCAGCTCTGGCGCACGCGACTTGAGCTGGAGATGTCTATTGTGCACGGACCAGCCGGTGCACGTGTGATGCGTGGAGAATCTTGCGACACGGTGGCGTCGGAACATGGCCTGACGTGCGACGAAGCTGTGCTTGCGCTAGAGATGAAGGCGGTCGGGACAGTCGGTAGCGGTATGGTGTTGCGTGGTGCAACTTTCGAGCAAACAGCGTTAGCACTGGGGATCCACTGCATCGAAGCGCGTGTCGAACTGCACCGGCTGGTCGAAACTTGTCAGACAGAGGGCACTGGCGTGAGTGGTGAGCCGTCGTGCGAGTAGCATCCCGCGTACGTGAATGCCTGCGAATTCATGATTGAGAATTCTTTTCAAGCATGCAATTAGTCCGGCGCTTACGCGCTCCTCCATTCAGGCCAGGCACGGCCGGAATGGCGTCCAACGTCGGTTCGAAACATCACCGATCGTGACGATTGGCACCGCTCACGGTGATCGCCAGCGAAACAGCCCGAACGTCGACTATAAGGTGCCGCTTCGCGCCTAATTGGCCCCGGTCCGTTGGGGTCGGACCGGTTTCCTGCCCACCGGACTCGCGCCATCGATGCTTGCTCGCCCCCAATCGATTTGATCGTCCTCGCGCAAGCGGTGCAGCATCGCCACACGTGGTCTGCCCCCCGCGGCTTGCCATTCGCGGAGTCGACGCCAACAAGTCATCCCGCTGCCGAATCCGAGTTCCCAAGGAAGGTCTTCCCAAGGGATACCGCTTTGGAGCACGAACGGGATGTCGTTCAGCGCGGCACGGTCATCGACCGAACGACGCCGACCACCGTTGGGCGAAGGCTCGAACTCCGGAATCAGCGGTTGGAGCACCGTCCACAATTCGTTGCTGATCTTTCTTCTTGCTATGCACGCAACAGTACGGACTGACGAGCATCGTGTCCAGTTGTGTTAGCCGCTCCAATGACGGCCCACTCCACCTTACAAGCTGGACGCGTGCCACGGTGATCAGTATCAGGCAGCATCGTTCGCGTAACCGCGCGATAGTTTGAATTTTGACTACGGAGAAACTCATGCTACCTGTATCCGCCCCTTCACGGAATTCAGCGCCAGCATTCAACTCTACGGAACGGTTGGCTCAATCTTCGCTGTTGGTCACCGGGCGCTCTATTGTTGCGTACTCAATCCAATCAGATATCGTAGACATCGCTTGTTATCCTGATCGATTTCCCGAAGTTGCTCGCATGGCCCCGCAGCTTTCAGTTGACGAAGAAATGCACGTCAAGATGACGCTTCCCGGTGACCTGGGCAGAGTCGCGGATTGGATTAGCAAGAGCGGAAAAAGCGGTGAAAAACAGCGCCAGCTCACATGCGCGGCAGCAGAAAGGTTGCGAATTGCGACGGTGCAAAATTCGAGTTCTGAACTCGCATTGCTGATTGCTCGGGAACGGGTAATACGCGGCGCCCCCTGTGGCAGGGTCGCTGCGGAGCACGGTATTGCGTTTGAAATATCTCCTGGCACTATGTACGACTACTTGGAACATAGTGTATTGGATCGGGAAAGCGCAGCCCTACGGAGCGTGCTCAATGGCAAGCCGTGTAATGACGTTGCAGAGAAGCATGATGTTCGCAGTGTGCACGCACGCGGACGGCTAGAGCTAGAGTCGATCGTTAAAAACGGCAGAATTTTGGCAATGCAAGGGGCGTCGCGTGATGCGATCATCGCGAGGCTGGGCGTGTCCACAAGCGACGGCAAGGAACAAGTCGATTATGTACTTTCGAAGTTCGGACCACGAGCGTAACCTGCATGTCGTATCATCCTCGGCGTTAAAGATTCTCCCACTCTCAACCCGGCTTCGGCCGACTGGAATTGGTCGCGGCAATGTACCGGTGGCCACATGAGCGCGGGCGGATCGATCGCTTGCCTTTCACCTACTCCGATATCGCCGTGAGCGACATCGGGCATGACCTGGCCCCTGTCACAGGCGGCCGCAAGCCGTTGAGCCGACCGGCAGTGTTGCTCGACGAGTGGGACAAGGAACCTGCATTCCTGACCGCAGAGCAGTTGAAGGTCGCGCGCAATCGATGCGCTCTGCGTCCCAGCAGCTGCTGTTCGACCTGATGGCGCGAGTTGCTCTGCGCTCAGTCGAGGCACGCACCTTCCCTCTGTCGTACGTGATTGATCCCCGGACCCAAAAGGCTCTGAAGCCAGGCACTTTGATCGGCGTGCGCCTCGACCCGCGGGACATGAAGATCAAGTTCGACAAGCCACGCGTCGAGCACGTTGGCCGGCGCGGACTCCCCATGCCGCGCGGGCCATTCATAGCCGTCCCAACCCGCCACAAGAATCCGATTCCTGATTGAACCATCAAAAATCAGCCTATTCCGCCCCCGATCGCCGCAATCTCCGATCGCCAACGCTCGCGTCGCTGGGTAGTATTGCGCCGTGGACAGTTGCTTTCCCTGTCTACAACTCATGGTGCTTGGAACCTGCCGCCCCGAACATCGGGCGGCATTCCCTTACCGCCGACTTTGGGCCCTCGCTTCTTGCACCTCCAGGATGCAGCGCGGGGAAGCCAGTGGAGTTCATCCACGGAGGGCCCACCCTCTCATAACGAATCACATCCCTCGGCGCGCTCAAACGCTGCGCGAAGCGCGACCATACATCACGCCATAAGAGCCGTCGATGGCCGTGACGATGCATATCGTGTTAGCGGAGGCGGCATTCCTCCCTTACCCGAAAGCGATGCGACAGATTCTCGACCTGCACGACCGCGTGGGCCGTATCCCGGGATTGATCGTGCAGGCGGTTACCGAGCCGCCGGTATACTCCGGCGGCTTGTATGGCTTTTTCTACATGATCGGCGCATATGTGGCACCAACGCTCATGGACGCGATTTCGCCGGAACAGTGGTTGTTCATGACCAACGTGCTGTACGTGGTCGGGTGGATCGCGATCAGTTGGTTCGCTCCGGTCGCGGGCACGCTCGGGCTTGGCCCGATCGCGCTGCCGCGCTGGACGGGACCGGGTCGAGCGTTCTTCGATCAGCACGCGTTCCCGTTCACGTTGTATCGTGAGCTGATCGGCTCGTCGTGGCTGGACACGCTTTCAGGGCAGATCAAGTCGGGCATCGGTGAGGCGACAGCACTTGAACAGCAGATCAGGTTGGCGCCCCCATCGTTTGCATCTCGACTTCGACCACTTTGGCAGGGCATTCGCCGCGGCGAGAAGCTATCGGTCGCGATGCGTGAAACCGGCCACGGTTTTCTGTCGCTCGATCTGATCGACCGGATCGCGATGTTGCAGGGACGCAGCAACTTCGCGGACGTGATCGAGACGGCAGCGCAGCAGTTTGGCGAGAAGGTTGCACGCAGCATCCGTTCGTCCGCGAGACGCTTCATCATTTGACGAATCGCGTCAGTCGACACTTCCGGGACCATCTGAGAAATTTCAGCAGCCGTCAGCGAGGTGCCGTGAGCCAATATTGCTGAATAGACCATCAGCAACTCGGTGCGTGACCGCGGCTCGCGACCGAGCAGGGTCCAGCTGAACTGTGTCGCACTGTCGATTTCGAGGATGATCTCGGGAAATTGACCTGGTGGATGCGCTTCGAAGATCTGGCGTCGAAGTTGATCGGCTTGCGTGTCTGGATTCTGGGCCGCCATCGGCTCAAGGCGAACAGCCGCATCGACACGGATCGAACCATTCGCCACAGCTTCGTCGAGGAGGGCGAGGCGCTGATCGAGCTGTTGAAGGATCGGCTCGAGAAATTCGTTCGGGTCCTATGGGGGGCCGAGGTGTCCGTAGTGATGGTTATGCCTTGCCAGCCACTGCTCGGTCGAGATCAGGATATGTGACCGGCTTCGGAACGAGAAGCTGTGATTGATACACAGTTGAACGTAAGCGCTCTTTGAAGGACGTCATTACACGGCGAGGCTGATCGGTATCAGAGAGCACCGTTCGCGTAACCGCGCGATAGTATAAATTTTGAAAATCGGGAGGCTAATGTATCCTGCATCCGGCATTTCACGGGCTTCAGTGCCTATTACTGTTCGTGGGCAAGCGGGACAACATGCTAGGCCCGAAGTGGATCAGATCCGCGCAGATATTGTCGAACTCGCTTGCGCAGAAAACAGATTTCCTCAAGCGATGCGCTTTGAAACGTACCCCCTTTCTGCAGACGAAGTGAATCGCGTCAAGCTGCGGGTGCCTGATGACCTTATCCGGGTCGCGACATGGATCGACGAGAGCCAGATCCCTTACGTAAAAGGGCACGCACTCATGCGCGCGGCTGCGGGAAATCTACGAAAAGCGACATCGGACAATTCATCTCTTGGGCTGGCGATGGTGATCGCGTGCGCACGCGTGATGCGTGGGACGCCGTGTCCGAGAGTCGCACGGGAACACGGCATTCCAGCGACCCATGTAGTTTCGGACACTTGGTATTCCCGGTGCTCTCCTCGAGAGGAACTGGAGTGGGCAGTTTGTCACGCACAATCTGTGGCGCGATGGCGGATGAGCCAAGGCGAACCATGTGATATGGTCGCCTACAACTACGGCCTGCACCATAAGGAAGTGCGCTTGGAACTGGAGCGCTTTGCTATTTCGTGCCACGGGGCAGCGATGGTGCAGAGCGGAAAATCGCGTGATGAGATCAGCGAGTCATTGGGCGTGCGCACTGACGAAGGCAAGGAGATAGTAGATGCAATGATCTTTGATAGCCGATTGCAACGGACGAAATCGACTCAAACCGAGTTAACCGCCGTCCACCGATAGTATCCTTCTTTTCCACTTCCAGCCCGGCTTCGGCCGGGTTGTTTCGTTTGCTTCCGCCTCGTGCAGCCATTTTTGTTTTTGGAATCCAGAGATGGATCGACCATCGTTCCGGTGCGCGACGCAACTGTCCGACCCGCTCGTCAATCGATGGTTTGCGCACATCGT
>NZ_LOSX01000090.1:0-323321 GCF_001521985.1 Burkholderia sp. RF4-BP95 | reverse complement strand
GCAATGTCGCATGCTCTGGACGCGAGATTGCGGCGCCGGACGGCCCGTTAAGGCGGGAGGCGACCATTCCATCTAAAAAGCTACTACATCCAAACCGCTGATCATCAGCATTATGTCAACTCAAATCGCAACACAGCGAACCTGCATTCACAGCGCCTAGAAATTCCGCGCCACGCCGACCATGAACATGTCCTGATCCTTGTCGTTGCCGGTTGCGACACGATTGAAGCGCAAGCTCGCAGCCCAGTCATTCGTGACCTGATACGTCACCTGCGCGCTGAGCAAGGCATTGAGTCTCGTCTTGCTCGAGGCTTCGTCCCGGTCACGCGAGAGATACGGACCTACGCCTGCCGAAAGCGTCCATTTGCTCCTGATCGGCGCGACGTACCAGAGTTGCGCCGCCACACCTCTTCGACCGGCGACGCCATTATTGCCCTCGTAGACGAAGCTCGCCGAATAGGCCCACGCGTTGCCGAGCGGCCGCTTGACTTCGACCATATACCCTTTCTCGATCGGCACTTGAGGACGGTTCGTCTGCGACGTGCCGGCCCAAACGCTAACCTGCGTCTTGCCGTCCGAAAGCGCGGGGCCGGGATCGCCGCCGAAATCCGAGCCGATGCCGAAGAGCACCGCGTCGGAATTGAATCCGCCAATCATCTGGACGTGGTTGTACTGGACCTTGAGGAAGAAGCGGTTGGGAACGACGTAATACCGCACCGCTGCCGACGCACGCACCCCCCATCGCTTTTCGTTGCGCACCTCGTTGTCGACATGCGTCGTGTCCATGCTGAAATACGGTCCCGCCGAGAATTCGAGCGCCACGCGACTGCCGAGCGGCCAACGAAACGAACCCAGGGCGGCGAAGCCGTCACGGTGGTGATCCAGGGGATGCCCCTCGTTCACGTACGCGAGGTAGACCGAGAGGTAGTCATTGAGGACGTCGCCGAAGCCGACTTCGTAGGCGCGCCAATGCATGTCGCCACCCTCGGTCGCGCGTCCGTCGCCATACACGGCATAGACGTTGAGCTTTCTTTCAGATTGCTTGACATCGGTCGGCAAGCTCGACGGACTGTCCTCGGCGTGCACGTGGCCTGGGCCGGCCAGAATCGCCAGACCGGCGATCCAGCTTGTGAGCACGAAGCGCGAATAGATGCGACGGCACTGTCCCATTTGGACACCCCTCACCCTGGTAACCGCGATTTCCTGGACAAGCTGGTAACGATTATAGGCTGCCTCCGGTAACCGGTCGCCCGGGTTTACGCAACAGCCTGCGTGGCACCGATCCGAAAGACCGAGACGGTCGCCTCCAGCTGCCCCGCCTGCTCCCTCAGCGACAGCGCGGCCGCCGACGCCTGCTGAACCAGCGCCGCGTTCTGCTGCGTCACCTGATCCATTTGCGTCACCGCCTGATTCACCTGTTCGATGCCTCTGGACTGCTCGTCGGACGCGGCGGCAATCTCGCCCATCAGCACGTGCACGCGTTGCACCGACGTCAGGATCTCCGACATCGTCCCGGTCGCGCGATCGACCTGTCGCGCACCGGTCTCGACGCGTCTCAGCGAATCCGTGATGAGTTCCTTGATCTCCCGGGACGCCGTGGCGCTGCGTTGCGCGAGCGATCGCACTTCGCCTGCGACGACCGCGAATCCGCGTCCCTGCTCGCCCGCTCGCGCAGCTTCAACGGCCGCATTCAACGACAGGATGTTGGTCTGGAAGGCGATGCCTTCGATGACGGAGATGATTTCGGCGATCTTGCCCGACGCTTCCGACAAACCGCGCATCGTACTGACGACTTCCTGCGCCGCCTGATTGCCCTCTTCGGTCAGCAACGCCGCGTCGTGCACCACCTGATTCGCCTGCTTCGCGTTCTCGGCATTCTGGCGCACCGTCGAAGTCAGTTGCTCCATCGAGGCGGCGGTTTCCTCCAGCGACGCGGCCTGCTCTTCGGTCCGTTGCGACAGGTCCATGTTGCCGGCCGTAATCTCGTGCGCGGCCGTCTCGATGGAGTGCGAACCTTCCCGCACCACGCGAATCGTTTGCAGCAGCTTGCCTTGCATCGCCCGCAGGCCGGTCATCAGTTGCCCCATCTCGTCGGTCGAATCGACGTCGATCCGCGTCGTCAGGTCGCCACCGGCAATCGCGCTAAAATGATCGAGTGCGTGCGCAAGCGGCGCACCGATCGCGCGCTGAAGCGACCACCACGTGAGTACGGCTGCGCCGAGCGCGACCAGGATGCCGGCGATCGCGATGCCGACGAACCAGTGGAAACGAGCCTGCGCGGCATCGAACGTCACCCGCGAGGCCGTGATCTGGATTCGGCCGAGCGCGTCCATCGCGTCGGAGACGTCGATGAACAGCGACGGCGGTATGTGCCGCCAGACGTCGGGGATTTTCGCGGGATCGCGCGCCGCAATGGCGCCGAACATCGGTTCGAGGCCCTTCTCGACGAGCGCGTTGAACTTCGTGTTCGCGTCGGCCGCGCGGCGCGCTTCTTCGGGGCCGGAGAGCCGCAACGCGCGATACGCGTCCCACGCCTTTTTCGACGCGGCGAGCAGTTCACGGGATGTCGCGGTTTCCTGCGGCACGTCGGGGCTGTCCGGATCGAGCGCGATGCGATACAGCCATAGACGGGTTCTCGACAGCGCGACATTTGCCTGCCCAAGCGCCTCCGACGATGCGAGCCGGTCGGAATACAGCGTCTTCACATCGTCGTTGCTTATCGCCACGCCAATCACGCCGATGATGCCGCCGATGACGAGCAGCACGCCGAGAAAGCCCATCGCCAGCGCCAGCCGGACGCGAATGCTGAAATTCCTGATCATGATGAGGGAAGCGTTGAGCACGAAACCGTTGCATGCGACGCATGCGTGTCCAGCCGATCGAAGGCGGCACGTGCGAGACCGATGCCTCGATAACGACCGGAGCGGCGCGTGAATTAGTGCGGAACCGACAAGGAACGTTTCCGGAAACGACGAGTTATGGGCGGAATTTCGGCGTGTTAGGTGAATCGCCTTCATCGGCCGCGAGCAACGCGTTCAACACCCGCGCGTCCGACAACCGCTCCAGCGACAGGCATGCGTCGCTCAACGCATCGGCCTGCGCCGGGGCGAGCGCGATGCCCGCCAGCGCACGAAACTTCGCCAGCAGCGCCGCATCGGACAGCGGATTGCGCGGATCGCCGAGCGCGATCGGCACGTGACGCGATTCCCGCCGCCCGTCCTCGCGATGCAGGATCACGGTCGGCTCGTCGAGATCGCCGAGCGCCGGATCGACCTCGATCGCGATGCGCGCGAGCAGCGCCGTGACGCGCGAATCCGTGCGCCTGTCGTCGCGATAGGCACCGATCCCCGTGTCGCCGAACGCGAGCGCGGCCGCAACCGCATACGGCAGGCTCATCTGCGACGACGACAGTGTCGACAGGTCGCGGCCGCCGCACATCCGGGCGACGAATGCGCTCGTCCGCACGACCACCCGCTCGATGTCGCCGGCCTCGAACGTGCGACCTTCGGCAAGCTGCAGCGCCGCGTCGACCGCCGCATGCGCGCTGCGGCACGACGCGTGCGGCTTGATCGAGCAGCGCATCAGTTTCCAGTGCACGCCGAGGCCGTCGGTCAATGCGTCGGGCGCATGCGATTGCGCGGCGAACGTGTTGAAGAAGCCGCCCCAGACGTCGTCGAACACGCTGGCCGGGCCGCTCACGCCTTCGCGTGCCAGCAGCGCCGCGAGCACGCCCCCTTCCGCCGCGCGGCCGGCATGCAGCCGCTTCGTCTGCGATCCGTCATGGATGAAGCCCCACAAGCCACCGGAGAAACTCGCCGCATGGCCGAGCGCGTCGCGCGTGCGCGCGGCGTCGAGCCCGAGCACGCGTGCGCTTGCCGCCGCCGCGCCGAACACGCCGCAACTGAGCGTCGAGTGCCAGCCGGCCCCGTTGTGCGCCGCGTAGCCGCCAGCCGCCTCGAGCACGCGCCTGCCGACGTCGTAGCCGAGCACGATCGCGGCCACGCATTCCCGGCCGGTCACGGGGCGTTGCGCACACGACAGCGCGGCGAGCACGGCCGGCATCACGACCGCGCCCGAATGATCGCAGCCGCCGGAATCGTCGAGTTCGAGCGCGTGCGCGGCGATTCCGTTCACGAACGCCGCATCGCGCGCGCCCGCGGCCCGTCGTGTACCCCACAGCGGCGTGCCGCCACGCTCGACCGTGCCGGTCAGCGCCCGCGCACTGCGCGTCTCGGCCGCGAACGTACCCGCCAGCGCCGCGCCGAACGTATCGAGCACATGACGCTTGGCCTTCGCGACGACGTCGTCCGGCAACGCATCGGCGGCCGTCTGCGCGACGAACGCCGCGAGCCGCGTGGCGCGCGTTTGCGTCTCCGTCTTCATCGCGCCGATTCGTCCGCCAGACAATGCGCGAACACGTCGACCGGATGGCCCGGCGGATTGACGGGCATCCGGGCACGCCACCAGCGCGCGATGTCGCGCCCGGTCGCGAACCATACGTCACCCGCGTCGCGCAGATGAGCGAGCAACGCGCGCAGCAAGTCGATGCGCCCCGCGGTGCCGATGATCTCGGGATGCAGGCGCAGCACGCAGCACAGCCCGAAGCGGCGAAACGCGTCGACGTCTCGCCGCCAGTTGTCGAGTACGTCACGGTACGCCGCGATGCGCGGCTGGCCGGCCGGCACCGGCGGCGACAGGTTGAACTCGAAGTACGGCTCGTCCTCGAGCTCGTAGTGCAGCGGCAGCTCGACGAGGCGCGCGCCGTCCGTGCGGTCGCCGCCGCGCGGATGCACGTACGGCAGATCGTCTCCGCGCCACGACGACGACCACGTGAAGCCTGCCGCGACGAGCCAGTCCGCGAAGCCGTCGGCCCAGTTGCCGGTGAACGAGCGAAAACCTTCCACGTCGCGGCCGATCGTGTCCGCAAGCGCCGCGCGCCCGGTGCGGCACGCGTCGATCTGCGCGGCGAGCGGCAGCGCGTCGAAGTCTTCGCAGCGATAGCCGCTCACGCCGAGTTCATGGCCGGCAGCGGCGATCTCGCGTACGGCGTCGGCATGCGTTTCGGCGACGATGCCCGGGACGAACCAGCTCGCGGGCACACCGGACGCATCGAACGTATCGAGCAGCCGGTCGACGCCGCGCATCGCGCCGTAACGCCACACAGACAGCGATTTCTCGCGGCCGACGATGCGCGGCTCGCGTGTCTGGATACCGTGTATGTCGTTGAAGTCGACCGTGATCGCGACCGCGCAGCGCGCGCCGTCCGGCCAGGCTGGAAGTGTCGTCACGGGCTGCTCCGTTGCGTCGGTTGCGTGTTGTGCGCGTGCTGCGCGAGCCACCAGTCGGCCACTTCGCGACAGCGCGCGAACCAGACGCCGTCCCGCGCGCACATGTGTTCGAACCACGCTTCGAGCAGTGCGAGGCGACCGGGTTTGCCGCAGACTTTCGGATGCAGCAGCGTCGTCAGGCACAGCCCTTCGCGGTATATGCCGTCGAATTCGCGCGTCCAGTTGTCGAGCGTCGCATCGTAGCCGGCGATCCGGTCGAGCCCGGCCGGATAGTCGGGATTGCGGTGATACGCGAGCGACGCGTAATCGTCGGTCTCCCAGCGGCCGGGAATCTCGACAAGTGACGGCTCGCCGTCGGCGCCGGGCAGCAGATAGGGACGATCGTCGCCGCGCATCGAACTCGAATAGCGCACGCCCGCTTCGCGCAGCACGCTCACGGTCGCCGCGCTCCAGTCGCCGGACGGCGTGCGGAAGCCGACCGGCCGCACACCGAGCGTGCGGTAGAGCACCTCGGCCGACTGCGCCATGATCTCGCGCTGCCGTTCAGGTTCGAGCGTCCAGAACGCTTCGTGCCGGTAGCCGTGATAACCGATCTCGTGCCCGCGCTCGACGATCGCCGCGCATTGCGCGGGCCAGGTCCGCGCAACCCACGCGGGCACGAAGAACGTCGCGGGCAGGTCGAACGACGCGAGCACGTCGAGCAGCCGGCCGAGCGCACGCCATGGCCCGTAGCTGCCGAGCGTGAAATACGCGGGGTTGCGCCAGATCGACCCGTTCAGCATCGCGTCGCCGGTCGGGCCGTCGAGATCGAACGCGAGCGCGACGCACGCGCGCTTCGCGTCCGGCCAGCGGGGAGCCAAGGCCGTCATCGCGCGCTCAGTGCGTGCCGTTGACCATCGCCTTCGCCACCGCGTGCTCCTGCAGCCCCCATTTCGCGAGCAGCTTGTGATACGACCCGTCGGCGATCATCTGGTTGAGCGCCGTCGTCAGCGCGCTGCTCAGCGCGGTGTTGCTCTTCGCGACGCCGATGCCCGTGTATTGCGACAGGAACGGCTTGCCGACCGGCGCGTAGGCGTTCTGCTCGAGGCTGTTCTGGTACGGCAGCGTCTCGCCGCCCTGCACGGCCGCGTCGATGCGGTTCTGGCGCAGCTGCATGCGCGCATCCGACGAGCCGTCGGTGCCGACCACCACGATCGCCGGCTTGCCGGCCTTCACGCAGTTCTCCGCGCTCCATGCGGTCGTGTTGTCCGGGAACGACGTGCGCCGGCTCGACCCGACGCGCTTGCCGCACAGCGCGCCCATCTGCGCAAACTCGCCCGCGCGCGTCTTCAGCACGTAGAACTGCGGCCCCGTCTCGATGTAGTCGACAAACGTCACGGCGTCGCGGCGCGTCGGCAGGTCGGTCATGCCGGACAGGATCATGTCGACGCGCTGCGTCGCGACCGCGCTCATCATCTGGTCGAAGCTCGTCTCGACCCAGTTCAGCTTCGCGCCCATCTTCGCGGCGAGCGCCTCGCCGAGGTCGACGTCGAAGCCCGCGAGCTTGTCGGTCGCCGGGTCCTTGTATTCGAACGGCGGATAGTTCGGCACGATCGCGACGTTCAGCGTGCGCTTGACGTTCGCGGCCTGCGCGACCGCGAAGGAAGCGTGAAGTGCGAGCGCGCCGAATGCGACAGCGGCCAGCGTGCGGGTCAGGACGGATGCTTTCATGGGGGTGTCGCCTTGTCGTGGTGGTGTAAGGGGTACCGCGGTGCTGCGTTGCACGTCTCGTTGGCGGCGCGATCCGCTCAGGCAATCACGGCCGAGATGAAGTCGCGGGTGCGCGCATGCGTCGGTGCGGACAGCACCTGGTCGGGCGGCCCGCTCTCGACGATCCGGCCGCCGTCCATGAATACGACGCGATCGGCGACCTCGCGCGCGAAGCCGAGCTCGTGCGTGACGACGATCATGGTCATCCCGCTCTTCGCGAGATCGCGCATCACGGCCAGCACTTCGCCGACGAGTTCGGGGTCCAGCGCCGACGTCGGTTCGTCGAACAGGATCAGTTGCGGATGCATCGCGAGCGCCCGCGCGATCGCGACGCGCTGCTGCTGACCGCCCGACAGCTCGACCGGAAACGCGTCGCACTTGTGCGCAAGGCCGACGCGCGCGAGCAGCGCGCGGGCCTCCTCTTCCGCTTGCGCGCGGCGGCGCTTGAGCACCTGCACGGGCCCCTCGATCACGTTTTCGAGCGCGGTCTTGTGCGGGAACAGGTTGAAGCGCTGGAACACCATGCTCGTCGCGAGCCGCTGGCGCGCGACCTGACGCTCCGACAGCTCGTGGAGCCGGTTGCCCGTGCGCCGGTAACCGGCCAGCTCGCCGTTGACCCACAGCGCGCCCGCGCTGATCGTCTCGAGCTGGTTGATGCAGCGCAGGAACGTGCTCTTGCCCGAGCCGGACGGCCCGATGATGCACAGCACTTCGCCCTGCGCGACGTCGAGCGTGATGCCGTGCAGCGCCTGGAAATCGCCGTACGCCTTGCGCACGTCGACCGCGCGAACGACTGCGTTCGTCATGACGTTCTCCTTACGATTGTGAGTCGCGCCGCTCATTTACGGCCCGCCGCGCGGCCTGCGCCGCGTGCGAAGCGCCGTTCGACGCGAGCCTGCGCGAACGACAGCACGGTGACGACCGCGAGATACCAGATGCCCGCGACGATCAGCAGCTCGATCACGCGCGCATTCGCGTAATAAATGTTCTGCGCGTTGTGCAGCATCTCCGCGTACTGCACGACGCTCGCGAGCGACGTCAGCTTGACCATGCCGATCAGCTCGTTGCCGATCGGCGGCACGATCACGCGCATCGCCTGCGGCAGGATGATCCGGCGCAGCGCCTGCAGGCGCGCCATGCCGATCGATTTCGCGGCCTCGTACTGGCCGGTGTCGACCGACAGCAGCCCCGCGCGCACGACTTCCGACGTATACGCACCCTGGTTGATGCCGAGCCCGAGCACCGCCGCGAGGAACGGCGTCATCACGTCGACGGTCCGGAACTCGGCGATTCCGGGAATGCCGAGCGTCGGAAACACCAGCGCGAGGTTGAACCACAGCAGCAGCTGGAGAATCACCGGCGTGCCGCGGAACAGCCAGATGTAGCCCTGCGCGATCGCGCCGAGCACCGGGTTCGACGACAGCCGCATCACCGCGGTGACGACGCCGAGCACGATGCCGAGCGTCATCGCGAGGACGGTCATCACGATCGTGTTGCCGAGGCCGGTGAGAATCGACCGCGCGGTCAGGAACTGGCCGACGACGCGCCATTCGATCTGCCCGCGCGCGAACGCGAGCGCCACATAGGCGAGCGCGGCGATGATCGCGATCGACGCGACATAGCGGCCCCAGTAGCGCCGGCGCACGCGCACGAGTGCGGCGGTGTCGTCCGCGGCGACGGCCGCGGCCGGCGCGCCGTCGAGACGGTGCGAATCGGATGCGCTCAGCATGACGGCCCCCGGTAGTCGGCCGCCCACGCGGCCTGGCGTTCGATCGCGATGCTCAGGCGGCCGATCTGCTCGTGCACGCGCGCGGGCGACGTGCCGCCGGCGCCGCCGCGCGCGGCGACGGCCGCATCGAGCGTCAGATGCGCGCGCACTGCCGGCGCGAGGCGCGGATCGACGGCCTGCAGCTGCTCCGCGCTGGCATCCGCGAGCTCGATGCCGTCGCGTTCGCACGCGCGCACGAGCGCGCCAGTGATCTCGTGCGCCTCGCTGAACGGCACGCCCGACAGCGCGAGCCAGTCGGCGACCTCGGTCGCGAGCGTGAAGCCGAGCGGCGCCTGGCGGCGCATCTCGTCGACGTTCACGCGCATCGTGCGGATCATCCCCGCCATCGCCGGCAGCACGAGTTCGAGCGTGTCGATCGAATCGAACGCGGCGATCTTGTCTTCCGCGAGATCGCGGTTGTACGCGAGCGGCAGCGACTTGAGCGTCGCGAGCAGGCCCGTCAGGTTGCCGATCAGGCGCCCCGCCTTGCCGCGCGTGAGTTCCGCGATGTCCGGGTTCTTCTTCTGCGGCATGATCGAGCTGCCCGTCGCGTAGCCGTCGTCGAGTTCCACCCAGCGGAATTGCCGCGACGTCCACAGGATCACTTCTTCCGACAGGCGAGACAGATCCACCGCCAGCATGCTCGTGACGAACGCGAATTCGGCGACGTGATCGCGCGCGGCCACCGCGTCGATCGAGTTCTCGCACGGCGCGTCGTAACCGAGCTCCCGCGCGGAAAGATCGGGCCGCACGCAGATCGCCGAGCCGGCCAGCGCGGCCGCGCCGAGCGGCGAGCGTGCGGTGCGGCGGTCCCAGTCGACCAGGCGGTCGGCATCGCGATACAGCGACTGCGCATGCGCGAGCAACTGATGGCCGAACACGATCGGCTGCGCGGGCTGCAGGTGGGTGAAGCCGGCGGTGACCGTGTCGATGTGCCGGCTGGCCTGGCTGATCAGCGCATCCTGCAGGTCGAGCACGCCGCGCACGAGCTGGCGCGCCTTGTCGCGCAGATACAGGCGCAGGTCGTTCGCCGCCTGGTCGTTGCGCGAGCGCCCGGCGCGCAGCTTGCCGCCGAGCGCCGGCAGCCGCTGCGTGAGCACGCGTTCGAGGAACGTGTGCACATCCTCGTCGGCGAGCGACGGCGCGATCGCGCCGGCCGCGTAGTCGCGTGCGATGCCGTCCATCGCGGCCAGCAGCTGCGCGAGTTCGTCGTCGTTCACGATGCCGGCGCGGTTCAACTCGCGTGCATGCGCGCGGGAGCCTGCCAGGTCGTACGGGACGAGTCGGTAGAAACTCGGATCGGAGCGCGACAGGTTCTGCAGCGCGTCGGACGGTTCGGACTGGAAGCGACCGCCCCACAGGCGCTCGATCGGTTCGGTAAGGCTCATTGCGGTCGACCTTGTCTCGGTTGGAGTGCCCCCACTGTAGGCATTCAATTTTTTTTGTTGTAGCGAGAAATTGAATCCGCTTAAATGAAATTTTTCTCAGCACCGTCGCTGCCGACACCCCCGCCGATGCGCAACCGCCTCCCCCCGTTGAACCCGCTTCGCGCGTTCGAGGCCGCCGCCCGGCGCGGCAGCGTGTCGGCCGCCGCCGACGAACTGCACGTGACCGCGAGCGCGGTGAGCCACCAGATCCGGATTCTCGAAAGCACGCTCGGCGTCGCGCTATTCGTCAGATCAAAGGCGCGCGTGAAGCTGACGCCCGAGGGCGAAGCGCTGCTGGAGCCGGTCGGCACCGCGTTCGACATCATCGCGAACGCCACCGTCAGGCTCGATTCGCCGGCTGCCGTCGGCGATCTCGTCGTGTCGACGCCGTTGTCGCTGACGTCGCGCTGGCTCGCCCGGCACATCGGCGATTTTCTCGAGCGCTATCCGGGCATCCATCTGAAGGTGATTCCGTCGAACGACGAGCGCGAAATCCATTCGCCGGATGTCGATGTCTGCATCCGCTACGGGGAAGGCAACTGGCGCAACCGGCACGTCGAGCTGCTCGAGCATCCGGCGCTGTTTCCGGTCGTGAGCCCCGCGCTGATGAACGGGCGCGATGCGATCCGCAAGGTGCAGGATCTCGCGGGGCGCACGCTGTTCTGCGAGCACGCGGGCTCGTGGATGCGCTGGCTGGCCGAAGCGAAGGCCGACCGGCTGCCGGGCATCCGCATCCTCGAGATCGGCAACGCGCACATCGGCGTCGAAGCCGCGGTGCACGGCCAGGGCGTCGCGCTCGGCGACAGCCTGTCGGTGCGCGACGACCTGATCGACGGCACGCTCGTGCGGCCGTTCAGCGAAACGGTGCCGTCACGTCACGCGTACTATCTCGTCACGCGTCACGAGCTGACCGAAACGCCGCTCGTGACCGCGTTCACGTCGTGGCTGCGCGCGCGCCTCGCGTGACGCGCGCTGGACATCAGGCAACGAGACTCGCGAAGTCGTCCCACACCATGACGATGTTCCGCGATCGCCAGATCGGCCCCGCATCGACGTACTCGCCCGCGAACCGGCCGTTCAACGCCTCGTAAAACGCGATCGCGGCCGCGTTTCCCTTGACCACGCTCAACGCGGCGCCCGGATACCGCAACGCTTGCAGATGCGCGGCGAGTTGCGCAAGCAGCATGCGGCCGATGCCGCGACGCTTGAAGTCGGGATCGACATACAGGAACTTGATTTCGCCACGGCCGCCGAAAATCGGCTCCGACGGCGCGCCGGCCGCTCCGATGCCGACGATCATGCCATCGGTTTGCGCCACGAGCACCAGCTGGTCGCGCGCGTTCGTCGCCAGCTTCTCCCGCCATTTTCCGCCGCGATACTGCTCGTCGAGGACGGCATGCGCGTGCGCCGGCGCGAGATCGCGATAGGTATGCCGCCAGACCTTGACGTGAAAATCGGCGATCGCCTGCGCATCGTCGAGGTTGGCGGACCTGATGGATATTCCGGACATGGAGGACTCTCTCGGGCGGCTCGGCGCGCGCGGGCGCGGCGCACACGCCGGATTGTCGGCGATCCGGGCGACGATGTCAGCACCGCGCAGGCATGGCCGATCAGCGCGCCACGGCTTCCGTGTTCCGGACGCTGCCCAGAAACCGCGTCAACTCCACCGTCTGCGGCCGCTCGAAGATGTCTTCGGCCGTCCCGCTCTCCCACACCCTGCCCTGGTGCATGAAGACGATCCTGTCGCTCACCGCACGCGCGAAGTTCATCTCGTGCGTGACCATGATCAGCGTCATGTCCTCGCGCGCGAGTTGCTCGACGACGCCCAGCACCTCGCCGACGAGCTCGGGATCGAGCGCGGACGTGATTTCGTCGCACAGCAGCACGCTCGGCTTCATCGCGAGCGCACGCGCGATCGCGACGCGCTGCTGCTGGCCACCCGACAACTGCTCCGGGAACGCGTCGAACTTGTCGCCGAGGCCGACGCGTTCGAGCATCAGCTCCGCGATCGCGCGCGCCTGCTGGCGATGCGTGTTCTTCACGACCGACTGCGCGAGCATCACGTTTTGCCCGGCGCTCAGATGCGGAAACAGGTTGTACTGCTGGAACACCATCCCGACCTTGAGCCGCAGCGCACGCAGGTCCGCGTGCCGCGCATCGACGCGTTCGCCATCGACCGTGATCGTGCCCGCGTCGATGCTCTCGAGCCCGTTGAGCGTGCGCAGCAGCGTGCTCTTGCCAGACCCGCTGCGGCCGATGATCGATACGACCTGCCCGCGCTCGACGGAAAAATCGATGCCCTTGAGCACATGATGGGTGCCGAAGTTCTTTTCGAGACCACGGGTTTCAACGAGCGGCATGCCATCTCCTTTGCAACGTGCGCGCATAACGGGTGAGCGGATAACAAAGCGCGAAATAGATCAGCGCGACGAGGCCGTACACGACGAACGGGCGGAACGTCGCGTTCGAGATCGCGATGCCGACCTTCGTCAGCTCGGTGAAGCCGATGATCGATACCAATGCCGTGTCCTTCACGGCCTGCACGCCGAAGCCGACCGTCGGCGCGATCGCGATGCGGGCGGCCTGCGGGAGGATCACGTGACGCAACTGCTCGACGTAGCTCATGGCCAGGCTCGACGACGCCTCCCACTGCCCTTTCGGCACGGCCTCGACGCACCCGCGCCAGATTTCCGCGAGATACGCGCTGGTGAAGAACGTGAGCCCTGCCGTGGCCGCGACCCAGGGCGGCACGTCGAGCCCGACGAGCGGCAGGCCGAAGAACACGATGAATAGTTGCATCAGCAACGGCGTGCCCTGAAACACTTCGATGTACAGTTTGGCGATGCCGCGCAGCGCCGTCGAACTCGACACGCGCATCACGAGCAGCCCGAGGCCGACGAGGCCGCCGGACACGAACGACACGATCGACAGCACGATCGTCCAGCGCGCGGCCAGCAGCAGGTTCGCAAGAATCTGCCCGAAGGTGAAATCGGTCATCGCGCACCTCGCACGCGGCGGGAGAACAGACGGCGCCCCATCGTGCCGAGCGCGCCACGCAGCAGCAGCGCCATCGCCAGATACGCGAGCGTGATGACGAAATACGTCTCGAATGCGCGGAAGTTGCGCGACTGGATGTAGCCCGCCGCATAGGTCAGATCGGACACCGAGATCTGCGACACGACCGCCGAACCGAGCATCGTGATCACGATCTGGCTCGAGAGCGCGGGAAACACCTTGGCGAGCGCCTGCGGCAGCACGACGTGGCGCAGCATCTGCGCGCGCGACATCGCGAGCGCGGATGCCGCCTCCAGATGCCCGTTCGGGACGGCGGCGACGCCCGCGCGCACGATCTCGACCGAATACGCGCCGAGATTGAGCGTCATCGCGAGAATCGCGGCCGTGTATTCGTCGACGTGCACGCCGAGCGCGGGCAATCCGAAGAAGATGAAGAACAGCTGGACGACGAACGGCGTATTGCGGATCGCCTCGACGTACGCGCCGATCAGCGGGCGCAGCCGCACGGCCACGGGCGCGTCGGCGCTGTACGCGGCCGCGCCGAGCACGCCGATCGCCACGCCGAGCACGGTCGCGACCGCGGTCAGCGCAAGCGTGATCGCCGCGCCGCTGGCGAACACGCCGGCGTATTCGGCGAGCTCGCCGAATTGAAGCTGATAGCTCATGACGATTGAATGAATTCGGGTTCGGACAACGACACCCGCCGCGCCGGCGGAGCCGGCCGCGGCGATGTATCAGGCGACACGGCGATCCGTCACAGGCCGGCCGGCAACGGCTGGCCGAGCCACTTCTTCGACATCGCGCCCAGCGTGCCGTCCTGCTTCGCATGCGCGATTGCGTCGTCGATCTTCGCGAGCAGGCGCGGTTCGTTCTTGTTGACGCCGACGAAGCACGGCGAATTCTTGATCACGAACTTGACCTCGGGCCGACGCGGCGGATTCTTCGCGAGAATCGCCGCCGCGACGATGTTGCCGGCGGCGATCAGCTGCACTTGCCCCGACAGGAACGCCTGGATCGTCGCGTTGTTGTCCTCGAAGCGCTTGATCGTCGCATTCGGTGCGAGCTGCGACAGCGCGATCTCCTCGAGCGCGCCGCGCGTGGCGCCGACCGTCTTGCCGGTCAGATCGGCGGGCGCGCCCACCTTCACGTCCGCCGGCCCGAACACGCCCTGGAAATACGGCGCGTACGCGGTCGAGAAGTCGATGACCTTCTCGCGTTCCGGCGTCTTGCCGAGCGACGAGATCACCATGTCGACCTTGTTGGTCGTCAGATACGGAATCCGGTTCGCGCTGTTCACGGGCACCAGTTTCAGCTTCACGCCGAGCGACTTGGCGAGCAGTTCGGCCATGTCGATGTCGTAGCCCTGCGGCTGCATGTCCGTGCCGACCGAGCCGAACGGCGGATAGTCTTCAGGCACCGCGACGCGCAGCGCGCCGCTTTTCGCGATGGTGTCGAGCGCATCGGCATGCGCCGGCGCGGCAGCGAACAGCGCCATCACGGGGGCTGCGATCAACGCAGCCAGCCAGGTGCGTCGGGGGAACGGTCGAGTCGTCGGGCTCACGGTGAATCTTCCTTGTCTGGTATGTCGTCGGGCAGCGCGCAACCGTTGCGCGGCCGGACATCTCCAGCAAAAACCGGGCCATCGCCGTGAAATGCTTGCCGCACCGCCACGAGACGGAAATTCCGGTGAACCGGATTCCTCATTTCGGTGCACGAATCGGCGCACGCGGCGGCGCCTGCCCCCGCAGTGCGCGCCGACGCACCAAATTACCTGACTGGTACACCCGGGGGATTCGGACGCCGGCGTGTCCGCCTTGCGGCGTCGTCACGGAGGCCCATATGCGCGGATTCGAACAGGTTCAGTCGAAATTTGCATTCTGTTTGTGACCGGAATTACGGCTGAATACGTTCGCGAGGTACCGTGCCCTTCGCCACGATCGGCGAACCGCAATCAGGACGGGTGCGCTTGATTTCGCGCCCCGATCCTCCGGTATCGGTGGCTCCCGATCGTCTCGCGATCGGGATGATTCCAATCACATCCGCGCGCGAGGATACAGTCATGGCATCGATTCCCGAACCGTCGACAACCGGCGAAACCGACAAACGCAGCTGGCTCGAATCGCACGAAGCCGGCTATCACAAGACCCTCGGCAATCGACAGGTGCAGATGATCGCGATCGGCGGGGCAATCGGCACGGGGCTGTTTCTCGGGGCCGGCGCCCGGCTGCAGGCCGCCGGGCCGTCGCTCGCGATCGTCTATCTGGTGTGCGGCGCGTTCTCGTTCCTGATCCTGCGCGCGCTCGGCGAACTCGTGATGCATCGCCCCAGCAGCGGCAGCTTCGTGTCGTACGCACGCGAATTCCTCGGCGAGAAGGCATCGTTCGTCGCAGGCTGGATGTACTTCCTGAACTGGGCGATGACCGGCATCGTCGACATCACCGCCGTCGCGCTCTACATGCATTACTGGGCGCCGTTCGCGGGCGTGCCGCAGTGGATTTTCGCGCTCGTCGCGCTCTGCATCGTCGCGACGATGAACCTGATCGGCGTGAAGTGGTTCGCCGAGATGGAGTTCTGGTTCGCGCTGATCAAGGTCGCCGCGATCGTGTTGTTTCTCGCGATCGGTTCGCTGATCCTCGGCACGGGCGTGCCGGTCGCCGGCCATGACACGGGCATGCATCTGATCACCGACAACGGCGGGTTCTTTCCGCACGGACTGATGCCCGCGCTGGTGCTGGTGCAGGGCGTGGTGTTCGCGTTCGCGGGCGTCGAACTGGTCGGCACGGCCGCCGGCGAGTGCAAGGACGCGCGCAAGGTGCTGCCGCGCGCGATCAACAACGTGATCTGGCGAATCGCGATCTTCTACGTCGCGTCGGTCGTTCTGCTGGTCTGCCTGCTGCCGTGGAGCGCGTACAAGGCGGGCCAGAGCCCGTTCGTCACGTTCTTCGGCGCGCTCGGCGTGCCGGGCATCGGTTCGGTGATGAACCTGGTGGTGCTGACGGCGGCGCTGTCGAGCCTCAACTCGGGCCTCTATTCGACCGGGCGCGTGTTGCGTTCGCTGTCGATGGGCGGCTCGGCCCCCGCCTTCCTGTCGCGAATGAGCGCGCAATCCGTGCCGTACGCGGGCATTCTCGTGACGGTCGCGATCTACGTGGTCGGCGTGCTGCTCAACTATCTCGTGCCGTCGAGCGTATTCGAGATCGTGCTGAACATCGCGTCGCTCGGCATCATCAGCACGTGGGGCTTCATCGTCGTGTGTCAGATGAAGTTTCGTGCCGCGGTAAGGCGCGGCGAGGTGGAAGACGTGTCGTTCAGGATGCCGGGCGCGCCCGTCACATCGTGGCTCACGCTGCTGTTCCTGCTCGGTGTGCTGGTCCTGATGGCATTCGACTACCCGAACGGTACGTGGACGATCGCCTCGATCCCGCTGGTCGCACTGCTGCTCGTGGCCGGCTGGAAGTGGCTGAGCAGCCGCGCGCGCCGCGCGTTGCTCAAGCCGACGATTCCGTCGGTCACGCTCACGCAGAACGTGCTCGAGCAGGGGAACGACTGAAACCGCGCGCAACCCGAGGGCGGTACCCGGCTTGACGAAAGCCGCCGCCCCCGAGGATCAGGCGATCTGGCGGCGGCGTATCAGGCTGGCCCGCTATGCACGCTCCGTCGCGCGATCGGTGTCTGTTGCCGGCCGATTCGCGGCGCTCATCGCCTGTTCAAGCAGGGCCTTCGCGGCCTGCCATGCGCGCCCGGCGGATGCGGAATCGTTGAACGCCCGCGCGTCGACCGTCGCGCCATCCAGCAGCATCATGTAGACGCCGGCCAGCCGTTGTGCCGTTTCGGGCAACACGAGCGGCGCGAGCAATTCGGCGATCCATTCGACCATTTTGCGGCGGTAGCGGATCGCGACGTCGGAGATCGGCGCGTACGCGGTTCCGAATTCGGCCAACGCGCGCTCGAACAGGCAGCCGGCAAACTCCGGCGTATTGAACCAGGCTTCGTACCAGTCGAAGATCGTCTTGACTCGCTCGACCGGATCGCGAACGTCCCGCAGTTGCGCTTCGATGCTGCCGATGATCAGGTCGTAGCGCTGAACCAGCACTTCGCGAATGAGTTCGTCCTTGCTCGGAAAATGCCGGTAGAGCGTCATTCGCGCAACGCCGGAATCGTCGATGATCCAGTCGACGCCGACCGGATGAAAACCGTGCCGGGAGAACAGTTCGGTAGCTTTGTCTACCACCACCTGGCGTTTGTTGGCTCTCACGACCGTGCCCTCCTCCTCTAGGTTTCATTCCATGTAGACGGATTATTCTAGCATCGCCGAATCAGCTGCCTCTGGGCGCTCGGCCCGACGTGTGAAGGGCCGGCTCCCCCACCGTTGGGCCGAAATCCGGACGTGTAAGTCGCCTTGACTATTAGATAGACCGATATGTATCATTTGATCCGAGAAAATAAGGATCGATATTTTCCGCTGCCGAAAGCCGAAACATGGGCCGAGCCTTTTCCGCCGGATAGCGCGGTATCGGCACGGCGGCGGAATCGAGCAAAGGCCGTGGGCGGTGGCATCTGCCTGCCCTGCCTTTGTCGGCGTCAGACGTTGCAGTGATGTGGCAAGCCGAAAAGAGAACCTGAGAGAGCCTTGGCGGTGCGCTGGTGTGGGTGAAGATGTGTTCACCGGGCCGCGCGCAAGCCGGGTGCGCGCTCGCGGGGGTGAGATCGCGCGAAGCAGTGCGGCGCAAATAAAACGTGGGGAAAGTAAAAATGGTTCGCCGTTTACTGGCACCGGGGCTGCTGCTGTTGGCCGCGTGCGCGCATGATCCGTCCGTCACCGGCAACACGGTACGGATCTGCGACGACACCGGGTGTTTTGATCGCCCTAAAGATCAGGTCTCCTATCAAAAAAGGGACGATTCCGACGATCGCGAAGATCCGCGCATCGTTTCGCTGAAGCAGGCCGCGAAGACCCAGCCGAAGGCCGCCTACGACCTCGGCCTGCGCTATTTCCGCGGCGATGGCGTGCGGCAGGACAGCTACCAGGCTCTCAAGTGGATGCGCGATGCCGCCGAACGCGGCGACCTGAACGCGCAGAAGGCGCTCGGCAGTTTCTACCTGTTCGGCCTCGAGGAGATGGGCTCCGATCCACGCGAAGCGGACAAGTGGCTGTCGATCGCCGCGGGCCGCGGCGACAAGGAATCGAAAAAGCTGCTCGAGCTCGCCCGCAAGGCGAAGAAGGAAGACGAGGAAGACTGGAAATGGCGTACGCAATGGCGTGACGTCTATTACGGCTACTGGTACTCGGGCTATCCGTACTACGGCGTCTGGCATCAGACGTACTGGTACTACTGACCGGACCGAAAGCAACGGGGGCGGCTGCGGGGAGACCACCATCGCGCGCCACGCCGGGGGGCTTATCGAAGTTCGCACGAACACATAAGCCGAACAACGACTCTATCGAGCGACAACGACATGAAGACCATCCTTTCCCAACGTCTCACTCAAGGTGCGCTGGTTGCAGCGCTTTGCGCGTCCGTCGCCGGCTGCGGCGGCATGGTGACGCCCGGCGGCCAGAACGCCGGCGTCACGGGCGCTGCCGCGGGCGGCGCGAGCGCCGGCGCGGATTCGCAGTTGCAGCGCTGCGCATCGCCGCTCGGCACGATCGCCGTCGACGACGGCCGCAACGCCGACTGGTGGGGCCCGTTCGGCAGCGCGACCAAAGTGACGAGCATCGACCCGCTGTTGCGCCTGGCCGTCC
Source organism: Burkholderia sp. RF4-BP95 (assembly GCF_001521985.1). Classification (NCBI taxonomy): domain Bacteria; kingdom Pseudomonadati; phylum Pseudomonadota; class Betaproteobacteria; order Burkholderiales; family Burkholderiaceae; genus Burkholderia; species Burkholderia sp. RF4-BP95. The sequence goes on along the minus strand of NZ_LOSX01000090.1, from coordinate 304,331 downwards.
AGCAGTCGAACTGCTTCGTGATCACGTCGATCGGCAACCAGAAGAGCGACGCGCGCCTGTCGCGCATCACGCAGCTGCAGCGCAGCTCGGGCGAATACCGTGCGGGTTCGAAGCAGCAGAAGGGGCAGCGTGTCGCGGCCGATTACTACATGGAACCGCAGATCGTGATCAACGATTCGCCGATCGCCGGCATCGGCAGCATGATCGGCGGGCTGATCGGCAACAGTGCGGTGGCGGCGGTGGCAGGCCACCTGCAGACGAAGGCGTCGGTCGTGACGCTGACGCTGTTCGACGTGCGCTCGGCCGTGCAGATCGCGGCATCGGAAGGCAGCTCGACGGCGACCAACTACGGCGCGGCGCTGGGCGGCCTGGGCGGTGGCGTGGGCGGCGGTCTCGCCGGCTTCTCGACGACGCCGGAAGGCAAGGCGACGGTCGTCGCGTTCATCGACGCGTGGAACAAGATGGTCGTCGCGCTGCGCAGCTACAAGGCGCAGGACGTCAAGGGCGGCCTCGGCCGCGGTGGTCAGTTGCAGGTCAACTGAGCGATGACGCGACACCGGCGCTGCGTCACTCCGGTGTTCGCATCGACCGGAGCGCGCGCGATGGCGCCCTTCCCGCAGCCGCACGCGTCACCGATCGGCGAAACGATACAAACCTTCGATGAGCATGGTGTTCAACCGACCTGAGAGAACACAGATGAAGAACAGGCAATGCGTGTGGTTTCCGATCGCCGTATTGATCGGTCTGACGTTGGCCGGTTGTGGCGGCAACGATTCTCCGGCCCCGGTCGCCCAGGGCACGTCGAGCGACACGACCGGCACGACGCCGCCGCCGGGCGCGCCGAGCGGCGGGTCCGGCGCGACCACGACCTCGAACCTCGAGTGCGATCCGGTCTATCAGCAAGGCGATACCGTGAAGCTGCACATGTACACGCAGGCGACGTCGCAAAGTCCGGCCGTCGACAATGGCCTGTATACACGCACCTACGGGCCGGCAACGTTCGAAGGCGTCGCGCTTACTCAGCAAGCCGAAACATCGACCGGCTCGCCGATCCAGACGAACCATTATTATCTCGTCGGCAACGGCGCGCGCGCGAATTACGGCGGCGAGGTTTACAGTTCGGGCGCCCTCGTGTTGCGGGACGTCAACTCGCCGCCGTATGTCGAGACGATCGGGTTGTCGGGAAGCGAGACGGCGAACTACGTCGATACGCCCGTCATTCCGTCAGGCGGCGCCCAGACGGCGGTATCGATCCAGCGCGCGTACGTCGCGCGCGAAACGGTCAGCCTGAAGAACGGCAAGGTGTTCGAAAACGCGTGTCACTATCACATCACCGAGACGTTCTCCAATCCGGCGCTGACCAGCACCACGGTCGCCGACGACTGGCTCGCGCCGGGCGTCGGTCTGGTCAAGTCGGTCGCCGATGTCGGCGGCACCCAGATCATCACGCGCGAGCTCGAGTCGGCGACCGTTGCCGGCGAGTCGTACTGAACGCCGGAGCCCCGACGCGTGCGTGCGTGCCGTCAATGATGCGTGTACAACCGAGGCGTCGCGGCGTGACTCTGGACCGCTGCTCCCGAGTCAGCCCCTGCCCCGTATGCGGGCCCATAGCCCGACGCATCGGCCTGCGGCGTCGATTCGGACGACTGAATGCGTGCCTCGGCCTGCTGGATCGATTGCGGATAATGAATGTCCTTTCGGGCCGGGTTGTAACCGGCCTGCTCGACCTGCGTGATCTGGGCGCGGACTTCCGCCCGGGTCAGCGCGCTGCCTGATTGCGCTGCCGATGCGAATGCGGGGATGATGGCCGCCGCCAGCATGATGGTACGGATAGCGAATTTCATGATCTCGACCTCCAGTGAACAGGGTCGGCATCCGAGAACATCTCTTCTGCCTTGAGGACAGCATGCTCGCTGAAGCTGAAGGCAATGTTAACTTCGCATTCTCGAACGCACCGGATGCGGAATTCGCGGACAACCCGGCCTGCGTCCGGGCGACGCCATAAGCCAGACATATCGCATCGCCATCGCGATTGACCGAGTAGATCGATGTGATGGCGTCCGGCCCCGGCGCCACGGAGAAAGACGCTTGACGAAGGTCAACCCTGTGAAGACCGCACGTGCGAAAAATTGCGTATGCACGATCGCGGGATGACACCGGGAGACATTCATGAGCGCCAGCACTTCATCTTTCCAAGCGACATCCACTCTCCAACGGGTGCTGATCGCCATCGACGGTTCCACCGCATCCGCGCATGCACTCGCGTATGCCAAAGCTTTCCTTCCATCGAATGTTGCGGTGCATATCGTCAGCGTTGCAGACAATCCGCGAACGCTCGTCCCGCGCGGATCGAGATCCGCGGCATTTCTCGAATCGGCCCGCGACGAATTGCTGCGAGACGCATCCGACGCGCTGTCGCGCGCCCAAAGCGCGATTCCGCGCGACGACATCGCCATCGACACGGAAGTCATCGACCTGTCCACGCACGGCGGGGATGTCGTGCATGCGCTGGCCGACAGCGCGCAAGCCTGGCAGGCCGAACTCCTGATCGTCGGCGCACGTCAGCATCATGGCCTGCTCGGATGGATCGAAGGAACGGTTTCCGGCCCGCTCGGCAAGCTGGTCGGTTGCCCGCTCCTGATCGTTCCGGAAGGCTTCGCGTCCGTCGCCGAGCACCTGCCGCGGCGAATGCTGTTCGCGGTCGACGGCAGCCCGATTGCGCTCCACGCACTGCGAACGGGGTTGAAATTCTCGCGGCCCGACACCGAATTTCGGGCGATTCACGTGCTCGATCGCCCCACATCGCTGGGTGATTTCGTCCCCGTCGACACGCTGGAACAGGCGTTGACCAGCGAAGGCAATCACGTACTGCAAAAGACCATGGCCCTGCTCGACGGCATCCCCGCCGGACGCTCGCAGTCGCAACTGATTCAAACGGACCGCACTGGCGAAGACGTGCCTCACGTGATCGTGCGAGACGCCATCGAATGGAACGCGGACATGATCGTCATGGGCACCCATGGGCGGCGCGGCGTCACGGGCTGGCTCGTCGGCAGCGTGGCCGGACGCGTTGCGCGCATCGCGAAAACGCCGGTTCTCCTGGTCAGTGCGCCGCATGCGTGATGCGTGTCGTCGTCACGCATCCGCCCCGACGGCGTGGAACAGTTCCTCTTCCTGAGCGCAATGCAGGCGTACGATGGCCTCCAGCCCGTACAGCAAACGCTGTATCGCCTGCACCTGCATGGCGTTCGTTCCGTCGCGCGGCAGGTCCGCGACCATCTGCCTGAGCGACCGGACCATCTTGAAGATCTCCCGGTGCGCGCCGCTCATCGCCGCGAGCGGGTCCTCGCCGCCGAGAAGCGGGGCGAGACGCGCGTAGACGTCCCGATCGTCGGCGCGTTCGTGGGGCAGCAGCCGTTCATCCAGCGAATCGATCATGTGACCAAGCTCGCCGGCGATGGCTACCCCCGATAGTTGCGGCATGCGATCCGCGAGGTCCCTGATCTGGTCCAGCAACGGTGACAATGCCGTGTGCTCGCGTCTGAGTTGCTCGACGTCGACATCGGCCAGCCGGGCGTCCGTCGGCCGCGGGCGAACCAGCAACACGCGTAACGCATTGACGATGACGACGACGTCGATGACTTCCTGAATCACCGCACCGGCGATCGGCTGCAGGAATCCGGCCGCTGCGACCGCCATGGCGACGACCGACAGCGACATGCCGGCCACCACGCTCTCGAGCGCAATCCGGCGCGACCGTCGTGCGATACGTATCGCATCCACGAGCCGATCGAGCCGGTCCACCAGCAGTACCACGTCGGCCGCTTCGGATGACGCGGCCGCCCCGCGCGCGCCCATCGCGATACCGACGTCGGCCGCCGCCAGCGCGGGTGCGTCGTTCACACCGTCGCCGACCATGATCGTCACGCCTTCCTTGCGCGCGGCCTGAATCGCGGCGAGCTTGTCCGTCGGCGTCTGCTCGGCGCGTACGTCGGTCACACCCAGCAACTCACCGACGGCCTGGGCGATGTCTCGCCGGTCGCCGGTAAGCATGACGAGGCGCTCGACGCCTTCTCGTTTCAACAGCCGCAATGCCCGCGGTGTTTCCAGCCGCACCTGGTCGGCCATCTGAATCGCGCCGATCATGACGCCATCGACGCCGACGAACACGGCAGCCCCGCCCTCGTTGCCGACCCGCTTCAGGAACGCGTCGCTCCAGGGGGCGACCGTCGAGCAGGCGGAGACGTATTCGAACTGGCCGATCGCGACGGTCCGGTTGTCGACCCGGCCCGTCACGCCCTCACCCGCCGTTTCCATCACGAAGGACGGCGGCGACAGGTCGATCCCGCGTTCCCGCGCGGCGACCGTCAGCGCATCCGAGATGACGTGGCCCGAAGCCTGGGCCAATGACGCGGCGAAACGCAGCACGTCGTCCGTACCGACGTCCGTGCCGCAATCGATCGCGACGATGCGTGCCCGCCCTCCGGTCAGTGTTCCGGTCTTGTCGAAGAACAGGATCGTCGCTTGTGCAAGACGTTCCAGCGCGCCCCCGCCCTTGACGAGGATGCCGCGTTTCGAACAACGCGACATGCCGGACACGATGGCGACCGGCACGGCGAGGATCAACGGACAAGGCGTGGCCACGACGAGCACGGCGAGCGCACGCGCGACGTCGCCGGTCAGCAGCCACGCGATGCCCGCGACGAGCAGCGAAGCGAGCACGAAGCATGCCGCGTAGCGATCCGCGAGACGCACGGACGGACTTCGCTCGCGCTGCGCGCGCTCGACCATGCGGACGATGCCGGCAAACGTGCTGTCGCCTGCCGTCGTGCGGGCAACCATTTCGAACGGCGCGCCGGCGTTGACCACGCCGCTGCATGCGCTTTCGCCGGCGCGCCGCCGCTGGGTGGACGACTCGCCCGTCAGCATGGATTCGTCGAGTTCCGCGTCATCGGTCAACGTGCCGTCGACCGGCACGAACTCGCCGCTTCGCACGAGCAGCCTGTCACCGGGAACGAGCGTTTCCACGGCAACGGAACGCCATTCACCGTTCTCGAACCGCGTGGCCTGCCGAGGGGCGCGGGCGAGCAGCGCGGTCATCTCGCGTTGCGCGCGGTCTTGCGCATATCGCTCCAGCGTCCGCCCGCTCGCCAGCATCAATGCGATGACAGCTGCCGTGAGCGTCTCGTCGAGCGCGATCGCCAGCGCGATGGCCAGCCACGCGAGCACATCGATGCCTGCCCGCCGTTTCGCCACGGCCTTGGCGAGCGATACCGTCAACGCCAGCAGGACCGGCAGCGTGCCGAGCAACCAGACGAGCCGCGCGATTGAAGGCAGGCCAAACGCCGCGCACACGCCCCCTCCGGCGAGCGTGACGGCCGCCAGAACCAGCAACGCGAGATCGATCGACCAGGGGATTCGCGACATGACGATTGTTCCGATTGCCGTGCAGGGAGGCGTTCACTGCATCCGGTTCCGGTTGCAGACGGCGTGGCATCAGTCTAGGAAACGTCGCGGCTCGGCCGTTGACATGGGTCAGCGCGACGCGCCTCGCGCGACATGCCGGCACGGCGCCTTGCTTGACGTGAGTCAAGCCGCCGGCCCCTTTCCTCAGCAAAATTGAAAGGTGACACCGGACGCCCTGGAGTCGATATCGTGCTGACGCTGGCTTTACTCTTTCTGCTGATTCTTCTGCTGAATCTCATGCCGGCGTTCGCCCCGCCCACCTGGATGGCGATGTCGTGGGTCGGGTTCAACATGCCCGACGGCAATCCGTTGATCTTTGCCGTCGTGGCGGCAGGCGCCGCAACGATTGGCCGCGTCATTCTGGCGACCTTCGCAAGATCGCTCGTCCGTTCCCGCTGGATGCGGGAATCGGATCGCGAGAATATCGACGTCGCCACACGCTGGCTGCGCAAGCACCGGACGCTCACCGCCGGTGCGTTCTTCTTCTACGCATTGAGCCCGCTGCCGTCGAACTATCTGTTCATCGCGTACGGACTGTCCGGGTTGCCGCTGAGGATCATCGCGGCGGCCTTCTTCGTCGGCCGCGCAACCACCTATGCGATCTGGGCGCACCTCGGCCGCTTTGCATCGACCCGGCTGGACCTGGAATCCGGGCTCGAAGGCACTTACCTCGGCGGATACTTCATCGTCACCCAACTGGTGTTGCTCGGCGTCGTGTTCATGTTGACGAAGCTCGACTGGCGCGCGCTCTTCAACGAACGTCGGTTGACGTTCCGGCGCGGCCATCATCCGCGCGGTTCCGAATGACACAGGCGTGCGCGACGTGTTGAACGGCCGCGTTGGCCGACCGTTGCGTCCTATCGGCCACGCATCCCGGACGTGACTTCAACGACGCATTCCCGCTTACGCGGATCGACGTGCGTCATCACGTTCAGGACGCGGTGATGCTTCATCACGCGAGCACGCGCGTCCACGGCGATGTCGTGACCTTGCGCTACCGTGAGATCGGCGTCGATGTCGAGATGCACGTCCACGAGGATCAGGTCGCCGGTCTTTCGCGTGCGCAGGTCGTGCACGTCCAGCACACCGGGCGTCGCGTGAAGCGTCGCGCGGATCGCCTGCACGTCTTCGGCGTCCGCGGCGCGGTCCATCAAGTCATGCAATGCGTTCCAGCCGAACGTGGCGCCCATTTTCACGATCATCCCGCCGACGATCAGCGCAGCGACAGGATCGAGCAGCGGATAGCCGAACAGGTTGCCGACGATGCCGCAAGCGACCACGAGAGACGATGCGGCATCCGAACGTGCATGCCATGCGTTGGCCACCAGCATGCTCGACTTCACGCGTGTTGCCACGGCAAGCATGTAACGGAACAGGCTTTCCTTCGCGGCGAGCGCGACGAGCGCGACCCATAGTGCCGCGACGTGGACGCGCGCGATCGTTTCCGGATGCTCGAGTTTCTGGACGGCGGACCAGAGCATGCCGCCGCCGACCAGCAGCAGGATTGCCGCAAGTGCCAGCGATGCGCCGGTTTCGAAGCGCTGATGTCCGTATGGATGCGTTTCGTCGACAGGTTTTCGGCTATGGTGGCCGGCCAGCAGCACGACGAAATCCGCGATCAGGTCGGACAACGAATGAATGCCGTCCGCCACGAGGCCCTGCGATCGGGACAGGATGCCGATCACCACCTGGCCGATGCTCAGTGCGAGGTTGACCGCGACGCTCACCCAGGTGCTTCGGGTGGCCGCCGCGGCCATCGCGGGCGTCGCTGCGGCGACGGTTTCCGAAACGGTGTCGGGGTTGGTTGGCGTCACGATTCAGGTCACGTTACAGAATGGAAGGATTGGTCAGGTTCGGAAGTCGCAGGCACCCTGGCCGACCCGCGTGGCACGCACGCGCCCGACGCGTCGACACTGCGACGTGGAATGATGCGTTGCACGTCTGACAGCTGCGTGTCTGCGGCATGTATTCGATGGTATTGGCGGTCACGCCGCGGCACTTGATCTGAGGCAAAGGATCGACCACCCGTTTTGCGTACGGTTGAACCCATGCAAACGACCTGGAGACCGTCATGTCCAGAGCAAACAGGTTCACAGTTTCGTGTCTGATCGGCGCCGCGATCGCGATCGCATCCGGTCTGGCCGATGCCCAGCCGCGCCAACCGGCTAGCGATCCCGCCGTCGAGTGGCGCGGCATGATGTACGGCAGCCAGCTGATGACGCCTGCCGAGCGGAACGAATACCACACCCGCATGCTCGCCGCGAAATCGGATGCCGAGCGCGAGAAAATTCGCGCGCAGCACCACGCCGAGATGCAGAAGCGTGCGAAGGCGCGCGGCATCACGCTGCCTGATGCTCCCCCCATGAGGGGCATGCATCGGGGACAAGGCATGGGAATGGGCATGGGGCCGGGCTACATGCACGGTCAGCCTGGCGGCCCTGCAAGCGGCGCTGCCGGCCAGTAATCGCGCGGTTCGGCGTGTTCGGTGACGAACGCGCCATTCCGGTCGCGATCGATCGCTCCCGTGACCTCCGGCCACGCATCGGGCTCGTGCAGCCTGATCGGTGACGTACATGATCGACTAGCGCCCGGCCGCACCGGCTTCATCGGCAGCCGGCCACGAAATGGCCACGCGCAGTCCGCCAAACGCGGGCGATCGATCCACCTGGATGTCGGCCTCGTGCGCCGCTGCGATTCGCCGCACGATCGACCAGCCGAGGCCGCTCCCGCCCGGCCGGGTGCCGGCCGGACGAAAGAAGCGTTCGCCCAGTCTGCGCAGATCGTCGTCGCCGATGCCCGGGCCGCTGTCTTCGACACGCAGCACGATGCGCTGGTCCCGTTGGCCGACCGAAACGGTGATGCGCGCGCGCGGCCGGCTGTAGCGGATCGCGTTGTCGACCAGATTGCGTACCATCGCCGCGAGCAAGGCTTCGTTGCCGCCGACAATGCATGGCGATGACGCGTCGAGTTCCAGCTTCTGCTGTTTCCCGATCGACTGTGGCGCGGCCTCCGCGACCACGCCTTTCGCCAGGGCAGACACGTCGACCGGCGCGCGGTCCGCCAGTGCGCCCGCATCGAGACGGGACAGCAACAGGAGCTGATCGACCAGACGTGCCGCGCGATCGCACCCTTCGAGAACACCCCGCAACGCATGGCGGCGTCGCTCGTCATCGTGCTCGGCCAATGCAACCTGCGCCTGTGCCTTGACGGCCGCGATCGGCGTGCGCAACTCGTGCGCGGCATCGGCCGTGAATCGGCGCTCCGCGTCCATCACGGCACGAATCCGCTCGAAGAGGCCGTTCAGCGCATCCAGCATCGGCCGCATCTCGAGCGGCGTCCGTTCCAGCCGGATCGTGTCGAGCGCCTGCGGATTCCGCTTCGCCAGCGCTCGCCCGAAATCGCGCAGCGGTGCCGTGCCGCGGCGAACCGCCCAGCCGATGGCCAGCACGAGCAATGGCAAGGCCGCCGCCATCGGCCAGAACGCGCTGCGCATGACGGCGCCCAGGATCGACTGGCGTGAATCGATTCGTTCGCCCACGAACACCTGAACATCGTCGCGTACGCCGTGCACGACGAATACCCGCCACGCATTCCCGTCGATTTCGACGGTCCAGAATCCGGAGGCCCGGTCGCGCCCGGTCAGCTCGGGTGCCACCATCGGCCTGGACGGCGCGTTTTCGGAATGCAGGCCGAGCCGGCCTTCATGAAACACCTGAAAGGCCACGCGGGGCCCGTATGGATGCAGGATCGGCGCGTCGATCGCGTTGTCGTCGTCATCCGTCCCGCGCGCCTGCTGCGCGACGAGCAGTGCCGCCGCCTGCGCGAGGTGGCCGTCGAGCAGCCGATCGATCTCGCGCCGCGCATCGAGCCAGGTCAGCATCAGCGTCGATAGCCAGACACCGAGGACCACGGCCGGCACGAGCGTCAGCAGCCGGCCATGCAGCGAGCGCGCGGGCAGCACGGCTTTCATGCAGCGTCCCGCATCAGCACGTAACCCACGCCGCGCACCGTCCGGATCAGCTCGCTGCCGAGCTTCGCACGCAAGCGATGAATGTGCACCTCGACGGCATTGCTCTCCACCTCCTGCCCCCAGCTGTACAGATATTGCTCGATCTGCTCGCGCGACAGGACCCGGCCGGCATTCAGCATCAGGATGTGCAGCAGGTCGAACTCGCGCGTGGACAGCGCGACGGCCACGCCGGCGCGGCGCGCGGTGCGCGACGCGGGCTCCAGCTCGACGTCCTGCGCCTGGAGCCGCTCCGTCGGCCGGCCGTGGGCGCGCCGGACCAGCGCTCTCAAACGCGCGCCGAGCTCGTACAGGTCGACGGGCTTGATCACGTAGTCGTCGGCGCCCACGTCGAGCGCCTTGATGCGGTCGGGCACGGCATCGCGCGCGGTCAGGATCAGGATCGGCAACGCAATGCCGTCGCGACGAATGCGCTGCAGGACATCCATGCCATCCACGAGCGGCAACCCGAGATCGAGGACCGCCGCGGCATGCGCATGCGCGCGCAGCTCGCGCTGGGCCGCGTCGCCGTCGCGCACCCAGTCGACCTGGAATCCTTGCTGGCGCAATCCGGCGCGGATCCCGTCGCCGAGCAGGACGTCGTCTTCCACGAGCAGGATGCGCACGATCGAGCACTCCGTCCGGGTCGTCAATCGTCGTCCCGGCCCGCCCCGTTCGCGGGGCGGCCAGTGTCCGTCACGACGGGCCGGTCCGTTTGAACGGGCTGCGGCGCCGCATGCCATTGCGTCCACCACCAGCCGATCGCCGCCGCCGTCATGACGACGGCAATCCCCCACCAGGCACGCCGGATGCCGTCGGTCGCCGCACCGCGCTTGTAACCGGTCACCATCGCGCCGGCCAGATTCTCCCGATGCGCGACGCTGCTGACGAGCACGGCGGCGACATGCACCGCAACGAGCGCGAGCATCACGTTCGCAGCGCCTTCATGAAGATCGCCGAACGATTCGCCGTTTCCGGTGTAGGCCGCCCAGCCGGTAACGCCGGTGACGACCGTCATCGCCAGCATGGCGACGATCGCGACCGCACCGGCCGGGTTGTGGCCGACATGGTGTTCCGGCTTGCCTTTCGCAAGGCTCAGCACGTAGCGGACAACGGCCGCCGGCGAACGTACGAACGACGTGAACCGCGCATGACGCGTGCCGGCCACGCCCCACACGACGCGAAACGCGACGAGCGCCAGCATCGTGTACCCGAACGCGACGTGCATGAGCCGCCACCGCTCGCTCTCGGCAGTCAGCCACGCGCCGGCAAAGGCAACGACCGTCAGCCAGTGGAATGCACGAAGCGGCGCGTCCCACACCAGTATCCGTGCGGGACGCGAGTGCGCCGGTTCACCGTGAGCCCGGGATGCGGACGAATCGTTCATCGAAATTTCCTTTGTCTGCTTGCGTATGACATGCGGCGCAATTCGACGGCCGCTTCACTGCGGGGCTGCGCCACACGGACGCGGGAACCTCGTCGTGCGTGGCGGCGAACCATGCCGATCGGGTAATCCGGTCTTCCGGCGGACGGCGAGCCGCGACGCCCGTTGCCGCGTGTGCCGTCAGCCAGCTTTCCAGTTGCCCGATGGTCGTCGGATCCAGCGTCGCATCGGTGCCGAAGTGGTGATCGAGACCGTTCAGAATGCGGCGCCACGACTCGGCGGGCAGCGCCCCGGGCGGATAGGCGACGTGGCAGGTCGCGCACTCCTGCTTGTACTTGGGGAGCAACGGAATCGCGAGGCCCCGCATTTCGTCCTCGGCCAGCGCCGCGCGCGGCAGCAGCGACATCAACAGCATCGTGAGCACGCTTGCCGCTACATATCGCGGCGGAACGATCCTGCGCGGGGAGGTTGTCGTGTCAACGTTGGTCATGATCGTTCGTCATCAAGGTTTCAAGGTCATGAGCCAGCTCAGGACATCCGCCTTCTCGGCTGCCGAGCATTCACGCCCGACGACGTCCTTGCAGTTTCGGCGGAACCATTTTTCGGTCCGCGCCTCGTCCGTGAACCGCGCGGGATTGAACGCGGGCGCCAGCGGCTCGATGGTCTTGCCGGTGACGACGTGCCGCCCCGGGCCGGTCGGCGGGCTTCCATGACAGCTCGCGCAACTCCAGTCGCGTCCATGCCGGGACGTGAAGAACTGCTGTCCCCGCGACGGCGAGGCGCTCGTGCCCGCCTGCGTCGTATAGCCGTCCAGCAGCCGGGCAGGCGTTTCGGCGCGCGCGCACGCAACGGCGGCAAACAGCATCGATACAGCAAGGCACGGGTAACGAAGCGTGCGAACGGAACGGGATATCCGCATCGTGTTTCTCCTGGGCGATGCGTTCATGTTCGGGCCGGTTCCTTACCGCATTCTTAAGGTCATGGTGTTCGGTGGTCAGAATCGCTGCGAACGGTCGAAAAACGATTCCCATTTCGCCAAACATCGGTGGAGAACGGGCCAGTCAGACAGATCGTCCGGTGTCATCTCGCCCTGTGCCGCCCTGTCGTTGCGCAGCCCGTGCACTGGTCTGCAACATCATGAAAATCGGGATCTTCCCGATAAATCCGGCTACGCAACAGATAAAGCGACCGCGGAAATGCCGTGGGGGAATCTCGTTGAACTTTTAATCAGGATCCCGCTGCGCGGTCATTCGTTCTTGACTCAAATCAAGCGATCAGCCGACGCAGAATCTAGTCTGGTCATCAATCGACCTCGAATTGCGAAGTCAGCGTAGCGCTGCCGATTCCCATGATGATCCATCCTCGAGCAAGCGGGTATATTGCGGCCGCTGCTTTTTCACTCCTTGCCGCTTCAATGTCCGACGCCGAAGAATTGGCGCGCATCCCTACGCATTCGCAGCGTTACGGCACCCACATCGGAATTTCCGCCTACGACGATCCGCTGCTCAAGGGAGTGACGTGCTTTATTTCCGGACCTCATACGGGGGGTGACCGGCGTGCCGCAGGTGTCACAACCTCGGTGTCCTGCCATCAAGTCGGAACGCTCTCGACCACGGCGCATGTGCCGCAACAAGCCCAGGTGTTTGACGAATCGATCGACCCGGTTTTCAGGTCGATACACATCTTTCGAATCCTGGATATGCGACGTCTCGTTGTGTTGTATTTCTCGTTCACCGAGAGCGATCTGGCGGGCGATCTGCCGGGGCATGTCGATGTCGTTCGGCTGCCCGTGGTTTCAGGAAAGAATGGTGCGGCAGGCGACTGAATCGCGCGCCTGGCTGCGGGACGTCCGACTGCTTGCCCAATCGTCGAAAAGCCCCGACCAAAGGGTTGATCTGTCGACGGCGGAAGCAACGAAGAGGCGGGCATTGCGTTGAGCCGGGTCGACGTTTTGAGACCGCGTCTAGCGCATCCGAATCGGCATGTTTTCCACAAGTGTGGTCGGTGGATACACGACGACGGTTTTTCCGTCCCGGAGGCCGTCGAGCACTTGAGCCGCCTCGGCATTGCGCCGTCCAACCTGAACGACCCGCCGTATCGCCCGCCCGTGTTCGACCTCGAACGCGCACCACTGCTCTCCACACCTGAACAATGCTCCGACCGGAACGTTCAGCACGTTCGCCCGCTCCCAGATAACGATCCGGCCCTGTACGCGATAGCCATCGCTCAAACGTCCGGGCACGGCACGCAGGTCGGCAACCACATGCACCCGTTGTTCTTCCACGCCGAGAGCCGAAATCTTCGTGAACGCACCCGGCTCGACAACACGGACCGTCGCGTCGATTGGCACGGTGCCCCCCCAATCTTCCACGGAAACGCGCATGCCCGGACTGATCTTTACCGCATCGGTCGATAGCACGTCGATGACGACTTCGTAGCGTGAAGGATCGGCTAGCAGCATGAGCGCTGTGCCCGCTGGTACGACACGCTCGCTCTTTTCGTCGACACGCAGCAACACCGCGTCGACCGGCGCGCGAACCTTGACGGGCTGCCCGGCCTCAAGTGCCTTGAGATTCGCCGTGGCGGCCCGAACTTCGGCGGCTGCGGACTTCTCGCGTGCGGACGCTGCATCGAGATCGCTCCTGCCTGTTGCCTCGATGGCGCGCAACTGCTCCATGCTTTGCCTCGAGATTGCGCCTGCATCGACCAGAGTCTGGCCTCGCTCGCGTTCCCGGCGCGCCTGCGCGAGATCGGCACGGGTATGCTCCACACGCGCCTGCGCCTCGCGCAGCGACGCCTCCGCGGCCTCCACGCGGGCGTGCTCTTCGGCGTTTTCACCGGGGGTCATCGGCACGGGCACGAGCACCGCGATCACGTCTCCGGCTTGTACACGATCTCCCTCGCGCAGCATCACGCGCAGCAAGCGGCCTGTGATCGGCGCCGTGACCACGTAGCGATCATGCGCACGAATTTCGCCATCCTCGTCGATCGTGACCCGGAGCGGGCCCGTCGTCACCTTCGCCGTATCGACGGCCGTCGGTGCCGGCCAAAACGCATAGACGAGCGCGAGCGCGACAGCGAACGCTCCAGACGCGAAGAAGAGGAGCTGGCCCTTGCCGGCGCGCGTCATGATTCCCTCGCCTTGAGCACGGCGACGATGTCGAGACTGCCGATCTTCCGTGCCACCAGCCAACCCGACGCCGCCACAGCGCTCGCGGTCACCAGAAATGCCTGCGCGAATGTAGCAGGCCGCACCACGAGCGGCAGGCGATACAGATCCGTTGCGAGCCGATCCGTCAGGAACGCGCATACGCCATAGCCCAGCAACAGACCGGCGGGCGTCGCAAGCACGGCGAGGAGGAACTGTTCACCAAGCAGTATCCATGCAACCTCCGTGCGCGTGAATCCGAGCACGCGCAGCGAGGCCAGCTGTTGCAGGCGCTCGGAATAGGCGATACGCATTCCGTTGAACGCGACACCGAATGCAATGACACAGGCGAACGTGAAATTGATGGAGGTCGAAAGCCGGACGCTTTCATTCATGATCTTGCGAAAGCTGTCGATCACCGACTGCCGGATGGCCACCGCGTTGACGGCGGGCATGCGCTTGAGCGTGGCGTACAGACGATCGGCCGCGCGCGCGTCGATCTGCAGCCAGGCGCCGGACCAGTTGCCGCCTTCTCCGAGAAGACGCGCGAGTGCCTGCTGGTCCATATAGGCTCGAACGCCGACCAGTTCCCCGACGCGTCCCGCAAGCGTGACCTGCCGCGACTGGCGCTTGCCTACCAGCACCTCCACGGTGACCCGGTCGCCCGCGTGCACGCCGAGGGTGTCGGCGAGCTGCGACGAAATCACGATGCCGTCCGGCGGCACGCGCAACGGCAGGCTCCGCTCATCGACCAGTCGATGCATCTGCGCTGTCGGCGCGATCCCGCTCAGCGACAAGCGGCGCGATCGATATCCGGCGGAGATCCGGACGGGAACGTCACGGAATGGCTCAACGCGCAGCACGCCTGGCAGGCTCTGGAGCGCATATATCGCTCGATGGGACAAAGGTTGTGCGAATGCGACGGTCACGTCCTGCCGTTCGATACGCTGAAACTGAACGTCGAACAGATAATCGATTGCGTCGAAAAAGAAGCCGCCCGTTACGAGAATCGCGCTTGCGCATGCCATCGCAACGCACGACAGCAGCGATTTGAGCGGTTGCCGCGCGATGTTGCGGGCGATCATCCGCCACGTTACGCCGAGATGACGATACAGCCCGAACCTTTCAAGCCATCCGGCCGCGAATGCGGGCGGCAGCGGCGCTCGCATTGCCTCCACGGGCATCAGCCCGGCGGCCTTCGCCACACCGGCGGCCGTCCCGACCAGCGCGGTGGCGAAGCTCACGATGGCAGCGAGGATCGCGACATGCGCGTCGACATGGTATTCAAGTTGTGCGAATCGGTAGTACCGCGCGTACAGCGCGGTCAGCGACGAGCCCAACGCCAGACCGGCGGCATAACCAACGGCGGCCCCCGCTGCTGCGATCAGGCACGCGAACTGAAGGTAATGCAATGCGACGCGGGCGTTTCCGTATCCGAACGCTTTCATCAGACCGATCTGCGTGCGCTGGGTATCGACCAGCCGGTTCAGGACGTTCTGAAGCAGAAACATGGTGACACAGAAGAAGATGGCCGGAACGTAGGTGGCCGTGATACGGTTCTGCGCGATCTCGTCCGAGATGAACCGGTTCGAAACCTGATCTTCTCGCGTAATCGTCCCGAGTCCGCCGTAGGCGGCCAGTTCGCGATCGACCTGCGCAACGACCCGTGGCACGATCGCACCGCCGTCGACCGAAAGCACCAGGTCGTTGAACGCACCGTCCATGCGGAAGGCGGCCGATAACGCTTCGGTACCCATCCAGAGCACACCGTAGTGGCGATTGTCGGGAAAGATGGAGCCGGCTCCAGTCTCGTACACGTATTCCGGTGAAATGGCGATGCCGACGATCTGAAGTTGCTTCCAGCGTCCGTTCAGTACGGCACCGACGCGCTGCCCCGTGCGCAGGTGATTCGCGTCGGCGAACGCCGCGCTGATCAGCACTTCGTCGTCACGACCTGGCGTGACGTACCGGCCGCGCTGAACGTGCAGCAGATCGAGCGACGGCCCGCCCCGTTCGGGGACCGAGACGACATGGCCGGTAGCGGGTTCAGCGAGGCCCGGCACGTCGAGCGTCACATCGGCAACCACGCGCGCATCGACTGCGGCAACCCCGGGCAATGCCGCGATGCGCGTCGCGACCGCGAGTGGCGCGCGTTTCAGGTGCACGAAAAGGTCGGCGAACCGGTGAGACGCATAGTAATCCTGCTGTGCCCGCAGCAGGACCAGGTATGTGCTGCGCATCGCGACGAACGACGCCACGCCGCATGCAACAACAAGGACTGCCGCCATCGCCTGGGCCCGCATGCGCCAAAGATCGCGCCACGACAGACGTGTCAAGGTGCTCACCATGTGAGGTCCCGAGCATCCGAACGTCGCGCATTGCGATGTTCTTCGACGACCGTGCCGCCGCTCATGCGCACGACCCGACTCGCCATGTCCGCGATGACGACGTTGTGGGTCACGACTATGGTGAGCGTGCCGAACTCGCGGTTGACCCGCTGCAGCACATCCAGTACGAGTCGCCCGGTGCGAAAATCCAGCGCCCCGGTCGGCTCGTCGCACAGCAGGACGTCCGGGCGCTTGGCAACCGCTCGGGCGATCGCGACACGTTGCTGCTCGCCGCCCGACATCTGCGAAGGAAAGTGCCCGGCCAGCGAGTCGATGCCGACCATTCGCAACGCATCATCGGGATCCAGCGGACGCTCGGCGATATCGGTCACGAGCGCGACGTTCTCGCGAGCAGTCAAGCCAGGTATGAGGTTGTAGAACTGGAACACGAAACCGACATGCTCACGCCTGAACCTGGTCAATTCGCGCTCGGTCGCGGTCGAGAGACGATGGTCGCGGTAATCGATGATGCCGCTCGTGGGTGTGTCGAGCCCGCCCATCAGATTGAGCAGAGTCGATTTGCCACTCCCCGATATGCCGAGCAGCACCACGAACTCGCCAGCCTCGAATCCGAGCGTGACGTCCTTCAGCGCATGGACGCTGACGCTTCCCATCGGATAGATCTTGCTGACTGTCTGAATGGAAAGGACGGTCTCCATTGCGCACTCAAGACGAACGATCAAGTGTGCAGACCACGTTAGCGATTCACCTGATTCGTCGATTGATCCGTGTCAACGACCGCCCCCACGAAAATCGCGTCTGCCCGCGCTCGTGCGCCGGGCATACAAGTGCCGGGGCAAACGAACGCCGTGTCACGGGAGCCGGAGCAACGCTGAACGTGATTCCTGGCGAAGACTCAATGGGGACGTGATGCTTTCCGTGCGGATGGGCAAAGATTTTCAGGGAATACGGTGCGGTCATCGGTCTTTTCCTGGTGCTCCGCTGACATGCTGCCGACGACGCGGCTTATCGTCTGTTTTTACATCGACGGAAGCGTCAGCGGATAGACAAGGTGACTGATTACCTGTTTCACCCCCGGGACGGTCTGGGCGGCGACGCACACTGCTTTGCGCTCCTCCTCGCTGAAGATCACGCCCCAGAGATGCACCTGTCCGTTCTTGACGATGACCTGACCCCGAGATAGCGCCCAGCGTTGGCCAGACATCGCCTTCAGTATCGCCTCGCGTATCTCCACGTCGGCAGGTGGGACCAGCGACTGTTGGTTGTGCGTATCGCTGGCCAGAGCACGCACGAGATCGGCGCGGCTCACCAGTCCCGTCACCTCGTCATCCTTGACGACCGGCACGCGCTTGATGCGGTACCGCTCGAGCAGATCTGCAACTTCCGACAGTGGCGTGTCCTCGTGGACCGTGACGACGTCGACACTCATCACGTCCCCTACCTTCTGCGCGTGCTCCTTTACGTACTCGCTGGCCAGCTCCGTGCTGGATGCAAGAAGCTCCAGCCACCAGGAGCGACGCCTGACACCGGTGCCGAGCTCGACGCGGCGTACAAGGTCGCCTTCGCTGACGATACCGATCAGCCTGCCATCTGCATCCGTTACCGGAACCGCGCTGATCGCGTGCTCGGCGAGCAGCTTGGCGACCTCCTGCACGCTCATCTCCGGCGTCGCGGAAATGACCGAGGTTGTCATCACGTCACGTGCCCACATGAGGTTTCTCCTTCCACGCGCTAGCGCTTCACCGGCTAGTCTGCGGCGGACGCTGCACGCGCTCGCCCAGCTCGACCAGCCTGCAAGATGAATGCTTCACCCAGAAACACCGGGCGAATTTGACCGATATCAAAGACGGGAGATCGTACACGGATGTCGCCATATGGCCATTCGAACAGTATCGTGTTCGGTCGGCATCTTCCGTGGCAACTTGGGGCCGGATCCTGTTGTCCATCCTCACCGAGGCGGCGGGCCCGCTTCGGCAACCACGGCGCGTTGACACACGTCAACGGAAAAGCGGGTGCGGCGACCAGAATGAATCACGTCCGACCCGACCGGATGGTGTCCGAATGAACGTCCCCGCGATCATCGCCAAAACACCTGCCGACCTGCGCGTCGTGCCGAATCTCGTCGACTACGACGGCGAACGGCACCGTTTCTCGTGGGCGGCTGCGGCGCGCGAACTCGCGATCGAACCGGGCGGCGGCATCAACATCGGGTGGCAGGCAGTCGACCGTCATTGTGCCGGCCCCGGACGCGACAGGATTGCCCTGCGCTTCCTCGCACGGAATGCGCCATCCCGCGCAATCAGCTACGCCGAACTCGCGACGCTGACTGACCGCTTCTGCAACGTGCTGCGTGGCCTGGGTATCGGCAAGGGCGACCGCCTGTTCATCGTCGCCGGACGCATCCCCGAAATGTATGTCGGCGTGCTCGGCGCACTCAAGAACGGCACGGTCGTCTCCCCCCTCTTCTCCGCATTCGGGCCGGAGCCGATCGCCACACGCGTGAATCTCGGCGCGGGAACGGTGCTGCTCACGACCGATACGATCTTCGAACGCAAGATCGCCCCGTGGCGCGAACGCATGCCGGGGCTGAAGCACGTTCTGCTCGTCGCGGACACACCCGGCGCGGCGACGAACGTTTCCGGCACCCACGACCTCGCATCGCTGATGGCCGGTGCGGCGGACACATGCCGCTACGAACCGACGTCCCCGGAAGACATGGCGCTGCTGCACTTCACGAGCGGCACCACCGGCACGCCGAAAGGCGCCGTCCACGTGCATGCGGCGGCGCTCACGCACTGGATCACCGGACGGTATGCGCTGGACCTGCACGAGGACGACATCTACTGGTGCACCGCCGACCCCGGCTGGGTCACGGGTACCTCGTACGGGATCATCGCGCCGCTGCTCCATGGCGTGACCTCCATCGTCGACCGCGAGGAATTCGATGCCGAGCGCTGGTACGGCATCCTCGAGGACGAGCACGTATCCGTGTGGTACACGGCGCCGACCGCCGTGCGCATGCTGATGCGAGCCGGCTCCGGGATCGCTTCGCAGCACGCGTTCCCGCACCTGCGTTTCATCGCCAGCGTCGGTGAGCCGTTGAACCCGGAAGCCGTCTGGTGGGGAAAGGCAGTGCTGGGGCTACCGATTCACGACAACTGGTGGCAAACGGAGACCGGCGGGATCATGATCGCGAATACACCCGCGTTCGACATCAAGCCCGGCTCGATGGGAAGGCCACTGCCGGGCGTGGATGCGGCGATCGTGCAGCGCGACGCCGGTGGCGGCGTGCAACTCGTCGACGAGCCGGGCATCGAGGGCGAACTCGCGCTCCGGCGCGGCTGGCCGTCCATGTTTCGCGGCTACCTGAACGAAGACGCACGCTATCGCAAATGCTTCGCCGGCGACTGGTATCTGACCGGTGATCTCGCGAGGCGGGACGCCGATGGCTACTACTGGTTCGTCGGGCGCGCCGACGACGTCATCAAGTCGGCCGGCCACCTGATCGGGCCGTTCGAGGTCGAAAGCGTGTTGATGGCGCATCCGGCGGTCGCGGAGGCGGCGGTGATCGGCAAGCCTGACCCGGTCGTCGGCGAATCGATCAAGGCATTTGTGGCGCTGAACCAGGGCCAATGCCCCGACGATGCACTCAGGATGGCGCTGCTCGCCCACGCGCGAAAGCGCCTGGGTGCGGCGGTCGCGCCCAAGGAAATCGTGTTCGTCGGCCAGCTTCCGCACACTCGCAGCGGCAAGATCATGCGGCGCCTGCTCAAGGCCCGCGAGTTGGGGATGGCGGAAGGCGACACATCGACACTCGAGAGCGGCGCATGACTCCCGTCGACCACCCGCCTCCGCCTCCGCCGTCAGGGCCCGTGCCGTATCCAGCGGATCTGGCGCTCGCGCTGTTGCGCGACATGTTGCGCGTGCGCCGCCTCGAAGAGAAATGTGCCGAACTCTACGGCGCGGGAAAGATGCGCGGCTTTCTTCATCTGTATATCGGCGAGGAAGCCTCCGGCATCGGCGCCCTGCATGCGCTGACACCCGACGACAACGTCGTCGCGACCTACCGCGAGCATGCGCATGCGCTGGTTCGCGGCATGGACATGGGCGTGCTGATGGCCGAAATGTATGGCAAGCGCGAAGGCTGCGCTCGCGGGCGCGGCGGCTCGATGCACCTGTTCGACCGAAGCAGCCGGCTGTTCGGCGGAAACGCGATCGTTGGTGGCGGTCTGCCGCTGGCGGTCGGTCTCGCGCTCGCCGACAAGATGCAGTCGAGCACGCGCGTCACCGCATGTTTCTTCGGTGACGGCGCGGTTGCCGAAGGGGCATTTCACGAGTCGATGAATCTCGCGGCGCTCTGGCGGCTTCCGGTGCTGTTCTGCTGCGAAAACAACCTGTATGCGATGGGCACTGCCGTCGAGCGCCACGAATCCCAGACGGACCTGTGCACGAAAGCTGCCGCCTATGACATGCAGGCGAGTTCGACCGACGGTATGGATATCGTGGCCGTACACGACGCGGCGAAGGATGCGGTCGCCTATGTGCGAAGCGGCGCCGGCCCGATGTTCCTGGAACTGCGGACGTATCGTTTCCGCGCGCATTCGATGTACGACGCCGAACTCTACCGGCAGAAGGCAGAGGTCGACGCATGGAAAACCCGCGGCCCGATCCACACGTTCACCGCGCGCCTCAAGGCCGAAGGCAAACTCACGGAGGACGCGTTCGTCGCGCTCGATGCCGATGTCGAAGCCGAAGTCGCCCGCGCGGTCGCGTTTGCCGATGCCGCCGCATGGGAGCCCGTCGAAGCGCTCGCAGAGGACGTCTACACGACGGCGGGAGGCCCGCGATGAGCCGCCGTCTCACTTATCGCGAGGCGCTGCGCGAGGCACTGCGCGAGGCGCTGTCGAACGATTCACGCGTGTTCCTGATGGGCGAGGACGTCGGATGCTACGGCGGCACCTATGCAGTGTCGGCCGGGTTGCTCGACGCGTTCGGGCCCGAGCGCATCCGCGACACGCCACTGTCGGAACTCGCGTTCACGGGGGCCGGCATCGGCGCTGCGCTGGGCGGCATGCGGCCGATCGTCGAGATCATGACGGTGAACTTCAGCCTGCTTGCGCTCGACCAGATCGTCAATACCGCAGCGCTCTACCACCACATGTCCGGCGGGCAATTCTCGGTGCCGCTGGTCGTCCGAATGGCGACGGGCGCCGGCCGCCAGGTCGCCGCGCAGCACTCGCACAGTTTCGAAGGCTGGTACGCGGGCATCCCGGGCATCAAGGTGCTCGCGCCGGCGACCATCGAGGATGCGCGCCACATGCTGGCGCCGGCATTGGCCGATCCGGACCCGGTGCTGATCTTCGAACACGCGGGCCTCTACAACATGGAAGGAGACCTGCCGGACCTCGACGGTGTCGACATTCGCACCGCGAAAGTGCGCCGCGCGGGCAAGGACGTCGCCATCCTCGCGTACGGCGGCTCGCTGCCGAAGGCGCTCGATGCTGCCGAGACGCTCGCCGGCGGCGGGATCTCCGCCGAAGTGATCGACCTGCGCGTGTTGCGGCCGCTCGACGACGCGACGATCATCGCGTCGGTAGCGAAGTGCCGGCGTGTGGTCGTCGTCGACGAATGCTGGCGCAGCGCCAGCGTCGCCGCGGAGATCATCGCGCGCATCGTCGAGCAGGCGTTCTATGAGCTCGATGCACCGCCGGCACGCGTGTGCGCCGAAGATGTGCCGATTCCTTACGCCCGGCACATGGAAGACGCGGCATTACCCCAAGTCGACAAGATCGTCACCGCGGTGAAACAATTGTTTTCGTGATTGCTGACAAACTCCGAAGGGGGACGCATGATCGAATTCACGTTGCCTTCCATGGGAGCGGACATGGACGAGGGGACGCTCCTCGAATGGAAGGTCAAGCCTGGCGACGTGGTCAAGAAAGGCCAGGTTGTCGCGATCGTCGACACGAGCAAGGCGGCCGTGGATGTCGAGAGCTGGCACGAGGGAACGGTCGACGAATTGTTCGTGAACCCGGGCGAACGGATCCCCGTCGGCACACCGATGGCCACGCTGCTCGAGCCCGGAGAAGCACCGCCGGCGGCGCGGCATACGCGCCAACCGGCGGCACCCGCCGCGGCCACCGGCGCGGCACCTCGCCGCAAGATCTCGCCGGCTGCGCGCAAGCTGGCGCAGCAGCACCGGGTCGATCCCGACAGTGTCACGGGCACCGGCCCGGCGGGCTCGGTGACGCTGGCCGACGTCGAACGGACGATCGCGGCGGCGGGTTCGCCCGCGCCCGGCACGCCCGGCGAGCGCAATCCGGAAATGAGACGGGTGATCGCGGCCGCGATGGAGCGTTCGAAGCGCGAGATTCCGCACTATTACGTGTCCGAGACGATTCCGCTGGGAAAGGCGCTGGCATGGCTCGCGGCCGAGAACGCGATGCGTTCCGTGACCGACAGGCTGCTTCCGGCAGCGCTCCTGCTCAAGGCGGTCGCGCTCACGCTGCGTCGATTTCCGGAGCTGAACGGGTTCCATCGGGAGGGCGTCTTCCAGCCCGCCGGCGCCGTGCATCTCGGCGTGGCGATCTCGCTGCGCCAGGGCGGGCTGGTGGCGCCGGCGCTGCTCGATGCGGATGCCAAGCCCCTGAACCAACTGATGCGCGAACTGCTCGACCTGACGCAGCGATGTCGCGCGGGCTCGCTGCGGAGTTCGGAGTTGTCGGAATCGACGATTACCGTGACGAATCTCGGCGATCGAGGTGCCGCCGAGGTGTTCGGCATCATCTATCCTCCCCAGGTCGCGCTCGTCGGGTTCGGGCGAATCATTGAGCGGCCGTGGGCCGAAGACGGCGGGCTGAAGATCATGCCGGTGACGACCGCCAGCCTCTCGGCAGACCACCGCGTATCCGACGGCCATCGCGGTGCGCTGTTCCTGGTTGAACTGGGCGAATTGCTGCAGCACCCCGAGGAGTTGAATCAATGAACAATGCAGACATCCTGTCGGTCGTACTGGAAACGCTTGCATCCGTCGCGCCGGAACTCGATCCGTCGACGCTGCGTGCGGATCGTCCGCTGCGCAGTCAGGTCGATCTCGATTCGATGGACTGGCTCAATGTTCTGACGGGCCTTCATGCGCGGCTGAAGGTGGAGATCCCGGAGCGCGACTACGGTCGTCTGGTTACGCTCGACGATATCGTCGGCTATCTCGCGGCCGCAGACGCACACCGACCGGTGCCCTGACGCCGGCGTCGTAACGTCCGCCACACCGTTGCACGACGGCGCGCGGTCTCGTGCAGCGGTGCCCGAGAGCACTACCGTCCATTGCCCCGCTCGCGCGCCGAGTATGCTTCAACGCGCCGCAGTCGTCGCGATCGCTTCCGCCAGCCTGCGTGCTGCCTGTTCAGCAAATGCCGCGAGAATCGGGCTGGCATCGCCATGCAAGGATTCGCGTGGCGTCACGCGACATTCGGCGAGTGGCGACTTGCGTGCCAGCGTCCGCATTTGCGTGAGTGCGGAGTCCGCACCACGTTGCGCGAAGCTGCAAAAGAATGCGACACGCGGCAGGCGTCGCTGATTCGCGACGAGATACGCCCGCACCGGCGACGATACGCAGCCTGCCCAGACCGGGGAGCCGATCACCACGAGATCGTACGCGGACGGGTCGCGCTTCGCCGCGACGATCTCCGCCGGCTTCTGGTTGATTGCTTCGACGAGCGAACGCAGATAGCCGAACGGGCCGGCACGATCGCGCGTGACGACGATTTCCTCGACGTCGGCGTCGAGCATCTCGGCCAGCGCGGACGCGGCCCGGCGGGTCGTGCCGGTGCGCGAATAGAACACGACGAGAATCTTGCCGGCTGACATGACGACCTCCCTCATGCACGCTTGTCGGGCGGCGCGTGCGTCCGTTGAATTCATTCGCCATGACGCGCGGGCGATCCGTAGAAAATCGGCCTCGTGTGGACGGATTGCACGCGACGGTGCAACCACTGGCTCAAGTGCGCCGTGGCCAATATCCCGGTTATCGGCTCTCCATGCATGGCGAATGCAGGATCGCGCTTCATCGACCGCCCGAATGTCGGTGTGTCACGACATGACCCAACGATCGAGAAGCAAACGGAAAGCGTATGCACAGGCATCCGCCGGCATGCGTCGGCGGATGCCCGCACCAGTTTCAGCCTGCCTTGACCTCGATCTTCTTCTCGGCCTTGCGAGCCTCCGGCGTCTTCGGCAGCGTGACCGTCAGAACGCCTTTCTGGAACGACGCCTCGATCTTGTTTCTGTCGACCCCGTCGGGCATGCGAAAGTAGCGCTCGAACGAGCCGAAGCGGCGCTCGTGGACGTAGTAGTCCTTGTGCTGCTCCTCCTTCTCTTCCTGCTTTTCGCCGCGGATCGACAAGCCGCCGTTCGCGAGCTTGACCTCGATGTCCTTCTCGTCCAGCCCGGGCAATTCCGCGGTGATTTCGTATGACTTGTCGGTTTCCGCGAAGTCGACCGCGGGTTCGGCGCTCCATTCGTGATCGCGGTGCCAGAATGGCTGGAGGTTGAAAATCGGTCGCCGCACCGACGGCATGCCCGCGCTGCGATTGAAATCGTCGAAGAGACGGTCCATCTCATGGCGCAGCGTTTCGATCGGATGCCAGTACGGCGCCCCCATCGGCGCATGCTCCGCACTCTCCTGCGGCTTATTGACCGGCAGTTTCGTGGATGATTCTTTCATGTCGTGCCTCCTTCTCGTCAGTAATGCATTTATTCTCGATTGGCGATGACCGCGGCAATTGACGGAGATCAACGCTCAGGATGGGGACACCGAAGGCTCTTGGGCGAGCACATGGCGGTGCGAAACGCGTGGCGCTCGTTGACCCAGGTCAATCGGCACGACGCGCCGGCAGGTGGAATATGCGTATCGGTCGCCGGCCCCGAGGCGCGTCGTGCCCGGCTTCGTCGCACAGGAGGTGTATCGTGCCCGCAAAATCGCTTGTCTTTCATCAGGATGCCCGCCAACGACTGCTCAAAGGCGTCAACGCGATGGCCGAGGCAGTCAAGCTCACGCTCGGCCCGGGCGGGCGCAACGTGATCGTCGAGCGGGCCGGCACGGCGCCGCTGGTCGCGAACTCTGGCGTCGTCGTCGCCAGCGCTGTGGACTTGCCCGACCCGTTCGAGGAAATGGGCGCACGGTTGTTGCGCGAAGTGGCGACCCGCACCAGCGAAGTCGCCGGCGACGGCACGACCACTGCCACCACCCTGGCACAGGCCATCGTTGCCGAAGGCATCAAGTGCGTCACTGCCGGGCACGATCCGATGGCGCTCAAGCGCGCGATCGAAGCGGCCGGACGCGACGTGGTCGCCGAACTGCACCGCGTGTCGAAACCGTGCGCGAGCGCGGACGAAATGCGCCAGATCGCGACGATTTCCGCCAGCGGCGACAGCACGATCGGCGCGCTCGTCGCACAGGCCGTCGAGCGTGTGGGCAGGGACGGCGCGATCAGCATCGAGGACGGCACGAAGCTCGACGACGAACTCGAGACGGTGGACGGCTCGCTGATCGATCGCGGCTATCTGTCGCCACTGTTCGTCGATTCGGACAATCATCGCATCGTCCTTGACGAGCCGCGCATCCTGCTCTGCGACATGAACATCAGCGCGATCGCACAATTGCTACCGGTACTCGAGGCGCTCAGCAGCACCGGCAAACCGCTTCTCGTCGTCGCGAACGAAGTGGAAGGCGAGGCGCTGGCGACCCTTGTCGTCAACCACCTGCGCGGCACGCTGAAATCGTGCGCGATCCGCTCGCCCGGATTCGGCGAGGCACGCACCGAACAGCTCGCCGACCTCGCCGCGCTGACTGGCGCGACGGTCATTTCCGTTCAGGCCGGACGGACACTCGAGCGCACGACGCTCGACGATCTCGGTGCCGCGCGGCGCGTGGAGATCACGCGCGAGACGACGACCGTCATCGCCGGGCGAGGTGAACGCCAGCACATCGACGACCGCGTCCAGGCGCTGCGTACGCGTATCGCGGCGACACCGGCCGGATACGAGCGCGACGCACTGACGCGCCGGTTGACGAAACTCGCGGGCGGCGTCGCGGTGATTCGCGTCGGCGCCGCGACGGAAACCGCGCTGCGCGAGCGCAAGAATCGCTTCGAGGACGCCTTGCATGCGACGCGCGCCGCGATGGAGGAAGGCATTGTGCCAGGCGGTGGCGTCGCACTGCTGCGTGCACGGCGCGCGCTCGAAGGCAATCGCATGGACTTGACCGACGCGCAGCGCACCGGCGCGCGAATCGTGCACGACGCGCTGGCATCCCCGCTGCGTCAGATCGCCGAAAACGCCGGAGCGGACGCGCAGGCCGTCGTACACGCAGTCGATGCCGCGACCGGACCGTTCGGCTATGACGCGGCAACGGCGACATATGGGGACATGATTGCTGCCGGAATCGTCGACCCGGTCAAGGTCGCGCGTTCGGCGCTACAGAACGCGATCTCGGTCGCGTCGCTGCTGCTCACGACCGATTGCATGATCGCGCATCGCCCACGCACGGCCGCATCACCGGGCGTCGCGGAATCGGGAAACTGGGGCGGCGAACTCGGCTGAGCCATCAGTGTGCCGCCGGTCGCTCTTGTACGACTTGCCAGCGGGGATACGCGGAATTCATGTCGGCCACGGAGCGGCCGGTGCCACAGTTGCCGCAGGGCAGTCATTCTCGCCCCGGATGCCGGATCCCGGGGCGGTTCCCGTTCGATATCGTGTTTGCGATTCGCGTCGATGGCCCGATCGGAATTTCGCCCTTCCAGCCGATCAGCCGTAAATGCCGGTCAAACCTTGTCGTCCGCGTTACATCCTGGCCCGGACATGCTCTCGATGGAATCGTCGCGTTTCCACGGGCCGACGCGGCCCATAAAAGGCGCCGTTGATACGTGTCAAGCGGCTGGCGCCCGGGAAGCCTAGGCTGGAAACGTGAACGACAGTCGTCCTGACGCACGCGTTCAGGCTGGGAGGCAATCATGCAGACCGCACATCATTTCCTACCCGAGTTCCGGCATGCGACCGTGCCGACGTATTTCGTTTCCTACGTGTTTCCTCTGCTGCTGGCCGGCTATGAGGTCTACCGGATCGGCTATTGGGTAAGCCGGCATGGCTGGAATTTCGCGCAACTGCCGCAGGCTGGCTACGAGTTCACGCTGATGTTGTTCGTATTTGCACTGCAGGTGATTCTCGACGGGTTGTTCTTCATGACGGCATGGGTAGGCAAGCATCCGGACGTCGAGCATCGGCTCGCGAACCTGGCGCTCGGCGTTCTGTGCTCGGCACTGGTCATCGCGTTCGATGTCGTCCTTCAGATCGCCACGTTCTGAACCGGAGTCTCAGGGGCGCCGGCACGACGGGGCACGACCGGCATTCATCAGCCATCAACGGATCAAGCAATGAAGCCACCTTACGAACTGGTATTTCAAGGCATGCCGCGCTCGGACGCGCGCGAGGCGGCAGCCGCCCGGCATGCATCCAGACTCGATCGATTCCGGCAGGACATCTCGCATTGCCGGATCAACGTCGTGCTGGACGAGAAGCACGATCATCAGGGGAAACCGTTCAATATCCGGATCGAAGTCACGATTCCCGGACATCAACTGGTATCCAGCAAGGAGCGCGACGAGGATGTCTACGTCGCGCTGCGCAATGCCTTCAGCAACGTCACGAGAATGCTCGAAGACACGGGACGGAAGCAGCGAGGCCGCGGCAAACGGCACGATGAACGTTCGGCCGCTCCTGCCACGCGATCGGAGGCGCACGAATAGCGCGCTTTTGCGCGTGCGTGCGCCCGTCGGCAGTTGGGCAACGCGCGCGCTCGACCAGCGCGAGTTGCGAAGCGATGCCGCGTCGATCCGATATGCGATCGCCCATCGAATCGTCGAGACGGATCGACCGAGCCGTGTCGGCGAAGTCGCGGCTGATCTCGTATCGGCGTCACGCTTGCCGACGGCTTTGCATCCGCTCAGTACAGCAGAAATGCTGCTCTCTCTGGCGCGAACGCCGCCTCCTGCGCAACGACCACGCGCTCGATCTCGTCGATCGACCGCCCCGCCTCCAGCATGTCCGCCACCTCGCGCGAACCGACCGATGCTCGGATCGCATCGATCCGGAACTTCGCCGGATAACGCCGGTGCAGCGCCAGTGCGAGTGCCAGCCCGATCTCGCCCGGCCGTGCCGCGCCGGGCGGCCGGTCGATGCGCACCCCTTCGCACACCCTGCCGCGATACGGCCCCTCCGTGGGCACGAAGCGAACCGGCGAGAACGTCGCGTCCAGCCGCATCGCGCGAAGATCGTCCGCGAGGATGCGCGCGTCGATCCACGGCGCGCCGACCACGCCGAACGGTGTCGCGGTACCGCGCCCGACACTGATCGCCGCGCCCTCGATGAGCCCCGTCTCCGGGTACAGCGACAACGCGGCGCCGTCGCGCAGGTTCGGCGATGGCGGCACCCGGCCGAGCCCGGTATCGTCGAAGCGCATCGCGCGCACGTAGTTCGCCATCGGTACCACGGTCAGCGCCGCGCCGATATGCAGGCGGTCGTTGAACAGTCGCGCCAGTTCGCCGAGCGTCATGCCGGGCTGGAGCGGCAACGGGTAATAACCGGTGAACGTGGCCGGCCCGGCATCGGCCACGGGGCCGCCGGACACATCGCCGCCCAGCGGGTCCGGGCGGTCGAGCACGAGCACCGGGCGATGTGCGGCGGCGCCGGCCTCGAGCGCGTAGCCGAGGGTGGCCAGATACGTGAAGAAGCGTACGCCTGCGTCCTGCAGGTCGAACACCAGCACGTCGACATCGGCGAGCAGCGCGGGCGCGATCCGGCGGCGGTCGCCGTAGAGGCTGTGAACGACCACACCCGTCGCGGCGTCGACCGTGTCGCCGAACGTCTCGTCGATGTCGGTGCCGAGCCCGTGCTCGGGCGCGAACAGCGCGACGAGCCGCGCGCCCGGTGCCTGCGCGAGCAGGTCGACCGTGCGCCGGCCGAACCGGTCGAAGCCGCTGCGGTTCGTGACGAGCGCAATGCGCTTGCCCGCGACGGCCGCGAAGCCGCTCGCCGCGAGCACGTCGATGCCGGCCAGCACCGGCCCGCGCGATACCGGCAACCGGGCGGCTTGCGCGACGGCCGCCGCCATCGCGGGCACGCGCGTCGCAATCCGCGACGACGTCACGGCCGCGGCCTCGCTCGATACGATGCCGAGCACGAGCGAGCGCAGTGGCATCGCCGTGCCGGTTTCGTCGGGATACAGCCGGCTGGTGAGCACGATCGCGAAGCGGCGCGTTACCGGATCGATCCACAGTGCCGTGCCCGTGTAGCCGAGGTGTTGCAGCGCGCCGAGCGGCGGCAGCCGGTAGCGGTTCGCGACGAGCGGCGGCCCGACCGCCCAGCCGGGCGTGTGCAGGTCGCCTTCCGCGTCGAGCGTGGCCGGCGTCTCGAGCGCGGCGACGCTGCGGCGCGCCAGCACGCGCACCGGGCCGAGCGCGCCGCCGTTCAGCAGCATGCGCGCGAAGCGCGCCAGATCGTCCGCACTCGCGAACAGGCCCGCATTGCCGGCGACGCCGCCCATCGCGGCCGCGACGGGATCGTGGACGCGCCCGCGCAGCAGACGGCCATCGCGAACGGTGGTGGGCGCCACGCGCGCGAACAGCGACGCCGATGGCCGGAACGCGGTGCTCGCCATCCCGAGCGGCGCGAACACATGTGCGGCGCACCACGCGTCGAGCGGCCGGTGCGACACGCGCTCGACGATCTCGCCAAGCACCACGTAGTTGACGTCGCTGTAGCGCACCTGCGTGCCGGCCGGTGTGCCGGGGGGCATCGCGACGATGTCGGCCAGCACGGCGGCGCGGCTGCGCAGTGCGCGGGACGACGACACGCCGGCCGGCAGCCCCGACACATGCGCGAGCAACTGGCGGATCGTGATGCCGGCCTTGCCGTGCGCGCCGAACGCGGGCCAGTAGCGCGCGGCCGGCGCGTCGAGGCGCAGCATGCCGCGCTCCGCGAGCTGCATGATCGCGACCGCCGTCGCCACCGGCTTGGTCAGCGAAGCAAGATCGAAGACGGTATCGGCCGTCATCGCCTCGGCGTGCTCGCCCGTCACGCGCAGGCCGCGCGCGACGCGCACCCGCACGCCGTCCGCGTCGCCCGTCACGACCACGGCGCCGGCAAGATGGCCGTCGGCGATCTCGGCGGCGATCGCCTCGTCGATTGCGATGATCTGCTGCTGCGCCGCGGCCGTGTCGGATTCCGCGTGCGCACCGGCTGACGCAAGCGTGAACAGCAGCGCGCCGGTCAGCGCGGCAGCGCAGCGGGATCGTCGCGATCGAGCCTGTTTCACTGCGTTCATTTCTTCGTGCCGGCCGCATCGGCTAAGTCGAGCTACGTGCGGACGATCCGGGACCGGCCGACGCAGCGTCGCTTCTCCCGCCACGCCGGTCCTGAACGAGCGCGCGGCCAGCGGGCCGTTACTGCGGCGATGCGGAGCAATCGGCGCACAGACGTATCGCGCCGTGCCGGTCCGGGTCGTGCCAGTAGAAGCGCACATCGACCGCGCCGCGCGCCGGCACGACGACGTGCCTGACTTCCTGAATGGCCCTGTCGTGCGCGGACACGGTATATCGCCCCGGCGGCACGCGGGCAAACAGGAACGGGCCGTTCGTGTGCGCGTCGAGAATCGTCGACTTGCCGGACGACAGCGTGACATCGACATCGGACAGATACTGGCCCCGCTTCGATGCGAACGTGATCCGCAGGTTGTAGCGAGGCGCGACATCGCGAAATGCCGTGATCTCGTCCTGGCCGATTCCGCCGGTGATGTAAGTGACACCGTTGTGCACGACCGGCTCGGTCGACGGGTCAGCCAGCGCGTTCGCACCGATGTTCAGCAGGCAGGCTGCCAGCAGCATCTTCACGGTTCCGGTCCACATCTTCACTCTCCTGATTGAGCCCGCACGGCTGCGATGCCGCTCGTCCGGTCGCGGAACGGGCTGCGTGCGGCGACGTCGCGCATTCGCGTCGACGACGACGTCAGCGTCGCGCGGAACGTCGATTTCCCGTTGACTCAAGTCAAGTGCACGCCTGTCGAAGCCGAACGACGCCGGACGGGCCCCGCGAGACAGTCATCGCGCCCCATCTGCCCGAATCCCACGGCACGCCTGAAAACACGAGGAAAGCGGGATACGGGCGGCGCAATCGTCCGTGGCGGCTGTCAGCCGATATTGCACGGCCCGTCGGAAAATTCCGACACGGCGGCCCGACATCGGACAGCAAGCTCAGGCCACGCTGATTGTTCCGCGCGGCTCCACTGCCAATACTGGAGACGTGACAGGACGCAACGTGTTTCGCGGCCGGCGCACGGCCCTTCCGCCCCGCCGCCGCAGGATCGAGGAGCTGGCGATGATTGATCCGACCGCAGCGCACGCCGACGACGCCATGCTGGATGGCGAACCGCCGGTCGGTGCCCACCTCGTGACCCGCCGCCGCGGCTATCTGCATCACGGGATCTACATCGGCGACGGCAACGTGATTCACTACGCGGGATGGTCGCGCCATGCGAGCGGCGGTCCGGTCGAGGTCGTCACGCTGGACGGCTTCCGTGCCGGTTTCGGGCTCGCGGTCATTCGTCACGCGCGCACGCTGTACGATGGAACGGAAGCAGCGCGCCGCGCGGCATCGCGCCTTGGCGAATGCCAATACCGGCTGCTCACGAACAACTGCGAGCATTTCTGCCTGTGGTGCCTGTTCGGTGTGGCGAGGAGCGAGCAGGTCGCGTCGTGTCTGCGCAACCCGGTGCACGGCATCGCGGTCGCCATCATGCTGATGGCGTGCGTTCTGGCCGCGCGACTGCATCCGGCGATGACCGTGCACGAATGTCCGGCACGGTGGGTGGCCTAGTTTCTGCGGCGGCGCCTTCGTTCGGTCATTCGTCAACCTGACCGTCACCCGCGGCCACGAATAATGGCATGCGCACGCCCCCACCGTTTCGCCTGCGCAATCGCGATGCGGATCGCGCTGCCCTCGGTGCGCCCCTGACGCAGCAGCGCGTTGGCAATCTCGATCGCCTTGCCGCGAACCGGCGGCGGCAGATTCCGCATCGAAGGCGGATAACGCGCGTCATTCCACGGCATGATCGATCGGACGCCTACATGTTCTCGCCGGTCCGCACCTGCCGCTCAGCGCGGCAAATCGGCAGGATCGTAGCGATTGCGCGGGTTCCACAGCATCCAGCCGTCCGTGCCCGCCGCTTCGGCCGCGTCGACCTGTGCGCGGATCTCGTCGGCATCGAACGGCCGGTGGTCGAACGCATAGTCGCGAAACGCCTGGAGCCACGGCCGAAACCGGACCCCGTCCATTCCGGTCCGGCGCTTCGCCTCGGCCAGCGACCGCGAAACGATCTCGCCCGGATGCTCGGTCGGCTTCCGGCAACCGGGCAGGCCCCACGTGAAGCCGGACGGATACAGCATCGGCGACACGTAGTCGACGACCGGCCCGAGCGCGTCGAGCCGTTGTCCGATCGCGGTGTCGTCGGTGTTCCAGCAGACGTACCCGAAGATGTCGGCCGACATGTAGAGGTTGTACGGCCGCAGCCGTTCCCGCGCGCCGGTCAGGAATCCCGAGATTGCCGCGACCCGGTTCGCCTCGGTATTGGCCTCGGCGAACCGGAGGCCGTTGGCGTCGGGAAAACGCAGGTAGTCGAACTGGATTTCGTCGAAACCCATGCGGGCCGCCTCTTCGGCGACGTCGTAATTGTGTTGCCAGGCCGCGCGCGAGGTCGGGTCGATCCAGCGCTGATGCTCGCGGTCCTGCCAGATCTCGCCGGCTGCATCGCGCACGGCCCACTCGGGATGAGCGCGCGCCAGCGGGTCGTCCTTGAACACGACGATGCGGGCGATCAGGTAAAGACCGCGCGCGTGGAACGTCCGCAACAGCTCCGGCAGATCGGGCGGACGAACGATGGCGCCGGCGACATTGTTCGCGGCGCCGGAGATCTCACGCGCCAGGCTGCGATACGGCGTCACGCCGCTGTCGCCCTTCACGTCGATGACGAGCGCGTTGATCGCCGTCTTGTCCTGGAGGGACAGCGCCGCCTCGCGCAACGTGCGGTCCGCGACGCCGTAAGCGGACAGATAGACGGCTTTCGGCCGCACCGGCGTCATGCGGATCGTCTGTGCGCCGCCGGCGGGTGCCAGCGTGACTTCGGTTCGCGCGTAGCCCGGCGCACGCACGCTCAGGCGTGCCCCCGCCGCGTCGATCTCGAGTGAAAACGCGCCGTCGCGATCTGCGGTCCGGTTCACGCCCGACGCGTGGCCGATCGCGCCGGCAAGCGGGTGCCCGTTCGTCGCATCGACGACGGTGATCGTGACGGGCGCCGCCCGGGCGGCGAATCCGGCGAATCCGCCGAGCGACACGAGCAGACCGACGATCAGACGTGCAATCACGGCTTCCCCCCGGCGGTTCTCAACAATCCATTCATGCATCGTGTGTCGCAGGCGTCCGTCATCAGATAGCGCGGCAGCGCCATGGCCGGGTCGGTGACACGAACGGGGCGCGCGTCGAGCGTGAAGGCCGCCACGTAGCCCTCGCGAGCGGCCAGCTGATCGGTCTGCGCATCATGGACGCCGAACGGCCAGGCCAGCATCCGGACCGGCTGGCCGGTTTCGGACTCGAGCCGTTCGCGGGACCGGCGCAACTGGAACGACACGAAGCGCAGGTAGTCGTCCGGCGTGAGTCGGGCGCGTTCGGTGCGGAAATTCGGATGCCAGTACGTGTGGGACTCGATGTCGACGCCGCCGGACTGCCCGAGCGTACGCAACTGGTCCCATGTCATCGCATAGCTGGCGTTGGAGATGGCCGACGGATAGATGAACAGCGTGACCGGCATCGGATGGGCGGCCAGCAACGGGCGCAGCACGTCGTAGACGGAGCGATGACCGTCGTCGACGGTGATCGCGACCGCGCGCGCCGGCACGGCATCGGCCTGGCCGTCATGCCAGCGCACGACGTCGGCGAGCGGCACGATGCGGTAGCCGTTCGCCTCGATCGCCTGCAACTGGTGGCGGAACGTCTCGGTACGGACCGTCATCGAATCCAGTTGCGCGCTGGCAAACCGGTGGTAGACCAGGATCAGCACACGCTGCGATGGCGAATCGACGGTCGCGACGTCGGCGGACGAAGCCGGCAGCATACACGACAACAGGAGCAGGCAGGCGATCAGGCGAAAGGCCATGGCGGGTCTCGTGGAATGGCTGCCCCATTTTTCTCGATCGCGGCGCGAAAACCGCTGAGCCAGATCAACGATCGATCGTGCGTCGATGCGATCGTGCACACGTCACGCCGCGTGGTCGTCAGCTTGCCTGCGCAACCAGTTCCGCATGAATCCGCTCGACGTCCTCGCGCGTGCACAGCGCGGTCCCCGGGTGCTCGACCGACGCGGCCGATGCCGCCAGCGCATAGCGGCACGCTTCGTCGAACGGCACGCCGCGTGCCAGCGCCCAGACCATGCCGCCGACGAAACTGTCGCCGGCGCCGACCGTGCTGCATACCGCTGCCGGCCTGCCGGGCAGGCGCAGCGCGCCGTCGCGCGTGACGACCCATGCGCCGCGCGCGCCGAGCGTCAACGCGACGATGTCGGCTTGCCCTCGCGCGACGAGTTCGCTGGCCTTCCGGCATGCCGACGTGTCGTCGAGCGGTTCGCCGGCCAGCGCGCTCAGTTCGCCGAGACTGGGCTTCACGAGATGAACGCCGGCCTCGAGGGCCGCTTGCAGCGCCCTGCCCGCCGCATCGACGACCACCCGGCTGCCCCGTGCCCGGGCGGTCCGCGCGAGCGTCGCATACAGGTCGTCGGGCGCGCCGGGCGGCAGGCTGCCGCTCAGCACGAGGTAGCGCGGCGCCGGTTGCATGGCGTCGATGCGGGCGGCGCAGTCGCGCCACTCGGCCTCGGCGACCATCGGCCCCGGCATCAGGAACCGGTATTCGCGCCCGGTCGCGGTCTCGGTCACGCAGACGTTCTCGCGCGTCTCGCCGGCGATGCGGATGCGCACCGCCGGCAGGCGCTCGGCTTCGAGCAGCAGCGTCAGCACGTCGCCGGTCGGCCCGCCGGCCAGGTACAGCGCGACGCAGTCGCCGCCGAGGCGGTGAATGGTTCGGGCGACGTTGATCCCGCCGCCGCCGGGGTCGCGCCGCGGCCGTGCGCAGCGCAGCTTGTGCGTATCGACGATGTGCTCGACGGATGTCGAGACATCGACGGCCGGATTCAAGGTAACGGTAACGATATCGGTCATGGTGCGTGGTTCGCAGTCGATGGCCGGCGCGACGGACGCCGGCGCGGCGATTCGCGGCAACCGCCGCGCGCCGGCCGGTGGCTCCACCTTACGTTCGACGCCGGTCGCGGCGTTGACCGCCGTCAAGCGATGTCGCGAAGGGGCCCGGTTGCGCTCGATCAACGACACGTTCGGGCAGGCTCTTACAGTGAATCATTCATCGTTGCCGAGCCCCGCCATGGATGAGCAGCCGCTTTGCACCACCGTGTTCGCCGAACGCTATGCGCAACCCGGCGAAACGTCTCGCGCGGCCGTCTTCCATCGCGTCGCCCGTGCGCTGTCGCTCGCCGAGCCGGCCGAGCGCCGTGCACAGGTGGAGCGCGCGTTCTTCGTGAACCTGCAGCGTGGCGCGATCGGCGCGGGCCGCATCCTCGCGAATGCCGGCGCGGACAACGGCGGAACGATGGTCAACTGCTTCGTCCATCCGCTCGCGATTCCTGGCGACACCTCCGTGCAGGCCGTCGACACGGCGCTCGCGCAGGCGCTCGACGACGCACGGGTCACGCTGCTGATGGGCGGTGGAATCGGCTACGACTTCTCGCCGGTGCCACCCGCCGACGCGTACGAACGGCGCCTGTCATCCGGGCGCGGCGCCTGCGCGGCGATCGACCGCTTCGATGCGATGTGCCGGGCGCTGCCGTTCACCGGCCCGCGCCGGGGCGCGCAAATGGGCGTGCTGCGCTGCGATCATCCGGACCTCGTCGCATTCGTCGCGGCCAAGCGCGGACGCTCGCGCTGGCCGACGTTCAACCTGTCGGTCGGCGTCACGGACGCGTTCATGGAGGCGGTCCGGCACGACCTGCCGTGGGCGCTCGTCCATCATGCGCCGCCCGCCTCCGCTTCCGCCGCAACGCCCCGGCGGCCGGACGGACGTTACCTTTACGCGACGGTGCCGGCCCGCACGCTCTGGCACGAGATCGTCAATGCCGCGCGCGACAGCGCCGAACCCGGCCTGCTGTTCCTCGACACGATCCGCGACGCGAATCCGCTGCGCGAGCACGAGCGAATCGACGCGACGAACCCGTGCGGCGAACAGCCGCTGCCGCCGTTCGGCAGCTGCGTGCTCGGGCCGATCGACCTGTCGCGATTCGTTCTTTACCCGTTCGGCGTCGACGGGAAGCCGCGCTTCGATGTCGCGACGCTCGCCGACGCGGTGCGCATCCAGGTCCGCATGCTCGACAACGTGCTCGACCTGACCGCGTGGCCGCTCGCCGCGCACGAATATGAGGCGCGGCGGACACGGCGCATCGGGGTCGGCGTGACCGGGCTGGCCGACGCGCTGACGATGCTGCGGCTGCGCTACGACAGCGCGGAAG
Organism: Burkholderia sp. RF4-BP95; assembly: GCF_001521985.1. NCBI lineage: Bacteria > Pseudomonadati > Pseudomonadota > Betaproteobacteria > Burkholderiales > Burkholderiaceae > Burkholderia > Burkholderia sp. RF4-BP95. The sequence goes on along the minus strand of NZ_LOSX01000090.1, from coordinate 267,314 downwards.
CACGCACGCTCGCACGCGGGATCGTGCTGACGATGCGCGAGCATGCGTTTGCCGCATCGGCCGCGCTTGCCGCCGAGCGCGGCGTGTTTCCGGCCTACGACCCGGCCGCCTATCTGACCGGCCCCGCGTCTCGCACGCTGTTGCCGCTGAAGGTGCATCACGCGATCGCGCGGCACGGGCTGCGCAACAGCCATCTGCTGTCGTTCGCGCCGGCCGGCAGCGTGAGCCTCGCGTTCTGCGACAACTGTTCGAACGGGATCGAGCCGGCCGTCGGCTGGACGCAGCGTCGCATGGTCCGCACCGCAGACGGGCAGGTCCGGCCGTTCCGTGCGGAGAATCACGCTTACCGGCTGTTCCGCGCGCTGCATGGCGAGACCGTCAAGCTGCCGGGCTATTTCGTCACGGCCGCGGAAATCGCGCCGGCGGATCATGTCGCGATGCTCGCGGCGCTGCAGCCGTGCGTCGACGCCGGCATCTCGAAGACCGTGACGATGCCCGGCCAGTGTTCGCTCGCGGAGGTCGACGCGTTGTTCTTCCAGGCGTGGCGCGACGGGCTCAAGGGCATCACGGTTTTTCGGCCGGATCCGCGGCTCGCGTCGGTCGTGACCGACGACGCGGCGCGCGCGCGGCGCGACGGCCCTGTCTGCATCGGCTGTTGAACGATGCGATGGCCGGCGGCAGGCGGCCGGCGCGATCGCGCCGGTCGTTGCTTCAGGCGTCGTTGCTTCAGGCGGAGACGCCCGTGGTCGTTTCCGAGTCGGCTTCCGCCGGCCGGGGCGTGTCGCCGGCATCGTCCGGCGGCGCGATGAGCGCCACCAGCATGTCGTGATCGATCGATTCGTGTTGCAGCAAGCTGCACGCGATCCGTTCAAGCGCATCGCGGTGCGCGCCGAGCGTCGCCGTGACCCGCGCATGCGCATCCTCGAGCAGCGCGCGCACCTCTTCGTCGATCAGTTGCGCCGTGTGCTCGCTGCAGTGACCGTCGCCCGGCGTCCATACGCCCGGCGCCCCGCCCTGGCGTGCGCCGTCGTCGAGCGTCGCGAGGCCGATCTTCTCGCTCATCCCGTACTGCATCACCATGTGGCGCGCCAGCGCGGTCGCGCGTTCGAGATCGTTCTGCGCGCCGGTCGACACGTCGCCGAACGCGATTTCCTCGGCCACCCGCCCGCCGAGCAACACGTCGAGCCGGTCGAGCAATTCGCTCCTGCGCAGCACGTAGCGATCCTCGGTCGGCACCTGCTGCGTGTAACCGAGCGCCGCGATTCCGCGCGGGATGATCGATACCTTCTTCACCGGGTCGCAGTGCGCGCGGCTTTGCGCGACGAGCGCATGCCCCGACTCGTGATACGCGATGGTCCGCTTTTCCTGTTCGTTCATCACGCGGCTCTTGCGCTCCATGCCGGTCATCGCGCGATCGATGGCTTCGTCGAAATCGGCCATCCCGATCGCGGGTTTGCCCAGTTCGGCCGCATGCAACGCGGCTTCGTTGACGACGTTCGCGAGATCGGCGCCGACGAAGCCCGGCGTGCGCTGCGCCAGCTCGGCCAGATCGACTTCCGGCGCGAGCTTCACGCGCTTCGTATGCACGGCCAGGATCTGCTTGCGTCCGGTCAGGTCCGGGCGGTCGATCGCGATGTGACGGTCGAAACGCCCGGGGCGCAGCAGCGCGGGATCCAGGATCTCCGGCCGGTTGGTCGCGGCCATGATGATGACGCCCGAATTGGCTTGAAAGCCGTCCATCTCGACGAGCAACTGGTTGAGCGTCTGCTCGCGCTCGTCGTTGCCCGACATCAGGCCGACGCCGCGCGCCTTGCCGAGCGCATCGAGTTCGTCGATGAACACGATGCACGGCGCGCTCTGCTGCGCCTGCTCGAAGAGATCGCGCACGCGCGCCGCGCCGACGCCGACGAACATCTCGACAAACGCCGAGCCGCTGATCGTGAAGAACGGCACCGCGGCCTCGCCGGCGACCGCACGGGCCAGCAGCGTCTTGCCGGTGCCGGGCGCACCGACGATCAGCACGCCCTTCGGGATCTTGCCGCCGAGCCGCTGGTAGCGTTCGGGGTTGCGCAGGAACGCGACGATCTGCTGCAACTCGGCCTTCGCCTCGTCGATGCCCGCGATATCGTCGAACGTGATGCCGGTTTCCTTCTGCATGTACACGCGGGCGCGGCTTTTGCCCATGCCGCTCAGGTCCCGCATCCCGCCCGGCCGTCGCATCATGAAACTCCAGATCACGACGAAGCCGATCAACGGGAAGATCCATGACGCGAGCGTCCCGATCCAGCCCGTATCCGTCGCGCCGCGGTAGCGAATTCCGGCGGCCGTCAGCGCGGCGACCAGGCCTTCGTCGCTCACCCGGTTCGTCGTGAAGCGCCATGGCGGGCCGATCTCCTTCACCTCGGCCGCGTCGGACGCGGGCAGCGCGGCGCCGGCCTGCGGCATGCGCAGCGTGCCCGAGATCGACGTTTGGCCGATCTCGAGATCGTCGACGAGCCGTGCGTCCACCAGGTGGTGAAAATCGCTGTAGGAAATCGACGTCGCCGCCGGCTGGCGCGCCAGCAGTTGAACCGCGACCAGCACGGCGAACGCGATCGGGATCAGCAACCCGGAGTAGTCGAATGATTTTTTCATGGGATCGAACCTGCCCGGCGGACCGCCGCCGCTCACGCGTCGTCGCGCTTCCAGTGCGCTCGCAGCACGTCCTCGCCGTCGCGATAGTTGATCGCGAGATCGCCGTGGTGCGCATGCAGCAACGCTTCGCCGAGGCGGCGGACCATATGCACGCCCGTCGTTCGAACGATCAGCGAATCGGCGGATTTCTCGATGTCCATGATGCGTTCGAGCGCGTGCTCGCTGGTTTCGAGATCGGCCTGACGCTCGAGCAGCTCGAGAATCGTCGAGCGGTGCGCGCGCAGATACTCGCCGCGCAACACCAGTTCGCCCGCCGGCACGTTTTCCCGCATGCGCTTGCAGGCCGGGCATTCGAGCTGGCGCCGGTCGAGCGCGGTCGCGGACCAGGTCCAGCGGCCCGCTTCGCAGACCGCGCCGCAGCCTTCGCAGATGCGGTCGCCCGTCGGCCGCTTCGGATCACGGTAACTGTCTTTCGTATGCGGCTGCATGCGCTTGTCGCGGCGCAGATGGTTTCGGCCGGGGCCGGTATGCGGACGGTTCATCGCTGTTTCTCCTGATAGTAGACAGCACGTGCAAGCCGGTCAGGCAACGGTCAGCCGGTCGACGACCTGCCTGACGCCCCTCACCGACCCCGCCGCGCCGCATGCGGCGCGCCGTTCGGCCAGCGACGCGACCGTGCCCGTCAGCGTGACGATGCCGTCGGTGGCGTCGATCGAGATTCCCGCGGTTTCGCGCTGCGCGCGGCGCGCAAGCGCCTCGGCGATCCGCGCGCCGACGTCCGGCACCGTATGGTCGGCGCGCACCCGGATGCGGTTCGCCACGCCGACGACGCCGATCATCCGGCTCACCATCGCTTCCGCCGCGCGGCTCTGATACGCATGATCGACTTCGCCGTCGAGCGTCACGCAGCCGTGATCGACCTCGACGCCGATCTTGTGATCGCGCAACGCCTCCTGCCAGCCGAGCGCGAACGTGATCGCGATCGCCAGTTCCTGGTCCGCGCACGCGTTCTCCGGCGGCGCGACATTCAGTTCGAGCACCAGCGCGCGCGCATCGGCGACGTGCAGCGCCGTTTTCTGCGCCTCGAGCTTCTGGGCCCAGCTGTCGACCGTGCCGCGCAATGTCACGATCCGGTCGCGCACCTCGACGTCGATCCGGCGCGCATCGATCGCCGGATTCCAGAACAACGCCTGCTCGACATCCTGCTTGAGTACTGCATCGGACTTCATGTCGGTCTCCCGTCGGCCCGTGCCGGCCGCAAAGCTGGCGAGCGATGCGTGCGGCACCCTGTTCAGCATCGCGCACGGCCGCGCCGGCGGCTTGACGAGGATCAATCAAAGGCGGGCCGACGGCGGCGGCCGACGGGTCGGCGACGGCCGATTTTGTCCGTTGACGCAGATCAACCGCGCGACCACGCGTGACGCGATCATGAATCGGCAGACGTCGTGAAAGCCGCGGCAACCGGGACGTTTCGCATTCGTACGACCGTCGACGTCCACCGCTTTCCGGGAGACCGTCATGATTCACAAGCAGTACCGCATCGTGCTCGCGACGCTCAGCGTGTTCATCGCGATTGCGTCGCTGGTCGGCATCGTTCACGGGATGCTGTTCGACGAGGAGGTGTTCAGGTACTCGATCGTCACGCTGATCTCCAGCATCCTCGCGTTCGTCGTGCTGCTCAATCCCGGGCCGGGCGACCGGCCGTGACGGGCCCCGCGCGGTTCGGTCCGGCACGCCGTCACGAAGCCGGCCGAGGCACGCCGCGACACGCGCGTCAAGCGAGGGGCCGCTCGAAACGCATTCCCGCCCGAGTGACACAGATCAAGGGGAAACCCTGTAATCGTCGGATATAAGTGAATCCGAAGCGGCGACGCCTGGCGGGCGGCGCCATCCCGTATTCCCGCATTTCCGTATTCGACGAGGCATCCCATGCGTGCTGCCGCGCGTCCCGTTCGCTTTCATCCTGCCGTCGTGCGGCGCATGCGTGCCGTCGCGCTCGCGGCGGGCATGGTGCTGCTGTCGGGCTGCCTGTCGCTTGCGCCGCCGGACGAGCGTCCCGCCGCACCGATTCCCGCATCCTTTCCGGATCCTTCCGCCGACTCGACACCGGCGGCGCCCGTGCCCGAGTGGCAGGCCTACTTCGTCGACGCACGCCTGCGCGCGTTGATCGGGCAGGCGCTCGCCAACAATCGGGATCTGCGCGCGGCGGTGGCACGCGTCGAGCAGGCGCGCGCGGTCTACGGCATCCGCAGCGCGGATCAATGGCCGACGATCGGTGCGGGCGCGGCTTATGCGCGGTTTCGCACGCCGGGCGGCTTCCTCACTCCGACGCCCGTCATCGGCCAGATTTACGAAGTCCAGCTGGCCGAGACGCAATGGGAGATCGATTTCTGGGGCCGCGTGCGAAACCTGAAAGCGGCGGCGCTCCAGCGCTACCTCGCGAGCGACGCGGCCCGGCAGGCGGTGACGTTGAGTGTCGTCACCGGCGTAGCCGATGCCTATCTGACCCTGTGCGAGATCGACGAACGCATCGCGCTGACCCGCGCGACGATCGACACACGCCGCGAATCGCTGCGGATTTTCCGGCTTCGTCACGCGGCCGGTGCGATCTCGCGCCTCGACCTGACGCAATCGGAAATCCTGCTGCAGCAGGCGGAGTCGCTCGGCGTCCAGTTGCAGCAGGCCCGCGCGACGGCGGCCGATGCGTTGGCGTTGCTCGTCGGTGCGCCGCCGGCGCTGGCCGCCACGCCGCTCGCACTCGACGACGGCGCGGTGCTGCCGTCGCTCGCGCCCGGCCTGCCGTCGTCGCTGCTGACCCGGCGTCCGGACGTGATCGCGGCGGAGCACGAACTGCAGGCGACCCGCGCGAACATCGGCGCGGCGCGCGCGGCATTCTTTCCGCGCATCGCATTGACGAGCGCGATCGGCTCGGGCAGCACCGCGCTGCATGACCTGCTGTCGTCCGGCACGGGCGTGTGGTCGGTGATTCCCAACGTCACGCTGCCGCTCGTCGATGGTGGCCGCAACCGGTCGAATCTCGCGCTCTCGCACGCGCAACGCGACGAGGCGCTCGCGCAGTACGAGAAGACGCTGCAACGCGCGTTCCGCGACGTGTCCGATGCGCTCGCGGCGCGCCACTGGCTCGCCGACCAGGTCGCCATCGAGCGCGCCACGCTGGCGTCGCAGGCGGAGCGGGCACGCCTCGCGAAGCTGCGCTACGACAGCGGGGCCACCCGCTTCCTCGAAGTGCTCGATGCGCAACGGGACCTGATGAACGCCGAACAGCAATGGGTCATGACGCGTCGTGCGCTGCTGTCGAGCCGCGTCGCGCTGTACGGCGCGCTCGGCGGCGGCGTGATCGACACCGGCAAGACTGCCGCCGCAACGGCTCCCCTTTCGACAGACTCGGACAACACACCATGAAAACCATCCCGCGCCCTCTTCTGATCGGTGCCGGTGCGGCCGTGCTCGCGATCGGCCTCGCGTACTACGGGTGGACGCGCTGGCGCGACGGCCAGACGGATGCGGGGCTCGTCAGCGGCAATGGCCGCATCGAGGCGACCGAAATCGACGTCGCGACCAAGCTGCCGGGGCGCGTGACCGCCATGCTCGTCGACGAAGGCGACTTCGTGACGGCCGGCCAGCCGCTCGCACGCATGGACGTCGTCGTCCTGCAGGCGCAGCTCGACGAAGCACAGGCGCGTGAGCAACAGGCGGTGAACACAGCGGCGAGCATCGACGCGCAGGTCGCGCAGCGCCGCAGCGACAAGGCCGCGGCCGCGGCCGTCGTCGTGCAACGGGAAAGCGAGCTGGACGCCGCCACGCGGCGGCTCGCGCGGTCCGAAACGCTGTCGCGCGACGGTGCGTCGTCGATGCAGGAGCTGGACGACGATCGCGCGCGCGCCGGCAGCCTGCGCGCGACCGTGAACGCCGCGCGCGCCCAGGTGGAAGCGGCCCAGGCCGCCGTCGACGCAACGCGGGCCCAGCTCGTCGCGGCGCGCTCGGCCGTGACGGCCGCGCAGGCGACCGTGGCGCGCGTGCGGGCCGACATCTCGGACAGCGAACTGACGTCGCCGCGCGACGGGCGCGTCCAGTACCGGATTGCCGAGTCGGGCGAAGTCCTGCCGGCGGGCGGCAAGGTGCTCAACGTCGTCGACCTGTCCGACGTCTACATGACGTTCTTCCTGCCCGAAGCGGTCGTCGGCCGGGTCCCGCTCGGCGCCGACGTGCGGATCGTGCTCGATGCGGCGCCGGAATACGTGATTCCGGCGCGCGTGTCCTATGTGTCGAGCACCGCGCAGTTCACGCCGAAGACGGTCGAGACGGCCACCGAGCGGCAGAAGCTGATGTTCCGGGTCAAGGCGCGCATCGATCGCGATCTGCTGCAGCGCCACCTGAAACTCGTGAAGACCGGCTTGCCGGGCGTCGCGTGGCTGAAGACCGACCCGCACGCGGGCTGGCCGGATCGCCTCGCGATCAGGGTGCCGCAATGAATGCGACGACGCCCGTCGAAACCGATGCCGGATCGATCGACGGTTCGCCGGTGTCGGGCGATCCGCGCATGGTCGCCCGGCTGTCGGGCGTCTCGCTGCGCTACGGCGACAAGTACGCGCTCGACGACGTGACCCTCGACATCCCCGCCGGCCGCATGATCGGGCTGATCGGGCCGGACGGCGTCGGCAAGTCGAGCCTGCTCGCGCTCGTGTCCGGCGCGCGCGCGATCCAGCAGGGCCGCGTATGGACGCTCGACGGCGACCTGTCGTCGCGCCGCCATCGCGCGCGCGTATGCCGGCGCATCGCCTACATGCCGCAAGGCCTCGGCCGGAACCTGTACGCGACGCTGTCGGTCGAGGAAAACCTGCAGTTCTTCGCGAGACTGTTCGGCCACGATGCCGCGGAGCGCCGCCGCCGGATCGACGCGCTGACGCGCAGCACCGGCCTGCAGCCGTTCCTGGATCGCCCGGCCGGCAAGCTGTCCGGCGGCATGAAGCAGAAGCTCGGCCTGTGCTGCGCGCTGATCCACGACCCCGACCTGCTGATCCTGGACGAACCGACGACCGGCGTCGATCCGCTGTCGCGCGCGCAGTTCTGGGAGCTGATCGGACGCATTCGCGCCGCGCGCCCGGCGATGAGCGTGCTGGTCGCCACCGCGTACATGGACGAGGCCCGCCGATTCGACCGCCTGATCGCGATGGACGCGGGCCGCGTGCTGGCAACCGGCAGCCCCGACGAGCTGCTCGAACGCACCGGCTGCGACACGCTGGAAGCCGCGTTCATCGCGTTGCTGCCGGAGGCTCGCCGGCGCGGGCACCAGCCGGTCGCGATCGCGCCGTTTCAGCCCGACCAGGCGGCCGGCTACGCGATCGAGGCCAACGCGCTGACGATGCGGTTCGGCGATTTCGTCGCGGTCGACCATGTGAGCCTGCAGATCCGCCGCGGCGAAATCTTCGGCTTTCTCGGCTCGAACGGCTGCGGCAAGTCGACGACCATGAAGATGCTCACCGGCCTGCTGCCCGCGTCGGAAGGCTCGGCGACGCTGTTCGGCCGGCCGATCGCCGCGAACGACATCGACACACGCAGACGCGTCGGCTACATGTCGCAAGGGTTTTCGCTCTACGGCGAACTGACCGTCCGGCAGAACCTCGTGCTGCACGCGCGCCTGTTCGGCGTACCGGAACCGGACGTGCCCGCCCGCGTGACCGAAATGGTCGCGCGCTTCGGGCTCGCGGACGCCCTCGACGCGCTGCCCGAGCGCCTGCCGCTCGGGATGCGGCAGCGGCTGTCCCTCGCGGTGGCGATGGTGCACAAGCCCGAGCTGCTGATCCTGGACGAGCCGACCTCGGGCGTGGACCCGGTCGCGCGCGACGACTTCTGGCGGCTGATGATCGAGCTCGCGCGCAACGATCGCGTCACCATCTTCATTTCGACGCACTTCATGAACGAGGCCGCGCGGTGCGACCGCATCTCGCTGATGCATGCGGGCCGCGTGCTCGCGAGCGCCGCGCCCGAGGAACTGGTGCGCCTGCGCGGTGCGGCCACGCTCGAGGACGCGTTCATCGGCTACCTGACCGACGCGCAGAAAGCGGACGACGCGGGCGGCACGGACGGCACGGACGGCGCGACGGCCGATGCGCCGTCCGACGCCGGCTGGCTCGCCGCGCCGCCCGCCGCGGCCGGCGCCGGCCATGCGGCCGCATGGTTCAGCCCGGCGCGCGCCGGCAGCTATCTGTGGCGCGAGGTGCTGGAACTGCGACGCGACCCGTTGCGCGCGACGCTGGCGCTGTTCGGCTCGCTCGTGCTGATGTGCGTGATCAGCATCGGCATCAGTCTCGACGTCGACAACCTGACGTTCGCGGTGCTCGATCGCGATCAGTCGATCCTGAGCCAGGACTATGCGCAGAATCTCGCCGGTTCCCGCTACTTCGTGCCGCGCGCGCCGCTCGCGGACGACCGCGACATCGAGCGCCGCATGCGCAACGGCCAGCTGTCGCTCGCGCTCGAGATCCCGCCCGGCTTCGCGCGCGACGTGGCGCGCGGCCGGCGCGTGGAGATCGGCGCATGGGTCGACGGCGCGATGCCGATGCGCGCGGAGACGATCCGCGGCTACGTGGCCGGCATGCACGAAAACTGGCTGCGCGACCAGGCGAAGCGCCGGCTCGGCGTGTCGCTCGTCCCGGCCGTGGACATCGCGATCCGCTATCGCTACAACCCCGACGTCAAGAGCCTGCCGGCGATGATTCCGGCGATCATGCCGATGCTGCTGCTGATGCTGCCCGCGATGCTGACGGCGCTCGCCGTCGTGCGGGAACGCGAGCTCGGGTCGATCGTCAACCTGTACGTGACGCCCGTCACGCGGGCCGAATTCCTGCTCGGCAAGCAGGCGCCATACGTCATGCTGGCGATGCTGAACTTCCTGCTGATGGTCGTGCTGGCCGACGTCGTGTTCGGCGTGCGGATCAAGGGCAGTTTCGCGACGCTGGCGGCCGCGGTGCTGATATTCAACGTCGTGGCCACCGGCATCGGGCTGTTTGCGTCGACGTTTACCCGCAGCCAGATCGCCGCGATCTTCATGACGATCGTCGGCACGCTGATTCCCGTCGTGCAGTTCTCGGGCCTGCTCACGCCGCTGTCGTCGCTCGAGGGCAGCGGGAAATGGGTCGGCACCGTCTATCCGGCCACCTACATGCTCGCGATCAGCCGCGGCGTCTACAACAAGGCGCTCGGGCTGGCCGACCTGTCGTCGCAGTTCTGGCCGATGCTCGCGGCCGTGCCGGTCATCCTGGTCATGACCGGCGTGCTGCTGCGCAAGCAGGAGCGCTGACCATGTCGCGCCTGCTCGTCATTTTCCGGCTCGGGGTCAAGGAACTGTGGAGCCTCGCTCGCGACCCGATCCTGCTCGCGCTCATCGTCTATACGTTCAGCGCGTCGATCTACGTCGCCGCCACCGCCCGCCCGGAAACACTGCACAAGGTGCCGATCGCGATCGTCGACGAGGATGCGTCGCCGCTGTCGGCGCGCATCGCGGCGGCGTTCTTCCCGCCGCAGTTCGCGCCGCCGCCGATCGTCGACGCCGGCGCGGCCGATCGCGGGCTGGACGACGGCGACTACACGTTCTCGCTCGATATTCCGCCCGACTTCCAGCGCGACGTGCTCGCCGGCCGCCACGCGACGGTCCAGCTCAACGTCGACGCGACCCGCATGACGCAGGCGTTCACCGGCGGCGGTTACATCCAGCAGATCGTGGCGGGCGAGATCGACGCCTTCGTGCGGCGTCATCGCGGCACGTCCTTGCCGCCCGTCGATCTCGCGATGCGGATGCGCTTCAACCCGAATCTCGACGAAGTGTGGTTCGGCGCGCTGATGGAGCTGATCAACAACGTGACGATGCTGTCGATGATCCTCACCGGGGCCGCGCTGATTCGCGAGCGCGAGCACGGCACGATCGAGCATCTGCTCGTCATGCCGGTGACCGCCGCGGAAATCATGCTCGCGAAGGTCTGGTCGATGGGGCTCGTCGTCGCGGCGGCGGCCGTCGCGTCGCTGACGTTCGTCGTGGGCGGCGCGCTGCACGTGCCGATTCCGGGGTCCGTGCCGCTGTTCGTGGCAGGCATGGCGTTGCACCTGTTCGCGACGACGTCGATGGGGATCTTTCTCGCGACGCTCGTGCGCAGCATGCCGCAGTTCGGCATGCTGCTCGTCCTCGTGCTGCTGCCGCTGCAACTGCTGTCGGGTGGACTGACGCCGCGCGAAAGCATGCCGCCCGTCGTGCAGGACATCATGCTGGCCGCGCCGACCACCCATTTCGTCGAACTCGCGCAGCGCATCCTGTATCGCGGCGCCGGGCTCGACGCGGTGTGGGCCCAGTTCGCCGCGCTGTTCGCGATCGGCTGCGTGCTGTTCCTGCTGTCGCTGACGCGATTCCGCAAGACGATTGGTCAGATGACTTGATCAGCGCGTCGCGCCCGTGACGCCGGGATTTGTCCGTTGATACAGATCAATCGTGCCGGAGCGCGGCACGCGATCATGGCGCCATGTCTTGCGCAACCAGCGGCAGCGACGTCGACGGCAACGCCGTCCACGGCGGCCGCTTCCCGGGAGAACGTCATGATGGGTCTGCCATACCGAAGCGCGCTCGCGACGCTCTGCGTGTTCGTCGCGCTCGCCTCGCTGCTGGGCGTCGTGCACGCGATGCTGATCGACGCGCCGGTCGTTCCGTACGCGATCATCGCGCTGGTTTCAGGCATCGTCGCGTTCGTCGCGCAACTGGATCCGGCGGCCTCTCGGCAATAGCGGCACGGACCGGACGCGCTGGCTTCGCGATCATGAACGGCATTCTGCGTCTCGCGTTCAAGCTGCTCGTCAACGACAGCGCGAAATTCACCGCGCTGACCGTCGGCATCACGTTCTCGGTGCTGCTGATGATCGAGATGACGTCGCTGTTCGCCGGCATCCTGAACAAGTCGTCGGCGTCGGTCATCAATATCGGCGCGAAGGTCTGGGTGATGGACCCGGCCGTGAAGACGATCGCGAACAGCATCGGCATGCCCGACTACGTGCTCGACGCCGTGCGCAGCATCGACGGCGTCAAGTATGCGGTGCCGCTCTATTCCGGCGGCGCGCTCGTCAAGCTGCGCTCCGGCACCTACCAGGCCGTGACGGTCGTCGGCCTCGACGACGCCAGCCTGCTCGGCCGCCCGACGATGCTGCAGGGCCGCATCGAGGACATTTACGCGGAAAACGGCTTCATCGCGATTCAGGATCCCGAGTTTCGGAAGCTCGAGAATCCGTCCGTCGGCACCGATTTCGAGTTGAACGATCATCGCGGCGTGATCGTCGGCATCGCGAAGGTCGCCGCGAGCGGCCTGTTCGGCACGCCGACGCTTTACACCACTTACGCCCGCGCGATCCGCTACATTCCGTCGCCGCGCTTCACGACCTCGTACATCCTCGTCGAGCCGAAGTCGGATGCGGACATCGCCCACATCAAGGCCGTCGTGCAATCGCTTGGCTATCGCGCGTACACGCGCGACGAATTCATCGCGCAGATCTCGCGTTTTTACAAGTACGAGACGGGGCTCGGCACCAACATCATGCTGATGACGATCATCAGCTTCATCATCGGCCTGTCGATTTCAGGGCAGACGTTCTATGCGTTCATCCTCGAGAACCTCGACAAATTCGGCGCGCTGAAGGCGATCGGCGCGAAAAGCCGCGAGCTGGTCGCGATGATTTTGTTCCAGGCCACGTTCACCGCGCTGACCGGATACGGCATCGGCGTCGGGCTGTGCGTGCTGTTGATCAGCCTCGCGAAACTACGGATTCCAGACTATGCGGCGCTCGTTACGTACGGCAATCTGTTGCTCGCGTTCGGAATGGTGGTCGTGATCGCGACGATCTCGAGCTATCTCGGTGTGCGGCGCGTGCTGCGCATCGAGCCGTTCGACATCTTCCGGGGCTGACGATGGCCGGCATCGCGATCGACGCGCGCGGCGTCAGCAAGTGGTTCGGCGAAGGCGACGCGCGCACGCAGGCATTGCGCGACGTGTCGATGCAGGCGAACTTCGGCGAGATGCTGCTGATCGTCGGGCCGTCCGGCAGCGGCAAGACGACGCTGCTCAGCGTGATCTCCGGCATCCTCCGGCCGGACGGCGGTTCGGTGTCGATCGACGGCGTCGACCTGTGGGCGCAGCCGAACGACGCGATCGCCGATTTCCGGCTGAACCGGATCGGCTTCGTGTTCCAGGACTACCACCTGTTCCCGCGGCTCACGACCGCCGAGAACGTCGCGATTCCGCTGATCCTGAGGCGCCGCCCATGGGATGACGCGATCAAGGAAGCGCACGCGTATCTGGACGTGGTCGGCCTCGCGAACCGCGCGCAATTGCCGCCCGTGAAGCTGTCCGGCGGCGAACAGCAGCGCGTCGCGATCGCGCGCGCGATCGTCAGCCAGCCCGACCTGCTGATCCTCGACGAACCGACCGCGTCGCTCGACGGCGACACGGGCCGCATGATCATCGACTTCGTCAAGCACGAGGTGCTCAACGACACGCGCTGCATCGTGATCGTCACGCACGACGCGCGGATCTTCGAGTACGCGGATCGCGTCCTGCGAATGGAAGACGGCAAGCTGAACGGCATCGAGCGCGGAGGTGCGCAATGAAACACCGGCTCGTGTTCGTGGCGGCCCTGCTCGGCTTCCTGGCAAGCGTCGTCGCCGCGTGGGTCTACAGCCGCCAGGAGCCGCCGCAGCCGCCGGTATTCAAGCCGGCCGCCAATCCGTACGCACGCGGCGTCTACGCGAACGGCATCGTCGAGAGCGAGCAACCGGCCGGCGCGAACGTGAACGTCTATCCGGACGTCTCCGGCGCCGTGACGCGCATCCTCGTGCACGACGGCGATCCGGTGAAGGCCGGCGACGCGCTGCTGACGATCGACGACTCGGTGCAGCGCGCGACCGCCGCCCAGCTCGCGGCGCAGGCCGACGCGGCAGCCGCGCTGCTCGACGAGCTGAAGGCGCAGCCGCGCCGCGAGGTGCTCGACGTGGCCAGCGCGCAGACCACGGCCGCACAGGCGAGCCTGAAGCTCGCGCAGGATCAGTACGACAAGCAGCGGCACGCGTATGACATCGATCCGAAAGCCGTCAGTCGCGACGCGCTCGACACGGCCGCGAACGCGGTGCGCGTCGCGGCGGCCAACCTGGACGTCGTGACGCGGCAGTATCGTCTGACCAAGGCCGGCGCATGGAGCTACGACATACGCAACCAGCAAGCACAGGCCATCGCGCTGCGGCGCGCGGCCGACGCGGCGGCCGCCCTGCTCGCCCGCTACACGCTGCGCGCGCCGGCCGACGGCACCGTTCTGGCGATGAACGCCGCCGTGGGGGCCTACCTGACCTCGCAGGGGCTGTACGACACCTATACGCGCGGCAGCACGCCGGTCGTGGTGCTCGGCACACCGGTCGACCGGCTGCAGGTGCGCTGCTACATCGACGAAATCCTGATCCACCAGCTCCCCGATCTGCATGCGTTGAAGGCGCACATGTTCGTGCGCGGCACGTCGGTCGAGGCCGATCTTCAGTTCGTGCGCGTGCAGCCGTACGTCACGCCGAAGATCGAGCTGTCCGACCAGCGCACCGAGCGCGTCGACGTGCGCGTGCTGCCGGTCATTTTCCGTATCGTGCCGAACAGGAATGTGCGGCTGTTTCCCGGGCAGATCGTCGATGTCTACGTCGCAGGCAAATAACGGCGCCCGTTGCGCGCACGCGCTGCGCCGCCGAACCGGCGCGCTGGCCGTCGCCGGACTGCTCGCCGGATGCACGGTCGGGCCGAATTTCGTCCCGCCGCCCGCGCCGCGCGTCGCGCGCTTCGTGCCGCCCGACGATCCGGGCGCGGCGTCCGGCTCCTGGCGCGGCGGTGGCAGAACACAGGCGTTGTCGGCGGACGCGGCGCTCACGCGCGACTGGTGGACGCGCTTCGGCAGCCGCGCGATCGACTCGACCGTCGCCGAAGCGCTGACCGGCAGCCCGACGCTCGATCTCGCCGAAGCGACGCTGCGGCGCAGCGAGCACGCGCTGCGGGCCGGCCAGGGCATCTTCTTTCCGCAGGTGGATGCCCAGGCCGGCGCGTCGCGCCAGCGCGCCACGCCGCTGCGCAACGGCCAGGCGGTGCCGGCGTCGATCTTCAACCTGTTCACGCTGTCGGCGACGGTCAGCTACACGCTCGACCTGTGGGGCGGCGAACGGCGCCAGGTCGAAGCGCTCGCGGCCGACGTCGATGCGCAACGGCAAGCGCTGGCGGGCGCCTATCTGATGCTGACCGCGAACGTCGTCAATACGATGGTCGCGCGCGCAGCCTATCGCGACGAAGCCGCGGCGACCCGCGAAACGATCGGCCTGCTCGACGAGCAGATTCGCCTGACGCGCGCGCAGGTGACGGCCGGCGCGGCGGCCTACGTCGCGGTGCTGACGCTGGAAGCACAGCGGGCGTCGTTCGAGGCGACGCTGCCCGCGCTCGACCAGAAACGCGCGCAGGCCGACGATCTGCTCGCGCTGCTGGCCGGCCGCTACCCGGTCGACTGGCGCACGCCGGACCTGTCGCTCGACGGAATCGAATTGCCCGCCAGCCTGCCCGACACGGCGCCGTCGTCGCTGGTGCGCCGCCGCCCCGACATCCTGCAAGCCGAAGCCCAGCTCCACGTGGCCAGCGCGCAGGTCGGCGTCGCGACGGCCGCGCTCTATCCGAACCTCACGCTGTCCGCGTCGGGCGGGTTCGAAAGCGTCGTCGCCGGCAAGCTGTTCGCGCCGGCCGGCCGCGCATGGAGTGTCGGCGCGGGGCTCACCGCCCCGATCTTTCATGGCGGCACGCTGCTGAACCAGCGGCGCGCCGCGCAGGATGCGTACGACGAAGCCGATGCGACCTATCGCCAGGTCGTCCTGTCGGCGTTCTCGCAGGTGGCCGACACGTTGCGCGCGCTCGCCAACGACGCGGCGGCGCTCGATGCGCAGGCGCGCGCGATGGCCGCGGCGCGCGACGCGCTGACGCTCACGCAGGCCGGCTACGACGCGGGGATCGCCGGCTACGTCCAGTTGCTGGTCGCCGACGTGCAATACCATCAGGCGCGGATTGCATGGCTGCAGACGGTCGCGCAGCGGCTGCAGGACACGGTCGCGTTCTACGTCGCGCTCGGCGGCGGCTGGGGCGACGCGGGCTGACACGCGCGCGGCACGGGCATTCAGCGCCGTTTAGCCCCGTTCAGCCCGTCTGCGCCGCAACGTCGGGCCGCTGCCACGGCGGCAATTCCGCCCAGCCGAGCGGCCCGTAGACGGTGCCGCCGGCGGCCTCGATCCGTTCGACGAACGTGGCGAGCGTCGCCCCGGCCGGCACGGTCAGCGTCAGCGCGTCGACGAAATCCTCGCTGCGCAGCCATGGCGCCGCGCCGTGGTTGATCTGCTGGACGCTCCACGCGTGCCCGTGCCGCCCGGCCTCGGGCGGCAACAGACCCGGCGCGTCGAACGCGACCCGCAGCAATTGCGCGCGCGAATCGCTGTACGGCGGTTTCGCGGCATTCTGGTACGGCACGTCCGCCCAGCGCTCGCCGCATTGCTCGTCGAGCGGCAAGCAGGTAAACCACGCCCAGGGCGAGCGGACGAAGCACAGCCGGTAAAGGTGCCCGGCACCATCCAGATTGGCGATCAACGTCATGATGGGTTCATCCCGAAAGACTCGTGATGCCGCTACGCGTGGCGCGCACGGCCTGCGCGGATAACGGGATCACGACGCCGCAAGCGCGCACGAAATCACTATCCCGCCGCCGCCGTGGCCCGAGGTTGATCGTCGTCAAACCGCACGCCGTCCGGGAATCTCGCCCGGCCGGCACGGCGATCCTGCAATCCCTGATTTCGGTCAACCGTCGCTTGCGCGTTCGGGATGTAATCGACCTACTGTTCCGTCGACTCCCGATGAGGCAATTCATGAAACTGACATTTCTCGGCGCGACCGAAACGGTGACCGGCTCGAAGTATCTGATCGAGCACGGCAGCCGGCGCGTCCTGGTCGATTGCGGCCTGTTCCAGGGGACCAAGAACCTGCGGCTGCGCAACTGGCGAGCGCTGCCGTTCGCGCCCGACACGCTGGACGCGGTCGTGCTCACGCACGCGCATGTCGATCACACCGGCTATCTTCCGGTGCTGGTGCGCGAAGGCTATCGCGGGCCGGTGTACTGCACGGCGGCCACGGCCGAACTCTGCGACATCATGCTGCGCGACAGCGCGCGGCTGCAGGAGGAGGAAGCCGATTTCGCGAACCGGCACGGTTACTCGAAGCATCATCCGGCGCAACCGCTCTACACGCTGGACGACGCCCAGCGCGCGCTGCGCCTGCTGAAGCCGGTCGCCTTCGACGAATGCACGTCGCTGGGCGGCAACCTGTCGTTCCGCCTGCTGCCGGCCGGGCACATCCTCGGCGCGGCGAGCGTCGTGATGCACTGGGATCACAAGGTGCTCGCGTTCTCGGGCGACCTGGGCCGGTATCACGACCCGATCATGCAGCCGCCGCGCCCGCCCGCGCATGCGGACTATCTGGTCGTGGAATCGACATACGGCGACCGGCTGCATCCGGCGTCGGATCCCGAAGCCGAACTGGCCGCGATGTTCGACAAGACCTTCGCGCGCGGCGGCGTCGTCGTGATGCCCTGCTTCACCGTCGGCCGCGCGCAGGAAATCCTGCATTACATCGCGCGGCTGAAGGCGTCCGGCCGCATGGCGCGCGTCCCGGTGTTCCTCGACAGCCCGATGGCAACCGACGTGACCGAGATCTATCGTCACCATATCCTCGAGCACCGCCTGACCGTCTCGGAGGCGAACGCGCTCGGCCATGCGGCGACGATGATCCGGTCGGTGGACCAGTCGAAGGCGATTGCCGACCATCACGGCCCGATGGTCATCATCGCCGGCAGCGGCATGGCGACGGGCGGGCGCGTGCTGCATCACCTGACCCGCTACGCGCCCGATGCGCGCAACACGATCGCGCTGGTCGGCTACCAGGCCGCCGGCACGCGCGGGGCGGCACTGGCCGCCCACGAGCCGACGGTGAAGATTCACGGCGAGTACGTCCGCGTGCGCGCTCAGGTCGAGATGATCACGACGCTGTCGGCCCATGGCGACTACGAAGAGATTCTGAAGTGGCTCGGCACGATGCAGTGCGCGCCAGTGCGGACGTTCGTCACGCACGGCGAACCCGCTGCCGCGGATGCGATGCGCCGGCGCATCGCCGAGCGCCTGCACTGGCGGTGCGAGGTGCCGACCTACGAGCAGTGCGTCGATCTGGACGAGGTTGAATCGAACGACACGCCGGAACCCGCCGCGCTGTCGTCCTGACTGCCGGCGAATCGCGGGCGGAACGCCCGCCGCGCGTGACGGGAGGCGGCGGCGCCCGATTCCCGTCACGCGCGGCCCGGCGATCAGCCGACTTCGATGATGACCTTCAACGCGTTGGTTTGCGCGGCGCGCCCGAACGTGTCGTACGCGCGTTCCACGTCGTCGAGCGAGAACCGGTGCGTGATCAGGCGCGCCGGATCGAGGCGCCCGGCGCCCACGGTTTTCAGCAGCATCGGCGTGCTGACCGTGTCGACGAGCCGCGTCGTGATCGAGATGTTGCGATCCCACAGCTTCTCGAGGTGCAGGTCGGCCTTGACGCCATGCACGCCGACGTTCGCGACGACCCCGCCGGGCGCCACGAGCGACGTGCACATCTCGAACGTCGCCGGAATGCCGACCGCTTCGATCGCGCAATCCACGCCCACGCCGTCGGTCAGCTTCATGACTTCCGCCACCGGGTCGCGATCGCGACCGTCGAAGCAGTCGGTCGCGCCGAAGCGCCGCGCGACCTCCAGCCGGTTGCTGTCCGGATCGATCATGATGATCCGCGCGGGCGAATAGAACTGCGCGGTCAGCAACGCGGCCAGCCCGATCGGGCCGGCGCCGACGATCGCGACCGAGCAGCCCGGCTGCACCTTGCCGTTCAGCACGCCGCATTCGAATCCGGTCGGCAGGATGTCGGACAGCATCACGAGCGCGTCCTCGTCCGCGCCGGCCGGAATCCGGTACAGGCTGGTCGGCGCATGCGGGATGCGCACGAACTCGGCCTGCGTGCCGTCGATCCGGTTGCCGAGGATCCAGCCGCCCGTCGTGCAATGCGAATAGATTCCGCGGCGGCAGTATTCGCAGCGGCCGCACGACGAGATGCACGAAATCAGCACGTGATCGCCCGGCTTCAGCGAATCGACCGCGGCGCCGACCTGCTCGACGATCCCCACGCCTTCATGGCCGAGAATGCGGCCCGGTTCGCACGTCGGCACGTCGCCCTTGAGGATGTGCAGATCGGTGCCGCAGATCGTCGTGCGCGTCACGCGGACGATCGCGTCGGTGGGCGACTGCAATTCCGGTTTGGGTCGCCGTTCGAGCGCCTTGCGCCCGGGGCCGTGATAAACGAGTGCTTTCATCGCGATTCCTCCATCGAAAGGGGGGCCTGTTCAGGCATCGGGGCGGTGTCGTGCCGGACCTGCGCCAGCAGCACCGCGAGCGCACAGGAGGCGACGCGGACGGCGACGCCGTCGGCGCGGCTCGTCAGCACGATCGGCACGCGCGCGCCCACGACGACGCCCGCGTTCGCGGCACCGCCCAGGTATTCGAGCTGCTTTGCGAGCATGTTGCCCGCTTCGATATCGGGCACGACCAGGATGTCGGCACGGCCGGCGACCGGCGAATCGATCCCCTTCTCGCGCGCGGCCCGCTGCGATATCGCGTTGTCGAACGCGAGCGGGCCGTCGACGACCGCTCCCGTGATCTGCCCGCGCTCGGCCATCTTCGCCAGGGCCGCCGCGTCGAGCGTCGAACGCATCGCCGGATTGACGGTCTCGACCGCGCACAGCACGGCCACGCGCGGGCACGCAACGCCCAGCGCATGCGCGACGTCGATCGCGTTCTGCGTGATGGCCGCCTTCTGCGCGAGATCCGGCGCGATATTGACGGCCGCGTCGGTCAGCAGAAACGGGCGCGGATAGGCGGGCGCCTCGATCAGGAAACAGTGAGACATGCGTTTGTCCGTGCGCAGGCCCGATTCCGCGGCGACGACCGCGCCCATCAGCTCGTCGGTATGCAGGCTGCCCTTCATCAGCGCGCCGGCGCGGCCCGACGCCGCGAGCTCCACCGCCCTGGCCGCCGCCGCGTGGCTGTGCGGCACGTCCTCGATCGTCCATTTCGCCAGATCGACGCCCGCCTCGTCCGCCACGCGCGACACCTTCGCGCGCGGCGCGACGATCAGCGGCTCGATCGACGCGCCCAGCGGCGACGCATCGAGCGCGGCAAGCGCGACGAGACTGGCCGCGTCGCACGGATGCACGACGGCCATCGTCAGCGGCGGCGCATGGCGCGCACGCGCGATCAGCTCGGGCAGTTCGCCGTCCGCACGCGGCAACAGGCCGGGCAGGCGCGCGCCGACGGACACATCCGGATGCAGGTTCATGTTCATGTCTCGAGCACGTAGGTGCCGGGTGCCGCGCCGAAACCGGCGGCCGGCACGCGTGCCGGCACGTCGCCCGACGAATGCGCGCGCAACCAGTCGCGCCAGCACGTCCACCACGATCCGTCGACCGCGGGCGTTTCGCTCACGAAGTCGTGCCGGCTCCGGTAAGGCGCGCCGTGCTCGCGCGTCGCGCAGCGATAGTGGCGCCCCGGATGCCCGGGCTCGGACACGATGCCGGCATTGTGGCCGCCGGAGGTCAGCACGAACGTCAGCGTGTGGTGCGTGAGCAGATGCAGCTTGTAGACGGAACGCCAGGGCGACACGTGATCGCGTTCGGTTCCGACCACGAACGTCGGCACGTCGATATCCGACAGCGCGACCGGTCGCCCGTCGACGCAGTAGCGGCCGGCCGCGAGATCGTTGTCGAGGAAAAGCCGCGTCAGGTATTCCGTATGCATCCGGTACGGCATGCGCGTGGTGTCCTCGTTCCACGACATCAGGTCGTTCGGCTTGGTGCGCGTGCCGAGCAGGTATTCGCTCATCATGCGCGACCAGATCAGGTCGCGCGCATTCAGCAGCTGGAACGCGGCGGACATCTGCGCGCCGTCCAGGTAGCCCTGCCGCCACATCAGCGCGTCGAGCGCGGACAGTTCGCTCGCGTCGATGAAGAGGCCGAGTTCGCCGGGTTCGCTGAAATCGGTCTGGGCCGCCAGCAACGTGACGGACCGCAATGCGTCGTGCTGCCGCCCGTCGCGCGCGAGCGCCGCCGCGCCGATCGCCAGCAGCGTGCCGCCGAGGCAGTAGCCGACCGCGTGGACGGCTTCGCCGCAGATCGACCGGACGGCGTCGAGCGCCGCCATGCACCCGTCGCGCAGATAATCGTCGAGCCCGAGCTCGCGCGCCTCCGCGCCCGGATTTCGCCACGACACGGCAAACACCGTGTAGCCGGCATCGACCAGGAAGCGGATCAGCGAATCGTGCGGCTGCAGGTCGAGGATGTAGTACTTCATGATCCACGACGGCACGATCAGGATCGGCTCGCGTGCCACGGCGGGCGTCGTCGGGTCGTATTGCAGCAGCTCGCACAACGCGTTGCGCCATACGACGCGGCCCGGCGTGATCGCCACGTCGCGCCCCGGCAGATAGCCGTGCGTGTCGCGGGCGCGCGTGCCGCTCGTGCGATCGAGCAACGCGTTCGCGTCGTCCAGCCAGTTCCGGAAGCCTGCCGCGAGATTCGCGCCGCCGCTGCGCATCGTCGCGTCGAGCACGACCGGGTTGGTCGCCAGGAAATTGCCCGGCGAGCACGCGTCGAGCCACTGTCGCGCGATGAATCCGACCAGTTCCTCGTGGTGCCGTTCGACGCCAGGCACGTCGCGCGTCGCGTCGCGCCACCAGCGCTGGATCGACAGGAAGCTGTCGCGATACGCGCGAAACGGCCAGCCGGACCACGCGGGCGCGGCGAAGCGCGGATCGGCCTGCCCCGCGTGCACGGCCAGGCCGCTCGTGTCGGCCGCGTTGGCCCCGCCCTCGCTCTCGCCCTGGCTGGCGGCCGGTGCGGCGGCAGCCAGCCACGCCTGCGTCGCGAGCTCGAAACATTTTCCCGGCGACACGGCCAGATGCGCGCCCCAGTCGAGCACGGCCAGCGCCATCGACACGGGCGACAGCCCGAAGGTCATCGCGGCCACGTTCGCATGCGCGGCGCGGTTCCATTGTTCGGCAGGCGACGTACGGACCGGCGTGCATTCGGCCGCGCGCGACGCCGGTTCGCTCGTACTCGTTGGCCGCATCGTTTCGTGCTCGATCGGCAAGCGCATGACGGATGCTTTCATCGCATGTGCATGCCGCCGTTGACGTCGAATTCCGCGCCGGTCGCGAACGCCCCCGCGTCGGAACACAGGAAGGCGACGAGCTCGGCGATTTCGCCGGGATTGCCGAGGCGGCCGACCGGAATCTGCGGCAGGATCTTCGTGTCGAGCACTTCCTTCGGCACCGTCTCGAGCATCGCGGTCGCCAGGTAGCCGGGCGCAACCGTGTTGACCGTGATGCCGTGGCGCGCGAGTTCGAGCGCCAGCGTCTTCGTGAAGCCATGGATGCCGGCCTTCGCGGCCGCGTAATTCGCCTGCCCGTAGGCGCCGCGCGTACCGTTCACCGAGCCGACGTTCACGATCCGCCCGAAGCCGGCCGCGATCATGCCGGGCACGAACGGCTTCGTCATGTTGAACATGCCGTCGAGGTTGGTGCGCAGCACCGCATCCCACATGCTCTTGGTCATCTTCACGAAGGTGGCGTCGTGCGTGATCCCGGCGTTGTTGACGAGCACGTCGACATGCCCGAATTCGGCCAGCACGCGCGCCGCGCAGTGCTGGCACGAATCGTAGTCGGCGACGTCGACCTCGAACGCGTGGAACGTCCTGCCCGCCTCGCGTTCGTGCGTGAGCCACGTCGCGACGTGGTCGTTGCCTTCCGTGTGCGACACCGCCACCGTCATGCCGGCATCGTGCAGGCGCCGGCTGATCGCGGCGCCCAGGCCACCCATTCCGCCCGTGACGAACGCGACGCGGTCAGCGCACATGGTCGTTCTCCCGTGCGCCGGTCGTGCCATTCAGGCGGCGGGGGGAAACCGGCGCCCCTTCGCTCGCGTCCTCGATCCCGTGCTCCAGTGCCGTCATCCATTCCGCCCACGGCATGCTGGCTTCGTTGACCACGGCCAGTCGCTCCAGATCGGGCAACCAGTCGGTCTGATAACGCGACAGCGCGCCTGCGCCGTATTCGCGCGCCCAGGTGCGCCATGCGCCGGCGCTCTCGTATTGCGCACGCATGCACAGCTCGGTCGCATCCTGCCAGATCGCGACGCTCGCCATCGCGTAGTCGCGCATCACCTGCCGGGTCGCCTCGCCGAAGGCCGTCCACTCCTTCGTATCCGCAAGCGCCTGCTGCAGGTGACGAACCGCGTCGCGGTCGCGCTCGATGCGCCGCCCCGCCAGCGCATGCCATTCGTGCTGCCAGTCGCGGTTCAGCGCGACCATGCGCAACGCGAGATCGCAGCCCGCGCGGCAGACGTCGTTCGGTGTCGTCAAAGCGTACGTACTCATCGGCTTTCCTCTTTCGATCCGGTCAATGGGTTGGCATTCCGCCTCATGCCGCCTGCCCGGGATCGGCATCGCGACCGCTTCACTGTGCGGGCATCGCGCAAGGGGGCCGTTGATCTGAGTCAAGTACGCGGAAACCCTGCTCCGTAGACTGGATTGCACTGGCGGTTCCCCCGTCGATGGAGCGATTCCGATGAGCTACAAGAGCATAGTCGTGCACCTCGATTCGAGCGCCCGCGCGCATTCGCGGCTCGAATTCGCGTTGCGTCTCGCCCGGCGCTTCGGTGCGCATCTGACCGGCCTGTACGCGGTCTACACGCCGGAACCGCATTCGTTCTACGTGATGGCCGGGTCCGCCGATTACTTCCGTGAGCACCGCGAACAGCGCGACGAACGGCTCGCGGCCCTGGAGCGCCTGTTCCATGCGGAGACGGCGCGCGCGAAAGTGCAGGCCGCATGGGTGTGTGCCGACGATCGCGCGAACCTGGCCGTGCCGCGCGCCGCCCGCCTCGCGGACCTCGTGATCGCGGGCCAGAGCGACCCGAACGATCCCGAGACCTTCATCGACGACCAGTTTCCGGAAAACCTCGTGCTGTCCGCCGGTCGCCCGGTGCTGTTCGTGCCGTACACCGGCGAATTCCCGTCAATCGGCGAACGGGTGTTCGTCGCGTGGGACGGCAGCCGGGAAGCGGCCCGCGCCGCGCACGACGCGATCCCCTTTCTCGAACACGCGAAGCGCACGACGGTCGCCGCCGTGATCGACGGCGATTCGGAAGCGGCAACCACGCGCATTCCGGCCGCCGATGCCGCGCTGATGCTGGCGCGCCATGCACGCGACGTGAACGTGCTCGACATCGACGCCGGCGCCGGCTCGGCGATCGGCGACACGTTGCTGTCGCGCGCGTATGAAACGGGTTCCGATCTGCTCGTGATGGGCGCCTACGGCCATCCGCGCTGGCGCGAACTGGTGATGGGCGGCGCCACGCGCACGGTGCTGGCGTCGATGACGCTGCCCGTGCTGATGTCGCACTGAGCCGGCCGATGCGTACGCTCGCACTGCTCGTCGTCAATGCCGGTTCATCGAGCGTCAAGTTCTCGATCTTCGCGTATCCGCCGCACGGCGATCCCGTGCGGCGGCCGTTGCACGACGGCGAAGCGGTCGCGGCCGGCAACAGCGTGTCGATCCGTTTCGACGCCGAGCCGGACGCTTCGCTGCCGCTCGGCACGGACCACGATCCCTACCGCGCCGTGCTCGCGCAGATCGCGACATGGATCCGCGTGAAGTTGCCGCTTGTCGCGCTGGGCGCGATCGCGCACCGCGTCGTGCACGGCGGCGCGCGATACGTGGAGCCGGTGGTCGTCGACGACGACGTGCTGGACGCGCTGCGCACGCTGACGCCGCTGGCGCCGTTACATCAGCCGCACAGCCTGGATGCGATCGACGCGCTGCGCGACGCGTTTCCGGACGTCCCGCAGATCGCCGTGTTCGACACGGCGTTTCATCGCACGCTGCCGCGCGTCGAGCAGCTGCTGCCGTTGCCGCACACGTGGTTCGACCAGGGCGTGCGCCGCTACGGGTTCCATGGCCTGTCATACGAATACCTGTCCGTCGCGCTCGCCGAATCGTTCGGCGAGCGTGCGCATGGCCGCGTGATCGCCGCCCATCTCGGCAGCGGCGCGAGCCTGTGCGCGCTGCGCGACTGCCGCAGCGTCGCGACGACCATGGGCTTCTCCGCGCTCGACGGATTGATGATGAGCACCCGCTGCGGAACGCTCGACCCCGGCGTCGTCCTGCACCTGCTCGAGGTCGACAAGCTGTCCGGCGACGCACTGGGACACATGCTGTATCACGAGTCCGGGCTCAAGGGCGTATCGGGGGCATCCGGCGATCCGCGCGTGCTGCTCGCGCGCGAAGCGGCCGGCGACGCGCCGGCCCGCGACGCGCTGGCACTGTACGTCCATCGCATCGTGCGCGAGACCGGCGCGCTGACCGCGCTGCTCGGCGGCCTCGACATGCTCGTCTTCACCGCTGGCATCGGCGAACACTCGGCGGAATTGCGCGCGCGGATCTGCGCGTCGCTCGGCTGGCTCGGCGTCGCGCTCGACGCGCGCGCGAATGCGGCCCATGCGCATGTGGTGTCGTGCGCGTCGAGCGCGGTCGCGGTGGTCGTCGAGCCGACCAACGAAGCGTGGGTCGCGGCGCGCGCCGCGGTGCGCGTGCTGCGTGGCAACCGCGACGGTTGATCCAGATCAGCGCACTCGGCGTGCGCGCGCCGATGATGATTGCATCAACATCCGTTCAAGGGAATCGTCATGTACTCGAACATTCTGGTTGCGCTCGACGGCAGCGATACGTCGTCCCGCGCACTCGACGCCGCGCTGAATCTCGCGTCGGAGACGGGTGCACGGCTGACGCCCGTCTATGTCGTCGATTTCCTGGTGCCGGCCTACGACACGTACGGATACGACCCGTCGATCCTGATCGACGCGTTCCGCGAGGAAGGGCTGCGCGTCACGGAGGACGCGGCGAAACGCATGAAGGCGCGGGGCGTGTCCGGCACGCCGCAGATCTCCAATGTCGCGCCGTCGCGCGAAGACGTCCCCCAGCGCATCGTCGGTCTCGCTGGCGAGATCAACGCCGACCTGATCGTGATGGGCACGCACGGCCGGCGCGGCTTCCAGCGCCTATTCCTCGGCAGCGTGGCCGAGCGCGTGCTGCGTCAGGCCACGTGCCCGGTCCTGATGATTCCGGCGAGCTGCGCCGCGAAGGCGGCCGCCGAGACCACCGCGGCATCAACCGAAAAGGAGCCGTCATGAGCTACAAGACCCTGCTCGTCCATCTCGACGACAGCGAGCGCTGTGCGACGCGCGTCGACCTCGCGCTCGAACTCGCGGGACGCTGGAACGCCCATCTGATCGGCCTCTACGTGGTTTGCCAGGACCTCTTCGAGCCGTTGCGTCGGCCCGACGAACCGCTGAAGCTGGCCGTCTACGAACGCCTGTGCGACCAGCGGCGCAAGGAAGCGGAAGAAAGATTCCTGATCGCCGCCGAGCGCGCCGGGCGCAGCGTCGAATGGCAGGCGCCGACCGGCAACGCGACCGAGGCCGCGGTCCTGCATGCACGCCACGCCGATCTGCTGGTGCTCGGCCAGGAAAATCCCGACGACCGTCTGACCTACGTCGCACGTCATTTCGTCGAGGACGTCGTGATGGGCAGCGGGCGCCCGGCGCTCGTCGTGCCCTACGCGGGCGACGTGCGAACGCTCGGCGAGAACGTGCTGATCGGCTGGGACGGCGGTCGCGAAGCCGCCCGCGTGATGGCCGACGCCCTGCCGCTGCTCGCCCGCGCGCGCTTCGTCAACGTCGAGACGGTCAGCCGCGGGCAACCCGATCCGGACAAGACGCCGGCGGGCGTTGACGTCGCCGCGTATCTCGAACGGCACGGCATTCGCGCGTCGTTCTCGACCACGCCGCGCCAACGGTCGGTGAGCGTGGGTGCGACGCTGCTGAACCGGGTGACCGACCTGCACGCGGATCTGCTGGTGATGGGCCTGTACAGCCACGCGCGCATGCACGAACGCGTGCTCGGCGGCGCCACCCGCACGATCCTCGAAACGATGACGGTGCCGGTCCTGCTGTCTCACTGAGCGAGCGAAAACGGGCAGCCGCTTGCGGCTGCCCCCTCTCGTCACCCCCTCACAGCACGCCGGCACACGCGCCCGGCCCTTCGCGTACGACCAGCACCGGCCGGTCCGCGATGCGCACCAGCGATTCGGCGACGCTGCCGAGCAACGCACGGCGCACGCCGCGCCGGCCATGCGTGCCCATCACGATCAGGTCCGCATCGCATTCGGCGGCGGCTCGCGCGAGCACGTCCGAGATGTCCTCTCCGCATGCGTCGATCGTTTGCGCGACGCCGCGTACGCCGGACAGCTGGAACGCGGTTTCCGCGTCCGAGACCGCGATCGCGGCCTTGTCCGCGTCCAGTCCGGCCGGGTCGCGCTGGTCGATATAGCCGCTGTCGACGTCGGCCAGCCGCGGCGCATCCGATACCACGCACATGGCGATGACCAGGCTGCCCGACTCGCGGGCGAGCGAAATCGCCTCGTCGAGCGCGAGCCGCGCACCGCGGCTGCCGTCGAGTGCCGCAAAGATCCTTTGGTACATGGCACCTCCCTGCCGTCGTCCCGGTTCGATCGGTTCGTGAAACCAGTCTGATCCCGGCGGGCGCCTTTCCGTTGATACGGGTCAAACACGCACGGCGCCGCCCGTGCGCGTCGGTCCCGATTGGCGAACGTCGGTAAACCGCGCACAATCAGGGCGATATTGCAGTTGCGGCCCGCCCCGCTGTTCGTGCCTCGCGTCCGGCCCGCCGCCAGCCAGCCACCGACGAAGTCCGTCAGGATGAACGGCAATGACAACGAATTCGCCCCCCTCCAGGGCCGGGCCGGCGTCGCACCGGATCCGGCCCGCGCGATATGCCGCCATGGCCGCGCTGCTGACGCTGGCGCTTGGCCTGACTGCAACGTTTGCGGCGTCCCGGGCACTGCAGAACGGGGCACAGCACGCCGCCCAGGCGAGGTTCGAGCAAACCGCGACACTCGCGACGGCCGACCTTCGGCGCACGCTCCTCGGCGCGGCTGCCGTATTGCGCGGCGCGCACGGCTTCGCGTCGACGCTGCCCGCGCCGCAATCCGGGGCTGCGTGGCGCCGCTATCTCGCCAGTCTCAATCTGGACGGATTGCAGTCACCGGTCCGCAGTCTCGGGCGAATCGAGCCGAGCGCGGCGGAGGACAATCAAGCGACCCGGCAGGCACTTCAGCGCGCGGCGGAAACCGGCAAGGTCACGCTCGCCGCGAACGCGTTCCAGGACAGCACCGATGCGGCAATTGCCCGGACGGAGCTGACGCTGTACCTGCCGATTTATGCGAACGCTGAAGACATTGCTTCGTCCGGGTCGCGGCACGCGACGGCCACCGGGTACGTTTATGCCGCGCTGAATCCGGACCGCCTCGTCGATGCGTCCGTTCTCGATCGGTTGCACCTGGAAATCACGGCCGACAATCCGGCCGCGCCGGTGTATTCCGGCGGCTTGCGCGCCGGCGACTCGACCGCAGCCGGCGACATGCTCCAGCGCACCGATTCGCTGACGTTCGGCGGCACGCCGCTCTCGCTGCGCTACAGCGCGCCGCGCGTCGACACGTCCGGCGTCATGCTGGCCGTCCTGCTGGCCGGCACCGTGCTTTCGCTGATGCTGGCCGCACTCGTGCGGCAGGCCGTCGCGAAACGCGGGCTCGCCGATACGCCCGCCGGCGACAGCCAGCCCACCGAGGCGCGGATGATGGGCATCATCCGGTCGTCGATGGAGGCCATCATCACCGTCGACGAAAGCCAGACGATCGTGATCTTCAACCCGGCCGCCGAGCACGTGTTCGGCGTCTCCGCGATGGAGGCGGTCGGCGCGCCGCTGTCCCGCTTCATCCCCGAGCGCTTCCGCGCCGCGCATGCGCGACACGTCGAGCAATTCGGCGTGACGGGCGTGTCGGAGCGCCAGATGGGGCGGCAACGCGTGCTGTTCGGCTTGCGCGGCGACGGCACCGAATTTCCGATCGAGGCGTCGATCTCGCAAATTCGCGACGGCACCGGCAAGCTGTACACGGTCATGCTGCGCGACGTGACCGAGCGGATGCGCGCGGAAAACGCCCTCAAGCAGTCGCGAGAGGAACTGCGCGACCTGTCCGCCAACCTGCAGAACGTGCGCGAGGAAGAGAAGACGCGCATCGCCCGCGAGTTGCACGACGACCTCGGCCAGCAACTCACCGCGCTCAAGATGGATCTCTCCGCCGTCGAGCTGGGGCTCCGTGGTGTCGTCGCCCCCAACACCGGCGTGCGCGAGCAGCTGGGCGGCATGCATCGCCTGATCGATTCGATCGTCGCGTCCGTCCGGCGCATCGCGGCCGATCTGCGGCCGGTGATGCTCGACGACCTGGGCCTCGTCCCGGCGATCGAATGGCTTGCAAACGATTTCACGCGCCGCTACCGGATCACGGTCGACCGGGACATCGCGCCCGTCGACACCGCGTTCACCGGCACCGGCGCGACCACGCTGTTCCGCATCGTGCAAGAGGCGCTGACCAACGTCGCGCGACACTCGGATGCGACGAACGTGACGCTGGCATTGAAAGTGGAAGACGGATATTGCATGCTGCGCATCGCGGACAACGGTCACGGCGCGCCCGAGCACGCCGGCAATGTGCAGGACCGCCCGTCGTTCGGCCTGATCGGCATCCGCGAGCGCGCGCACATGCTCGAAGGTACGGTGACGATCGACAACCGGCCGGGCACGGGATTCACGATCACCGTGGCGCTGCCGCTTCACGCCATCCAGCAAGGAGATGTGCTTTCATGATCAAGGTACTCATCGCCGACGATCACGCACTCGTCAGGGACGGTCTTCGACACATCCTGAAGAGCGCGAGCGGTTTCGAGGTCGTCGGGGAAGCGCAGGACAGCGCCTCGACGATCGCGCTCATACGCGACACCGACGCCAACCTGCTGGTGCTCGATCTGTCGATGCCCGGCCGCAACGGTGTCGAACTCATCAAGCAGATCAAGGACGAGAAGCCGGGATTGCATATCCTCGTGCTGACGATGCATGCCGAGCAGCAGTACGCGGTGCGCGCATTCCGCGCGGGCGCGTCGGGCTACATGACCAAGGAAAGTGCCAGCGCCGAACTGGTCGCCGCATTGACCAAGATCGCGGCCGGCGGCGTCTACGTCAGCCTGACCATGGCCGAGCAGTTCGCGCAGAGTCTGAACGAGCCGACCGATCTTCTCCCGCACCAGCGCCTGTCCGACCGCGAATTCGACGTCTTCCGGCGCGTCACCACCGGCGAGTCGATCTCCGAAATCGCGCAGGCGCTCTGCGTCAGCGTCAAGACCGTCAGCACGTACAAGACGCGGATCCTCGAGAAGATGCAGTTGCCGAACGACACGGCACTCGTGCGCTACGCGATGCGCCACAAGCTGTTCGAGGACCCGGACGAGATTTGACGGCGGCATCGGGCAGCGTCGCGTCCCGGACTTGATGTCCCGACAGTATCGCTGACGACGGCCAGGCGGGCGCGGCGACGCGGCGCCCGCCCTCGGCGGCAGGCGTAAGCCGGCGACGCTCGCGACAAGGTGCCGCGCCTCTGTAGGAAACCTCCTACAAGACTTCCCTCTCACCTACTCCAACTTCAATTCCGGCTGATTTTCTTGACGTTGCGCAACATCCATACTGCACATCAAGAAAAACGAACAAACGCGCCTCCCGGAGCCAAGGCAGCATCATCGACGAGACCGGTGTATCGGTCTCCCGGCGCGTCCGATGGGGCTTTCCCGACAGGAAGGCGGCAGACACCAAGGCCGCCGGTACAATGGTCAGCGCGCCCGCGCCCGACGGCGAACCGCAGCTGCCCCCGAACTGGAGCCGATCATGCACAGCAGTGCCGAAGTCTCGACGACCATGCCGTTGCGCACGTTCATCCCGCTGCATCCCGTCGAACCGACGGATCAGCCCAAGCGCGCCGCGTCCCGCTGTTCGACGTGTGCATTGCGTACCGTCTGCCTGCCGCCCGATCTTTCGCCCGACGATTTCGCACGCGTCGACGCGATGATCTGCACGACGCGTCACGTCCGGCGCGGTGAAACGCTGTTTCGCGCGGGCGACATGTTCAACAGCATTTATGCAGTGAGAACCGGATCGTTCAAGACCATCGTGATGCATCGCGACGGCGACGAGCAGATCACCGGCTTCCAGATCGTCGGCGAATCGCT
The DNA here is from genome assembly GCF_001521985.1 of Burkholderia sp. RF4-BP95. Classification (NCBI taxonomy): domain Bacteria; kingdom Pseudomonadati; phylum Pseudomonadota; class Betaproteobacteria; order Burkholderiales; family Burkholderiaceae; genus Burkholderia; species Burkholderia sp. RF4-BP95. Next base: position 236,254 of record NZ_LOSX01000090.1, on the reverse strand, counting down.
CGGGCTCGATGGCGTGCACACCGGGCACCACAACGGCGACGCGATCGCGCTCGAGGACAGCACGGTCTGCATCATCCCGTTCGGCCAGCTCGAGCAGATGTGCCGCGAAGTGCGGCCGATGCAGCATCACGTGTATCAGATGATGAGCGGCGAGATCGTGCGCGAATCCTCGCAGATGCTGCTGCTCGGCACGATGAGCGCCGAGCAGCGCGTGGCCGCGTTCCTGCTGAATCTGTCCGCGCGCTTCAAGGCGCGCGGCTACTCGGCCGCGGAATTCGTGCTGCGGATGACGCGCGACGAGATCGGCGAATATCTCGGCATGAAGCTCGAAACGGTCAGCCGCATGCTGTCGAAGTTCCAGCACAAGGGGCTCGTCGCGGCGCAAGGCAAGCAGATCCGGATCGTCGATTCGGACGGCCTGCGGCAGATCTGAGCGCGCCGCGAAGCCGTCGAGCGGATCAACCGCGCATGCCCAGCACGGCGGCGCCCGATATGCGCCCGCCGCGCAGGTCGTCGAGTGCGCGGTTCGCATCGGTCAGCGCGTAGCGCACCGCCTCGACCCGCAGCGGCGTCGCGGCGGCGATCCGCATGAATTCGACCGCGTCCGCACGCGTCAGGTTGGCCACCGACGCGATGCGGCGCTCGCCCCACAGCCACGCGTACGGAAAGCCCGGGATGTCGCTCATGTGAATGCCGCCGCACACGACGATCCCGCCTTTGTCGACCGCGCGCAGCGCGGCCGGCACCAGCGCGCCCACCGGCGCGAAAATCAGCGCGGCATCGAGCGGCTCCGGCGGTGCTTCGTCGCTGCCGCCGGCCCACGCGGCGCCCAGCGACAGCGCGAGCTGCTGCGCCGCCGTGTCGCCGGGCTTCGTCAGCGCGAACACCTTGCGTCCCTCGACATGCGCGACCTGCGCGACGAGATGGGCCGCCGCCCCGAAACCGTAGATGCCGATGCGACGCGCGTCGCCCGCCATGCGCAAGGTTCGATAGCCGATCAGGCCGGCGCACAGGAGCGGCGCGGCTTCCAGATCGGAATAGCGTTGCGGCAGATGCACGCAATAGCGGTGATCGGCGACCGCGCACTCGGCGTAGCCGCCGTCGATCGTATAGCCGGTGAATCCGGGGCTGTCGCACAGATTCTCGCGGCCGGACGCGCAGTACGCGCAATGCCCGCACGTCGAGCCCAGCCAGGGCACGCCCACCCGGTCGCCCACGGCGAAGCCCGTCACGCCTTCGCCCAGCCGGCGCACCGTTCCGACGATTTCGTGCCCTGGAATCAGCGGCAGCTTCGGGTGCGCGAGCTCGCCGTCGACGACGTGCAGATCGGTCCGGCATACGCCGCATGCGTGTACGTCGATCAGCAGCTGGCCCGCCGCGGGCGACGGATCCGGCACGCGGGCTTCGCGCAATTGCGGTGTCGTGCCGTCAAACATCATCGCAAGCATGCTCGTCTCCCTGCGCGACGGGTGTCGCGCGCTTCGCCTCCAAGGCTAGTCGCCTGGCACCGCCCGCGGTTGGCCCGATGACGGGCGCTTGACGTGCGTCAACGGCCGCCGGACGGTTGCTGACACGATGAAGTGGCGAGACGCCGCCCGCGCGGCAACCTGGAGATGATCGATGATATCCGTTCCCCCGCTTGCCGCAAGCGCCCATCCCGACCAGCAGTTGAGGGAGTTGCTGGGCTACGCGGTGCTGGCTCCGTCCAGCCACAATTCCCAGCCGTGGCGCTTCCTGGTCAACGGCGCCACGATTTCCGTGTGCGCGGACCGCGTTCGCGCGTTGCCCGTGGTCGATCCGTTCGATCGCGAGCTGATCATCAGCTGCGGCGCGGCGTTGCTCAACCTGCGCGTCGCGCTCGATCACGCCGGGCTTGCTCACACGATCAGCACGTTTCCTTCCGAAGTCGACCCCGATCTCCTTGCGACGGTCCGGGTCTGCGACGACGGCTATTCCGATGCGTCGCTCGGCGCGCTGTTCGATGCGATTCCGGACCGCGTCACGACGCGCGCCCCGTTCGAATCGACGGCCGTGCCCGAGGAAATCCAGCATGAACTGATCGCGGCCGGCGTCGCGGAAGGTGCCGACGTCGCGTGCGTCGACTCGATCGCGCATCGCGCACGTGTCGCGGAGCTGGTCGCCGAGGCCGACCGCCAGCAGTTCTCGGACCCGCGCTTCCGGCGCGAGCTGGCGAGCTGGATCGATCCGCGCCGGCATGTCGACGGCATGCCCGCCTTCGCGGCCGGCGTGCCGACCTTGCTGGACTTCGCCGCGCCCGTCGTGACGATGGCGGTACGGACCTTCGATCTCGGCAACGGGCTGGCCGCGCTGCATCACCAGCTCGTCGGCGCATCGCCGTTGATCGTGTGCATCGCGACCGTGCGCGACGATCGCGAAGCGTGGCTCGCCACCGGCCAGGCGCTGGAGCGCATCCTGCTCGTCGCGACGCGCGCGGGCTATACCGCGTCGTACCTGAACCAGCCGATCGAGACGGCCGGGTTGCGTGCGCATTTGCGCCACATGATCGGGCTGCGCGGCGAGCCGCAGTTGCTGCTGCGCGTCGGGCGCGGTCCGCATACGCCGCATTCGCCGCGTCGCCCGCTCGACGAAGTGGTCTCCTTCTCCTGATCTCGACGAGGAAACGAACATGAGCATCATGCGTTGCGCCGCCCTCTGCGCGATTGCGCTGACAGCCGGCACGGCCGCCGCGCAGACGACCGTGCCCGAGCCGACCGAACTCGTCAACGCGCAGCACTGCATGTTCTGTCATACGCCGGACATGACGTTCCTCGGGCCGTCGTTTCACGAGATCGCCGAGCGCTATCGCGGCGATCCGCATGCCGCCGCGGAGCTGGAACGCAAGCTCCGCGTCGGCGGCCGCGTGCACTGGGGCGACACGCCGATGCCGTCGGCCATCGATCGCGGCGGGCCGCTGTCTCGCGACGACGCGCATCTGCTCGTGGAATGGGTGTTGAGCCAGTGACCGTCGCGCGGCGCTTCCATTGATGTCGACACCCGTCAAACGCGCTTCCGCCGGCACGGCAAAAGGCACCGCACGCCGCCGTCCCGCCCCCGTCGCGACGATCGCGAAGGCGCGCGGCAAACGGCTGCGCGCGCGGCCCGATGCCATCGTCCGCAAGGACGGCGTCAAGGCCATCCCGCGCCGCGCGCGGCGCGTCACCCGAAGCCCGAACCGCCCCCCGGCCGACGACGATGCGGCCCTTCTGCGGGGTTCCGGCATGCGCGGCATCCGGCTGCAATTCGATTACTGGAAAGCCGAGGAGCGCCTGCAGAACGAGCGGATCGGCCACGCGGTCGTGATCTACGGCAGCACGCGTATCGTCGCGCCATCGGTCGCCAACGCGCGGCTGGATGAGGCCAATCGCCTGCTCGCGGAGCGTCCGTACGACCCGAGCCGGCAGCGCGCCGTCACGATCGCCAGCCGGCTCGTCGAATACAGCGTGTATTACCGCGTCGCGCGCGAGTTCGGGCGCATCGTCGCCCATGCCGACCGGTGCACGCGCACCGCGCGGCTCGCCATCGTCACCGGCGGCGGCCCCGGCATCATGGAAGCCGCCAACCGCGGCGCCTACGAGCGCGGCGCCCCGAGCATCGGCTTCAATATCGAGCTGCCGCGCGAACAGGCGCCGAATCCGTACATCACGCCGGATCTCCACTTCCGGTTCCACTATTTCGCGATCCGCAAGCTGCATCTGCTCGAACGCGCGAAAGCGGCCGTCTTCTTCCCCGGCGGCTACGGCACGTTCGACGAGTTGTTCGAGGTGCTGACCCTGCTGCAAACGCGCAAGATCGCCCCGCTGCCGGTCATCCTCGTCGGCGAGGCGTACTGGCGCCGCGCGGTCGACCTGGCGTTTCTCGCGGACGAAGGGATGATCGACCGCCGCGATCTGGAACTGTTCACGTATTGCGAATCGGCCGCGGCGATCTGGCACGCGATCGGAAGCTGGTACGCGCGGCGTCGGGAACGCGCGCCGGCGCGCTGCAAGGCGCCGGCAAAGCCACGCACGGTGTAGGAATCCGCCGACGAAGCGGGCGCGATTCCTACCGCGACTTCGGGGCCGGCTGATTGAATCGGGGGCGCGCGGCAACGATACTGGAATCACGGATACCGGCCCACCGGCACACCGATCGCACAACAACCAGGAGAGACGTCATGTCACACGCCGACTATCGTTCCGATTCGGGGATGCGGGCCGCCACATCCGACACGTCCGACCCCGCCGCGCTCGACACGGTGGCACTCGTCGCGCTCGCCCGAGACGCCGGCATGCTGGTGATACTCGACGGGCAGATCGGGCGCGAGCGGTACGAAAGCGTGACCGGATCGATCGCCACGCTGGCCCGCTTCGCCCAGGCGTTGCAGCTTTCCACGGTCAAGGTCGCGTGATGCCTGGCGTGGTGGCGTCGAGCCTCGGTAGCCGTCGCCGGCGCGACGGCCCCTGTCGCTGCGCGGTTTCGCGCATCCATGCGGGGGTGGCCACATTCCGATGAGCGCCTGCCTGTCGGGGCACGGCAACCCTTTCGCCCCGACCTTTCAGCGATGAAGCCGCGATGAACCGCCCGCTATCCGGACGGATCGTCCGCATGCTCCCGGGCGTCGCGCTGCTCACGCACTATCGGCACGCGTGGCTTTCTCGCGACCTCTACGCGGGGCTCGCGCTTTCCGCCGTCCTGGTGCCGGTCGGCATGAGTTATGCGCAGGCGGCCGGGCTGCCCGCCATCACGGGCCTCTATGCGTCGATCGCGGCATTGCTCGCCTATGCGCTGCTCGGCCCGAGCCGGATCCTCGTTCTCGGCCCGGATTCCGCGCTGGCGGCCCTGATCGCGGGCGCCATCGCCCCGCTCGCCGCCCATGATCCGCAGCGCGCGATCGCGCTTTCCGGCGCGCTGGCGCTGTCCGCCGGCGCGATCTGCATCCTGCTCGGCGCGCTTGGCCTCGGCTTCGTCACCGATTTGCTGTCGCGCCCGATCCAGTACGGTTACCTGAACGGCATCGCCATCGCGCTCGTGGTCGGTCGGCTGCCCGAACTGTTCGGCATGCCGGTGTCGGGCAGCGACGTGTTTTCCAGCGTGATGCGCATCGCGCATGCCTTCGTCGACGGCCGTTTTTCCCTCGCGGCCGGTCTGCTCGGCGTCGCGGTGCTGGCGTCCATATTCCTGATCAAACGCGTGACGCCGCGCTGGCCCGCGATATTGATCGCCGTGCTGGCGGCCACGCTCGTCGCTCGCCTGTCGCCGTTGCACGGCGTCGCGACGGTCGGCGCGTTGCCGGCCGGCTTGCCTGTCCCGCGCCTGCCGGCCGTCTCGCTGGCCGACGTGGGCGCACTCGCATCCGGCGCGATCGCGGTGGCGCTGGTGTCGTTCGCCGACATCAGCATGCTGTCGCGCGCGCTTTCCGCACGGGCGGGCGACGCGCCGGACCGCAACCAGGAACTGATCGCACTGGGCGCGGCCAATCTGCTCGCCGGCGTGACGCAGGGCTGCGCGGTCAGCAGCAGCGCGTCCCGCACGCCGGTCGCGATCGCCGCGGGCGCGCAAAGCCAGGTCACGAATGTCGTCGCGGCCGCGTGCATCGCGATTCTGCTCGTTGCCGCGCCGATGCTGCTCACGTTCGTCCCGCGCACGGCACTGGCCGCTGTCGTGATCTATGCGGCGTTCGGCATCGCCGACGTGCGCGGCGTCGTGCGGCTATACCGGATGCGCCGCGGCGAATGCCTGATTTCGATGCTGTGTTTCGCCGGCGTGATCGCCATGGGCGTCGTACCCGGCATCCTGCTGGCCAGCGCGCTGTCGCTGCTGTCGTTCGTCTGGCGGGCCTGGCATCCGTACGACGCGGTGCTGGGCCGGCTGACGGGCGTGCGCGGCTATCACGACGTCGCGCGGCATCCTGAAGCCGAGCAAACACCGGGGCTCGTGCTGTTTCGCTGGGACGCGCCGCTCTTCTATGCGAACGTCGAGATCTTCTGCGAGCATCTGGACGCCGCGATCGCACGAGCGGCGGGCCCGGTCACTCGCGTCGTGGTCGCCGCCGAGCCCGTCACCGACATCGACGTCAGCGCCGCGGATCGGCTCGTGGCGCTGCACGAGGAGCTCGGGGAGCGCGGCATCGCGATGAATTTCGCGGAGATGAAGGGGCCGGTGAAGGATCGCCTGCGCGCCTACGGTTTGTTCGACGTGTTCGGCGCGGCCAGCTTCTTTCCGACCGTGACCGACGCGGTTGCCCGTCACGTTCGGCGGCCGGAACAACATGCGCGTGCATGCAAGAAAAAGCGTGCGCGGCGTTGGCGCGTCTCGCACAAGACGCGGTAGACGACCGCGGCACGCATCGGCGCGGCGATTGCCGTACCGCGCATCGCGCGACGGAACCGGTGCCTTCGCCGGTCTGCCCCGTCAACCGGTTCAGACCGTGAAGGTATTCGACTTCTTCATCTCGATCCACGTCATCCCGGCGCGCAGCGCGTCGATCGCGGCTTCGCGCTCGGTTGCATGTGTCCTGCAGTGCGAAAACGTCCGCTCGCAAATGCCGTCCGGCGATTTGAGCGTAACGTGGATCCGGCAGTGGAAGCCGCCGGATTCGGCCGCGATCGTCTCGATCGCGACCGACCAGTCCGCTTCGTGAAGTTCGCCCGAAAGTGTCATCCGACTGCCCTCCTGGGTCTCCTTGGACCGCCCATCCGGCTGCCGGACTTACTCGACCACCAGGTCGTCGACGACGGCACGCACGCCGCGCGCGGACCACGCGGCACCGCGCACGGCCTTGCGCTCGGAGAACGAGCCGACCTTGCCGGACAGCCGCACGGTGCCGTCGTGCACGTCGATCGCGATGTGCTTCGCCTCGCGCTCCGCGTGACGCATGATCGCGCGCTTGATGTTCCCGCCGATGTCGTCCGCACCGACCGTCCCCTGTACCGCGATGTGGTCGGTCACGCCCGTCACGCTGCGCATCTGCGAGATCGCGCGCACGGCCAGGTGACTCTGGTACGCCCAGTCGACCTTGCCGGACAACGTGATCCAGCCGCGTTCGACCTGCACCTTGACCGCGTCGTCATGCAGCCCGACCGTCCAGTGCAGCACCGAGCGCACCGCTTTGGCGATGTCTTCGTCGGTGCGCACGTCGTCGTCCGGCAGATGCACGGTCATGTCCACGACGAGCGCCTTGACACCGGCCACGCGGTTCGCCGCGCGCTCGATCGCCAGTTTCTCCGCGTAGCTCGGCGGGTGCCCCGAAAGCGTCACGATCCGGTCGGTCACCTCGACGCCGATGCGCGTCGAATCGATCGACGGGTCGGACTCCAGTTCGTCCTGGACATCCTGCTTCAACTGCTTGTCGGTTTTCATCGTCTGCTCTCCTGTGAGCCGCGGCGTGCCTGTCCGCCGCACATAGCCAGATTTGCACACGCGCGGCGTCCGGGCGCTGATGCAGGTCAACGGATGCCGCGCGCCGCACGTCGTGGCCGGCCGGTGCGCCGCTTGACGGAAGTCAAGCCGCGACGGACCGGCCGTCTTATCGTGAAATCGCCGATGCGCGACGCTCCCGGCACGCGCAATCACGCTTCAAGGAGACTCGAATGACCGAACAGCAGCTGTTGACCTATTCGCCGGCGCCCGTGATGCAGCCGGCGTCGCCCGAGGGCGAGTCGCCGGCGATCGTCGACCTGCCGCGCCCGATGCTCGACAACGACGTGCCGCTGATGGCGGCGCTCGCGACCCGAATGAGCTCCCGCGAATTCGCCGCCACACCGCTCCCGCCGATGACGCTCGGCACGATGCTGTGGGCGGCCGACGGCATCAACCGCCCGGCGAGCGGCGGCCGGACGGCGCCGTCCGCGCACGCATTCAATGAAATCGACATCTACGTCGCGCTGCCCTACGGCGTCTATCGCTACGATGCGCCCGCGCACCGGCTCGTGCTGAAACACGCGGTCGATGCGCGCAACCTCACGGGCTATCAGGATTTCGTCGGCCGCGCGCCGCTGGATCTCGTCTACGTCGTCCGGACGGCCGCGATACTCGACATGCCGCCGCCGCAGCGCGACGTGTTCTCGGCGATCGCGGCGGGCGCCATCGCGCAGAACGTTTCTCTGTATTGCGCGGCGGCCGGCCTCGGAACGGTCGTGCGCGGCTGGATCAATCACCGCATGCTCGCCGACGCGTTGCGACTGAACGAGGACGAGCTGCCGATCCTCGCGCAGACGGTCGGCTATCGGCCCGGCAGTACGCCATCGCATGCGTGACGCGCAGATTCGATCGCGCCAACGACATGGCGCGCGGATCGCTCCGCGCGCCGGATCCTCCCGATGGGCGATGCGTGCCTGCATCGCCCGTTGCCCGCCGTCCGATCAGCTGATCGTGAGTTTCTTCTGGCCGACCGGCGCCTTCTTGGGCAGCGTCAGCGACAGCACGCCATCCTGATACGTCGCCGTCGCGTTGGCATCGTCGATGTCGCCGGACAGCGAGAACGAGCGGCTGATCGCACCGCTGTAGCGCTCGCGCCGGATCACGCGCTCGCCGTCCTTCTGTTCGCTTTTGCGCTCGATCTTCGCGTTGATCGAGACGGTGTTCCCCGTCACCTGGACGTCGATGTCGTCCTTTGCGACGCCCGGCAGTTCCGCGTTGACGGTGTACGCCTTGTCGTTTTCGGTGACGTCGATCTTCATCGACGCAAGATCGGGCTCGTCTGCCAGCGCCATGCCGCGCAGCGGCCTGAACAGCCCCTGGAACAGGTCGGATACGGGTTCGATCGAAAACGGATCGTAACGCGTCATGTTGCTCATGGTTCGTACTCCTCATACGGTGACAGACGACCGGCGCTTTCGTCCCGACAGCATCGGCCGCAATGAAGATCGGATGGCGCGACACCACATGCCGCGCATGGGACGAATGATCTTTAGGAATCCAGCGTACCCGCACGCCCCGGCACGCGCTTGATGCGCGTCAAGGGCGGCGGCCGATCACGTACAGAACCGGAAATGGCCGCTGTGCAGCAGGATCGGCCGTCCGCCGATTTCCTCGAGCAGGGAGCGGGCCGCGCGCTCGATGGCGGGACGATGGCGCGCGAAGGCGTCGACGAGATCCTGCTCGCGAGGCGACGCCGCGCGGAAGTGATCTTCCAGCGCCGCCGAGGTGATCGCGCAGCGCACGCGGCGCCCTTCGACGAGCGCCGGAAAGCTCAGCGCGGAATCGAGGTCGCAATACGTCGGATGTTCGGAAGGAAACGATATCTGCATGATGATCACCTGGGCGGATGATGAACAGGCCCTAGGCCACCGCGACCGTGGCGGGTGAGGTATCCTCGCCGCGCACGAGCAGGACCGGGCAACTCGATGCGCGAAGGAAGCGTTCGGCGACGCTGCCGAGCACCAGCCGCCGGACACCGCGCCGACCGTGCGTGCCGATCACGGCCAGATCGATCGCATGATCGACGACGTAGCGCTGCAGGCGCTCCGCGACGTCCTGGCCGAATTCGGTCTCGATGACTTCCGTCTCGCCGTTGACGGCCGCGCGCGAGATCGTCCGGTCGGCGTCTCGCAGGATCGCGGCGCCATGGCGCCGGATTTCGTCGAGCAAGGCTTCCGGCTCCATGCGGCCGCCGTAGACGAACAGCGTGGATTTGTCGACGACGAACACGGCAAACAGGCGGGCGCCGCATAACCTGGCCATCCTGAGACCTTCGTCGAGCGCCCGATTCGCCGAAGGACTGCCGTCCGTGGCAACCATGATATTCGTGTACATGCGAACCTCGCTGATGAACCGACGCGCCGGCGGCGTTCGGATTCGCTTCCATCATCGGTGCTTGCCGCGAGCAGGCGTTGACGGAGGTCAACGGTTCGGGGCCGCTACGAAGCCGGCACGAGAAGAAACCGGCGGCCGTTGGCCGGCATCCGGACGACCGCGAAACGAGACACCGCATTGCCGAGAACTGACGGCATTCGCCGCTAGCTCGGCGGGTTCTCGTCCGACCGGAAACCTTGCTCGATATCGAGGATCTTCCGGGCGCACACATCGTATTGCCATCCCGGGCCGCCGTTGCTGTCATACATGCCCTTGCACATCGCCTTGAGCCGGATCACCGAGCCGCCGCCGCCCGATTCCGTGCGTGACGCCCAGAGATAGACTTCTCCGGCCAGATACGGCTGCGCCGTTTCGATCCGGTCCGTGCCGAGTCGCGTGATGCGGGTCGACGAATGATCCTGGACATAGCGCCGCGTGCGGCTCCACGCCCGGTCGCAGTCGGACGGCGTCGAGCACTGCAGCGTTGCGGCCTGACGCATCGCAAGCAGGCGCGTTTCCATCGTCCTGAAGGTCTCGGTTCGCTCTGCCCCGGCACATGCGCCCAGCGCGAGGAGCACGCTCATCGCCAACGCCCGTTGTTTCATCGTCAATGCCTCGCCAGGCCGTGAATGCCGCACATGGTTACGCGCGGCTTCGCGCCGACGCTGCAATCGACTGTATTGCCGCCCCGGCGAATGCGGTTGACCTGCATCAAGCGCCCTCTCGCGCGGCGCGCTTGACTGGCATCAACTCGGAAAACGCCTTGGTCGGTTGCAATAAGATCCGTCGAGTCGGCCATTCCCGGCCTGCCAGCCGGATCAGGCGACATCGGGCAGACGAGAACGTGCACGCTCGTCTCGAATCCAACCCGCCGGGTGCGACAACGCTTTCGTATGCGCGCCCCGTATAACCGATCCGTTCATCATGTCCCGAGCGCCGCATGTCCCGTTCGCGCTGCATCGCGGAAATGCACGACGAAAGTCGACGCAATTCGATCGCGCAATGCGCCGACCCGCCACCTATCCCCACCCCGCGGGCCGGATCGAGCGGATCGAAACCCATCTGTCCGTCGTTTATCTGGCCGGGCGCTATGCGTACAAGCGCATCAAGCCGGTGCACTTCGCCTTCGTCGATCTGATGCGGCCTGAAGAGCGGCGCCGCTGCGCGCTCGCGGAGTGCACGCTCAATCGGCCGTTCGCCGGCCCGTTGTACCTGGGTGTCTGGCCGCTCGTCGCGCACGGCCGGCGATGCGCGTTCGCCGCACCGGTGCCGACCGGCGGGCGCCGGCGCCGGCAGCAGACCGCGCCGGGCGAGTACGTGGTGCGCATGCGCCGGTTCGACGCGCGGGCGATGTTGTCGGTGCGCAGCGCATCGCGCGACGACGGTCTGGCGGATGCCGATGCCCTCGCCGATACACTGGCCCATCATCATCTGCACGCGCCGCGCCGGGCGCCGCGCGGCCATCCCGGCAGTGCGCCGAGCGTCGCGGCCCAGTGCCGGCCGTTGCTCGACACGCTCGACGTCGCGGTGCCGGACGAAGCCGCGCTGCGCGCGTGGTACGACGCCGAACTGACCCGCGTCGCACCGCTGTTCGCCGATCGGCATGCGCGCGGTTTCGTGCGCGCGTGTCACGGCGACCTGCATCTCGAGAACATCGTGCGCTGGCGGAACCGGATCCTGATGTTCGACTGCATCGAATTCGACGACGCGCTGCGCTGGATCGACGTGGCGAGCGATCTCGCGTTCGCGCTGATGGATTTCTCCGCTCACGGACGCACGGATTGCGCCCACCGCCTCCTTTCCGGCTGGCTGGCACGCACGGGCGACCATGCGGCACTGGGCGTGCTGCCGTGCTACTTCGTCTACCGTGCGCTGGTGCGCGCGCTGACCGCCCGGCTGCGCGGCGACGAAGCGGCGCGCGCCGGCTATCTGCGCGTTGCGTCGGCGATGGCCGATGCACGACGCGATGCGCCGCCGGCGTTGCTCCTGTGTCACGGGGTTTCCGGGTCGGGCAAATCAGTGGCCAGCCGTGCGCTGGCCGCGCAACTCGGCGCGATCCGGTTGTCCAGCGACGTCGAGCGCAAGCGCCTGGCCGGCGCATCGACCGACACCCGCCTGTCCCCCGGCGCCTATTCGGACACCGCGATCGACGAGATCTACGCAAGGCTGCTTTCGGAGGCTCGCGTGGTTCTCGACAGCGGCTACACGGCGATCGTCGACGCGACGTTCCTGCGCCAGCACAACCGGACGGCGTTCATCGCCCTCGCCGCGCGACTCGGCGTGCGCGTCGCGATGCTCGATTTCACCGCGAGTCCGGCAACGCTCGCCGCGCGTGTCGCGGCCCGGGCGGCACACGGACGCGATGCCTCCGATGCCGACACCGCCGTCCTGGCCCGACAGATCGAGCATGCCGACCCGCTGACCGAAGCAGAAATGGCAATCGCGATTCGTTTCGACACCGATTGCGATGCCTCGGCGTACGAAAGCCGCGCGTTCTGGGCGCCGTTGCTCGCCACGCTGCGCACGTAAGCGCGCGGGGCGCATGCCTCGGGCAAGCGGGCCGCCGCGCCGGGCGCCGGCCCCGCAACGTCACGCGCGGAAACGCTGCTCCTCGACCTGCTGCAGCTTGCCGACTTCCACGACGCCGCCCAGCAACCCCGCGAGATGCTCGACGATATCGTCGAGCGTCACGATGCCGGCGAGGCGGCCTGCATCGTCGACGACCGGCAGCCTCCGAATGCCCGAGCGGCGCATTTCCTCGAGCGCGACGCCGATCTCGTCCGTGTCGGACACGACGACAAGGCCCCGCGACATGATCTGGCCGGCCGTCACGTCGCCCGGATCGTCGCCGCGGGCCATCACCTCGATCACGAGGTCGCGGTCGGTCACCAGGCCGATCGGAATGGCTTCGCCATTGCGGTACTCGATCACGACGATGTCGCCGACATGCGCGTGCCGCATGCGATCGGCGAGTTCAAACGCACTGCATTCGGCCGTGCACGATTCGACCGGCTGGGTACTGATTCTTCCGATGTGCATGATGAAGCTCCCGTTGCCCTTCGCGTGGACGATACGCATGCGCACCGCCCTGCGGCGACGCATGTTTCCCGAGTTCAGGGTAAGCGCGGCGTCCCGGGCAGGGTTGACGCACGTCAACCTGCTGCTTGCCGTCGTGGCCGACAACGCGCGGACGAGCGCGCGTGACGCCTGGTCCCGCCGATGGCGGGCACGGTCCCTAGATGCTGAGATATCCCTGGAACAGCCACGGCGGGCCGGCTCTCTCGCCTGTCGCGCGACCGCTCGCGGCGGGCACGCAGACGCCCGAGAAACCGGGCGATCCGTCCTGCCAGAACGACGGCACGAAGGAGAATTCGCCGTTGACCGTCACGACGAAGTCGCGATTGAACTGCGACGGCGCGAAAATCGTCACTTCGTGGAAGAACGACGCGGCCTCGTCGTGCGCCGTGCTGCGCGCGGCAAGCAGCCCCCTGGAGTCATAGCGCGCCGGCAGCGTGTAGACCTTCCCGCCACGCTCGACCGCTTCGGCCGGCGTGAACACGAGTTCCACCCCCGGGTACGGCAAACGGTAAGGCTCGCGACAGATCGGGCCGTCGGGCCCGAGCGCGAGCGGCGGATGAGCCCAGAGCGAAAGCGACAGCGGGCTCGTGCGCTGGGCGAAGTATTCGGAAAGCCAGTTCATGGTCAGTCCTCCCGTGAACGGTCATTGACGTCGAGTTGCGAAGCGTGTCTGCCGGATCGACGCGGTTGCGTCGACGGTTCGTCCAGCGTCGCACGCCCCGCCGCGCGACGCTTGATGCCGATCAAGCACGCGATCGACATGCGCCCCGAATGGTCAGCGGCCGAACGTGCGGGTATGGTCGTCGTAGTCGAACAGTCCCGCGTAGCGGCCCCAGTCGGTCACGACCCGCAGCGCCTGCTCCGCGCTGCGCGGATCGAGATGATCCTCGAGTTCGAGCTCGAAACGCGCGCGCGGCGCGCGATGCCCTTCGCGTTCGCCCAGCACTTCGTCGATATGTTCGGCGAGCGGCACGAACCGGACGACATGCTCGCGAAACAGTCGCCGCCGGGCATCGTCGTCGCTTTGCGCGAACACGTGGCCCGCGGCACTCAGCCGGATGCTCCGGTCGTGCCATTCGGCAAACGCGAGCAGATGAAGCGCGGCCGCCGTCGAATACAGCGCGTCGGTCCGGAGCGCGAGCGCCGATGCAATCGTGCCGAGCTCCGCATGACCGTCGTATGGCGCGGCCGCGAGCGTGTCGACGAATCCGGCGAGATGGTGGCTCGACACGTCGGGCAGTTTCATGGCCAGCGCACTGCCCGTCGCTTCCCGGCCTGCCGCCGCGTCGGTGATGCGTGCGGTGAGCGTCGCATAGATCCGGCCGACGATCGCCTGGACGGCCGGATCGTGCCGACTGCGCGGACGCGGCAGCGGCACGCTCAGCGTCGCCTCGATGTGCGCCGGACCGGCGCCGAGCACCAGGATGCGATCGCACATCAGCACGGCTTCCTCGATGTTGTGCGTCACCATCAGCACCGACCGGATCGACAGCTGGTGCGCGTCCCACAGGTCGAGAAAATCCGTGCGCAGCGTTTCCGCGGTCAGCACGTCGAGCGCCGAGAACGGTTCGTCCATCAACATCAGCACGGGTTCGCTGACGAGCGCGCGGGCGAAACCGACCCGCTGACGCATGCCGCCCGACAGTTCGCGGGGAAACGCCGATTCGAACCCGTCGAGCCCGATCAGTTCGATCGCGGCGGCCGCGCGGGCGCGTGCGTCGCTCGGCGCCAGGCCCAGCGCGTCGAGGCCGAGCTCGACGTTTTCGATGACGGTCAGCCACGGGTACAGCGCGAAGGTCTGGAACACCACCGCGATGCCGTCGGTCGGACCGGCGAGCGGCGCACCGCGATACGTCACCGCGCCGGACGACGGCTTGACGAGCCCGCCGGCGATCCTCAGCAGCGTGGACTTGCCCGAGCCGGAGCGGCCGAGCAGCCCGAGGATCTCGCCTTCGTGCAGCGCGAGATCGATATCGGCCAGCACGTGCAGCGGCTCGCCGGACGGTTTCGTGAACGATTTGCATACGGCCCGCATTTCGAGCACGACCGCCGCCGGGTCCGAAGGCGGTGCGGCCGCGCTCGCGACATGCCCTTCCGTGTATTCGCTGAGGTTCGGCACACGGGTCTCCCGTGAGTAAATGATCGGTTGAGGGCTCAATCGAGCCGCGTGCGGCGCTCGGCGAACGCGTACATCGGGCGCCACACGAGCCGATTGGTCGCGATCACGAGCAGCGACATCACGGCGACGCCGAGCGCGATGCGCGGATAGTCGCCGGCGTCGGTCATCCGCGCGATGTAGGCGCCGAGTCCGCCGGCATCCAGGCGCGTGCTGCCCCAGCTCACGGCCTCGGCGACGATGCTCGCGTTCCATGCGCCGCCCGACGCGGTAATCGCGCCCGTCACGAAGTACGGCAGGACGCCCGGCAACATGACGTGTCGCCACCAGGTCGCCGGCCGCACGCGAAAGCATGCGGCCGCTTCGCGCAGGTCGGCCGGGAACGCGCTTGCACCGGCGATCACGTTGAACAGGACATACCATTGCGCGCCCAATATCATCAGCGGGCACAGCCAGATGTCGGGTTCGAGCCGCAGGCGCACGATCGCGAACACCGCGACCGGAAACAGCAGGTTGGCCGGAAACGCGGCGAGGAACTGCGTGACGGGCTGGATGCGGGCGGCCACGCGCGGCCGGAGGCCGATCGCAATGCCGATCGGCACCCAGATCGCCGACGCGAGCGCGACCAGCACGGTCACGCGCACGAACGTGAGCCCGCCTTCGGTTGCGACGACGCGCAGGTCCGTCCAGGTGAGCGTCGCGCGTCCGAGCCGGAACAGTTCGTACGCCGCATACGCGCATCCCGCGCCGCACAGTGCGAACCAGAGCACGTCGCCCGTGTGCCGCGGCAGCGCGACCCGGTCGCGCCATCCCGACATGAACCCGCGCAGCCGAGCGCGCGCCGCTCGACGCAGCACCGCCCGGATCGGGCCGGCCGCACGGCCGATCCATCGCGACCGGTGGAACAGGTCGAGCATCCAGCTGCGCGACGCGACCGTGGTCGCGGCATCGCCATAGCGGAACCGTTCCGACCATGCGACCAGCGGCCTGAACAGCAACTGGTCGTACAGGACGATCGCGACGCTCATCGCGACGATCGCCCAGCCCACGGCAGCGAGGTCGCGATTCGCGATCGCCTGCGCGACGTAGGCGCCGACGCCCGGCAGGTCGACGTGCAGGTTGCCGACCGCGATCGCCTCGGACGCGACCACGAAAAACCAGCCGCCCGACATCGACATCATCGCGTTCCAGACGAGCCCCGGCATCGCGAACGGCACGTCGAGGCGCCAGAAGCGCTGCCACGCGGACAGCCGGAAGCTGCGGCTGGCCTCGTCGAGATCGAGCGGCACCGTGCGCAGCGCCTGATAGAAGCTGAACGTCATGTTCCAGGCCTGGCTGGTGAAGATCGCGAAGATCGCCGCGCACTCAGCGCCGAGGATCCGCCCGGGAAACAGCGACAGGAAGAACAGCACCGTAAACGACAGGTAGCCGAGGATCGGCACCGACTGCAACACGTCGAGCAGCGGGATCAGCACGCGCTCGGCGCGACGGCTGCGCGCCGCCGCGGTCGCGTAGACGAACGTGAAGACGATCGACGCGAGCAGTGCCGCGAACATGCGCGCGACGGTGCGCAGCGTGTAGCCGGGCAGCGCCGCGGGCGACAGCGAAATGGCCGGGGGATGCGCCACCGCGAGCGGGCCGGCCATCTGGTGCGCCGAGATGCCGGCCAGCAACAGGAAACCGACCACGATCAGCATCGCGGCGAGATCCCGCCAGCCCGGCACGGGCAGCGTCCAGCGCCCGCCCCGCAATACCTCCGCATGGTGCTCCACGACGCCTCTCCCGCCGATGATGGCGGTTCATCTTCCCGGGCGGGACGGCCGGCACGCTTGACCTGCGTCAACCGCCCTGCAATGCGTGGCGCCACGATTGCAGCAAGTCCTGCCGCGCAACGGCCACCGTTCAGGAGCATCCCGATGACACCCGTTCCGGCCACGCCGTACCGCACCGACGAGCGCGCCTGCGTCGGCTCACGCGGCGGGGTACGCGTTCGCGAGCGCCTCGACGAACGCGTCGAGGCGCTCCGGCGCGAGCCGGTTGATGCCGGCCGCCCCTTCCCGGCCGCCGCCCTCCGGAAATGCGCGACAAAGACGATCGGCGCCGTACGGTGCGGCGACGGGCGCGCGAACGCTGACGGTATACCCACCCGAGGGCGACAACGTCAGCACCGCGTGAGCGCGCGCCGCGTCACCACGCGCGAGCCGATTCGCGAAAACGCCGCGCACGCGACGCGCCCAGCGCGCGTCGGGGAGGATATAGACGTCCGCCCCCGGCAGCGCGATGTTCGCGCGCTGTCGCTCCGCACGCGCGATATCGCGTCGCCGGTTGGCGTCGAGCCGCCGCGCGAGGGGCGACCTCGCGAACTCGAGCGGGTTCGCATAGTGCCGCACCGCCGCATACACGGCCAGCGGCGCCATGAAGAGATCGTCCGGGTAATCGCCGTAACCGTTGTAGTTGACGGATTCGCCGAGCACCTGCAGACGGTAGGCGTCGGCATCCGTCAGGCCGCAGGCGGCGGCGAGCCTGCCGGCCACGCCGACGAGATTGTCGCCATAGGCGCCGACCACCGCCCAGAGTCGCTGCCGGCCCGCCAGATACCGGTCGACGATGACGCTCGTACAGGTGTCCGGCGCCGTGTCGATATGCGCGCGAAGGTGCGGATGAGCGGGCACGGCGCCGGGCATGTGGTGATCGAAATAGTCGACGTCGACCCCGCGCGCCAGCAGCGCATCGAGTGCCGCGCGGTTCGCGTCGAGCGAAACGTCCAGGACGGTGACGATGTCGCCTCCGACGGCCGGCACGCGCGCGAGCAGCGCGATGTCGCGCTTGGGGCCCGTCACGAGCACCGACTCGGCCGGCGTCTCGAGCCGGAGCTGCTGAAGCGAACACATGCCGTCCGCATCGCCGTTGAACACGTCAAAGCGCGTCATGATTCGCGACGCCCGATAGCTGCATGAATCGAGGTAGCCATGCCATGGAACGACTCCCTTTCAGCCTGTTCGCGTTCAACTCGTGTCGCGCCTTCGGCGAACGAATCGCGGCCCGTCTCGGCGTCACGCTCGCCGCGCACGAGGAACGCCCGTTCGAGGACGGCGAACACAAGACGCGTGCGCTGGTCAGCGTGCGCGGCCACGATGTCTACGTCGTGCAGTCGCTGCACGGCGAGCCAGGCAGTTCCGTCAACGACAAGCTGTGCCGGTTGCTGCTGTTCATCGGTGCATTGAAGGACGCGTCGGCCGCACGCGTCTGTGCGGTGACGCCCTACCTGTGCTACTCGCGCAAGGACCGCCGGTCTCAGCCGCGCGATCCGGTATCCACGCGCTATGTCGCCACGTTGCTCGAAGCGGTGGGCGTCGATCGTGTCGTCACGATCGACATCCACAACATCGCGGCGTTCCAGAACGCGTTTCGCTGTCCGACCGAGCATCTCGAGGCGAACAGCATGCTGGTCGACTGGTTCGCCGCGCAAGCTGGCGAACGGCCGGTCGTGGTCGTATCGCCCGACGCGGGGGGCGTGCGGCGAGCCGAGGATTTCCGTGTCCGGCTCGAAGCGCGCATCGGGCGCGCGGTCGACGCGGCGTTCGCCGGCAAGCTGCGCAGCGGCGGCATCGTGACACCCAAGCCGATCGTGGGCGAGGTCGCCGGCCGTTGTGCCGTCATCGTCGATGACCTGATCGGCTCCGGGACGACATTGGCCCGCACGGCCGAGGATTGCCGCACGCTCGGCGCGCAATCCGTCTACGCGGTCGCGACGCATGGGATGTTCTTCGATGACGCGGCCGAACTGCTCGGCGGCGACGCGCTCGCCGGCATCGCCGTGACCGACACGGTGCCGCCCTGGCGCGTGCCGGCCGGACCGCTCAAGGACAAGCTCGCGATACTCGACAGTGCGCCGCTGTTTGCCGAGGCGATTGCGCGTATCCATCGCGGCGGCTCGCTCACGGACCTGCTGCGGCGCTGACGTGGCTTGCCACCCACGTGCGCTCGCAGTCGTCGGCGTGCCGCCGGGCGAGCGCGATGTACGTGCTCGCGCGATCGCGCCAGACCGGCGTCGCCCTGAATGCGGGCTCGCGCAGGTGCCACACGGCGAGCCGCGCGCGCGTCATGGCCCGGCAGCTCTGGTAGAAATGCACGCATCCGTCGTCGACATCGTCGCCGCTCGCCGAGCGATAGGCATTGACGAGCGCGTCTGCGAAACCCGGTGCGCCGAGACGCTCGCATTCGAGCGCGAGAAAGCCGACCTCGTCGGCCGCATCCTGGACTCGCAGTCGTCTGCAGAATTCGAGGCAATCGATGATCGCAACCGGATCGTCGATGTAGACGTGTTCGGGACGCAGATCGCCGTGCCCTTCGACGACATGCCCCTGCCGCACACGCAGGTCGAAGCGCGCGGCTTCACACCCGAGCAACGAGCGCTGCCGCGCACAGAGCGTCCGCACGACATCGGTGGACTGGCTCGCAAGCGGCTTGCACAACGCGCGTTCATTGGTGTCGATCGTGCAACGCAGCGCTTCGCGATACGTCGCACCGTCGATTCGCGCGGGTGCCAGGGTATGGTAGAAGGCGCTCAGGCGAGCCGCGATGCGACACGCATCGCCTGCGGTAGCCATGCCGCGCGACAACACGCGGTCGAGCATGCGTGCGGCCGGCAGGCGCCGCATTCTGACCAGCCAGTCGACGATCTCGCCGGGTCCGTCCGCATGCAGGCAACCGCGGGCGTCGACGACGAGCGGCACCACATCGAGATACACGTCGGCCGCAAGCCGACGGTTCAAACGCACCTCCTCGCAACAGAAGCGATGGCGCGCGGCCAGCGTTCGAAAATCGAGTTGCGGCGCGCGCACGGGCTTCTTGAGCTTCCACGCGTACCGATCCGTCAGGAATACCCATGACATGTGCGTCTCCACGGCCTCGACCGATCTCGTGCCGTCTGGCCAGGCTGCGCGCTCGCGCAACGCCGCCACCTTGTCGCTCAGCGTGATCGCGCGGCCGACCGGGATATGGGCATCGTTCATGCCGCTTGCTGCCCCGCGTGCGCGTCCAGCCTCGCATTCTCCTGCGCGACGAGTGCCGCCAGCGCCGGAGAAATCGCCGGCTGCAGCGGCATGACGGGCGCCAGCGTCTGCATCGGATCGGGCAGCGTGGACAGTTCGCGCATTGCGTGAATGCGGCTCTCGCCGAGCGTGGGGGCCGCGAGTCGTGCCCCTGCGATCATGACGGGCTGCAACAGCGGGGTGCCGTCGAGATGCTCGCCGTCGAGTCCGAGGCAGTCGGCGGCGATTCGTCCGTCCGGGCCGTATTGCCGAAACACCTGCTTGCGGCCGGGCAGCGTCGCCTTGCCCTCCGAGCGTTTGCAGCGCGCCCGGCCCGCATACTCGACGAGCTTGTACGCGCAGTCGAGGCACGGTGCGTCCGCCGACGTGCTCATCTGCGTGCCGATTCCGAAACCGTCGATCGGCGCATGCTGGCGGACGAGCTCCCGCAGCCGGATTTCGTCGAGATTGCCGCTCGCGAAAATCGTCGCGTCCGTCAGGCCGCCGTGGTCGAGAATCGCGCGCACGTTGCGAGCGTGCGCCGCCAAGTCGCCGCTGTCGATCCGGACGCCCTTGATGCGCACGTTGTCGGGCGCAAGCCGCCGCGCCAGTTCAACGACCTTGTGTGCCGCGTGCTCCGTATCGTACGTGTCGATCAGCAGCAACGCGTTGTCCGGTTGCGATCGCGCGAAATGCTCGAACGCGAGCGCTTCGTCGTCGTGCGCCTGGACGTATGAATGCGCCATCGTGCCGTACACGGGAATGTCGTAGCGCAACCCCGCGAGCAGCGTCGCCGTGCCGCAGAATCCCGCCAGGTAGCTGGCCCGCGCGGACAGCATCGCCGCCTCCGAGCCATGCGCGCGCCGCATGCCGAAGTCAACCAGCAACCTGCCGTGCGCGACGAGCGTGACGCGTGCGGCCTTGCTGGCAACCAGCGTCGCGTAATGGAGCAGGTTCATCACGCGGCTCTCGATGAACTGCGCCTCGCGAAACGGCGCCGTGATCCGCAGGATCGGTTCGTCAGCGAAAAACACCGTGCCTTCCGGCATCGCGTCGACGGTGCCCGTAAAGCGGAAGCCGGCGAGCGACGCGAGGAAATCGGCGCGCAAGCGCCCGGTCGCTGCCAGTCGCTCAAGGGCGGCGGCCGTAAAGCGCAAGCCCGCCAGATAGTCGAGGACGGGCGCCAGTCCCGCCGCCATCAGGAATGCCCGATGCTCGGGCAGCGCCCGTACGAAGAACTCGAAGCTGGCCACGTCGTTCATTCCGGCATCGAACGCGGCCTGCATCATCGTCAGTTCATACCAATCCGTCAGCAGCACGTCGTCGACGTCAGCGTCCGGCCAGGATCCGTTCATCATGCGCCCTCCCGCGCCGCTCGCGCGCATTCGTGCAGCCTGTAGCCGGCCACTGCGATGCGGACAAGCGTCGCTTCCGTCATTGCGGCGCGGGGCCCGGGCTCGACGGAACCGCGGTCCACACGCCATTGCACGACGCGACATACGGATAGTATCCGCGCGGGTCGTTGCAGTAGTACCACGCGCGCGCAGGCGGCAGCCGCGCCGGCGTCGGCGGCGGCCGCTGAACGACGATCGCGGGCGGAATGTAGGTCGGATACGGATACATCGGTTCAGGATAGATGTACCAGTAGCCGTCGACGACCCACCACCACGCGTAGCGCCCGCCGTGCCAGTCCTGGACCCATCGACCACGCTGCCATAGCGTACGCTCCCTCGGCGCGAAATGGCGAAAGTCCTGGCCGTGAAAATCGCGGCCGTGGAAATCGTGGCGGGGCACATGGCGCGCATGCTGCGCATGTGCGGGCTGCGTCGGCACGCAGCACGCGGCCGCGCACACGACGAGCAAGCGGCATGTGCGTTCGAGCCTGTTCATGGTCGTCATTCTTCGCGGAGATGCGATCCATCGTATTGAGGCCGCGCCGCGCAGCTTTGACCGGGATCAACGCATGCCCGCGGCCCGGCGGGACGCCGGCGACGCGGTATTGGCAGGCTTCAGGTCATGCCGTGGTCGCCGGTTCGCATGCGGCGTGGATGACGGTGAACAACGCCGTCCGTCAGTACGTGAACGTGTCCGATTTCTTCATCTCGACCCACGTCATTCCGCTGCGCAGCCCCTCCAACGCGGCCTCGCGCTCGGTCGCGAATACCCGGTGATGCGGGAAAACATGCTCGCACTTGCAGTCGGGTGAGCGCACCGTCACGTGGACACGGCAGCGGTACCCGCCGGTCTCAACGCCAGCCGTTTCGATCGCCACGGTCCAGTCCGCCTCGTTCAATTCACCGGAAATCGTCATGATTGCCCCTTTCCTTGCCGTGCGAGCGCATACCGCTCCCATCATCGGTCGCGCCACGCCGCGAGCCGCGATGGCGATATCCGGCCCGCCGCCTGAAGAGCCATATCGGGCCGGCGACGAGGCCCAGGATCGCCGCCCACAGCAGAAGCACGTAGCCGAACAATTGCCAGAATTCGCCGACCCGCTGCTGCAGGATCCATGTGCGGTACGACGCGACGTCGCTCGCGGCATCCGGAAACGACGCGCGATAAACGAACAGCGGCAGGCACACGTCCTGTTCGGGGAGCGGTGTCGTCAGCATTGATCCGGCCGGCCGGGCACCCACGCGCCCGCATTCCGGCGCGGTCATGCCGGCCACGACACCGGTGCTTACCGGATGGTCGTGGATCGCGCCGAGCCACGTCGTCGCGCTCGCCAGCAGCAGGCAGAGACCGATTGCGCCGAGCCACCGGCGCATCCGGTTGCGCGGGTCGGTAGGCCGGCCGCGTGTCATGGATTCGCGCGCGTCCTGAGGGCGCGTCGCACCGACATCGAGACCGCCGCTGCGCCATGCGCGGCGCGACGGAAGCTGGAATCGACCGGATCAACCACGTTGCTTCTCCTCGAAATACGGCTGACGGGCCGCCACGAGCCGCAACTCGTCGAGCAGCGCTGCGGCCGCGCGCAGCAGATCGTCGAGCGAGACGATGCCGACCAGTTCGCCGTCGCCGCCGACGACCGGCAATCGACGGACGCCGTGCTGACGCATCCGCTTCGCGAGCAGCCAGAGGTCGTCGTCGACGTTCGCGGTCGCGACGGGCGCAGACATGATGTCACCGACGAACAGCGAGCCGGCCTGCGCATCGGGGCTGACCACCGTCAGCACGATGTCGCGATCGGTCACCACACCGACCGGCACGCATCGCCCCTCCTGTTCGCGCACGACGATCAGATCGCCGGCGTGTGCGTCGCGCATCATTTCCGCCGCCTCGACGACAGTTGCTTGTGCCGAACACGTGGCAACATCGCGGGTACAGAGCATCGCGGCATTCATGTTCGTTCTCCCGGCCGGGGCGAGGCGGGCCATCGATCGATGTCCGCCGCCGCCCGAACCATCATGCAACGGTAAGTTGATCGACCACGTCACACACGCCCGCCGCCGACCATGCGGCATCGAAGGCAAGCCGCCGTTCGCCCAGCGAGCCCGTCTGACCGGTCAACGTCGCGATGCGTTCTGGCGCTTCCACGCCGATGCGCACCACGTCGATCGACGGGTCCCGCTCGCTGTCGCCAGTCATGGCCATCGACTCCGATTCGTAATCGATGAAAGCAACGGTAATTCCCGCGGCGCCGCGTGGAATTGATACAGGTCAGCGCGCGGCGTGGTGCACCATCCCGGCCGACGCCTCCACCGCGATCGTACGACACGCAGTCGTGACGTCGACGTTGCGCCCTCGTCTGGCGCGATCGCGTGTGGCGAGCCGCAACACCATCTGACGGCCGTTGGCCGACAGGCGGGCAGCCGCTTCCGCAAGCGGCGCCGCATCCAGCCGAACGAGACCGCGATCGACGAGGCAGCGCAGGTCGGCGGGGTCGCCCTGCGGGCGCATCGGCTCGCTGGCGAGCACCATCAGGATCGCGATTTCGTGGGGGCTCAGCAGCCGGTCGCCATCGGCGTCGATCGGCTGATGCAGGTGAGGCGCGACTGCAGACAGTGCCGATGCTTCGGGACGGGAAATGATCTGGCGATTCGACGTGTTCGTGAACAAGAGGGGCATGTTGATGTCCGTATCATGAACGTGAAGACGCAGACGGCACGGGGCATGTCGATCGTGGTCGAGTTCGACATGCGAGAACGTCGATATTCGCTCCTGCCGGGCAATCGATCTTGATGCAGGTCATCCTGCTGGCGCGCGAGCGATCGAAACGGTCGCTGATTCGTCTGACCCAATGCCATCGAGGTACCGACGCGCTCGCGTCGCGACACCAGGCCGGATTGCTGCCCGGTTTTTCATGTGGAATTTTTCGTCACCCGGTGCGGCACGATCTCGTTCAATCCGGCACTGCGAATCATTTTCTTCAACAGTTGTTGCTCGACGAGCCGCTCGATCGCGATGCGCTCGCCGAGTTCGTGTGCGCGTCGGCTGTTCGCAGACAATTCTGAGGGCTGGACACGGCATGTCGCGTCGCTCGGTGCCGGGATCCCGTGGTTCGGCAAGGGCGTGGGATCGGCATCGGCGTCAGTCCGGCGCGCGGCACGCACATCGCCGGTCGTGTGACGTTGCCCGTTACGCGCTCATGCGCCGTTCGCGGTCGGCAAGCCGGTGAGCGATCGACCGTGCGAAATGCGCGAGCTTCCCGGCGGCCAGGCCGCGACCGATATCTCGTCCGGAAATCGCGCACGTCGCGATCGGCGCCTGCCGTGCCAGCGCCTGCATCTGCCCGAATGCTGTCAGGTCGCCGCGCTGGCCCATCGTGCAGAAGAATGCGGTCGCGCGCAGTTCGCTCCCGTGCCGCGCGAGCCAGGTCGAAACCGGCGTCGATGCACGACCCGCCCAGACCGGCGTGCCAATCACGACCACATCGTATGCGGACGGCGAACAGGCCGTCGGCCGAAGGTCCGCGGCACGATCGCGGATCACGTCGGCGAGCGAACGCAGGAAGCCGACGGCCCCCACCCGCCGCCGATCGTCGACTTCCTGAAGCCGTTCGCAATCCGCGTCGAGTTCCGTGGCAAGCCGGCGCGCAATCGCCGCCGTCGTTTCACTGCGCGAGTAGAAAACGACGAGCATGCGTCGAGACGTGTCCATATTCCGCTCCGTGCATCCGTCCGGGATCCGTAGACCAGCTTATGCACCGCCGATCGGGGCGACGCTGATGCAGGTCAAACCGTCGCGGCACGATCGGGCGACAGTAGGCTTGTTCGAATTTCCCGCGATTTTCCGCCCATGCGCCATGTGGTATGACCTGATCGAACAGCAACGGCAATGGTTGCGAACGTGGGACGCGGCGGTGCGCTTCACGTGCGGTCTCTGGCCCGATGCCGCGTCGTCGTGCTACGCCGACCTGTGCGAACCCCTGCTCGACCTGCATGCCGATGCGCCACGGTTCGCCATCGATTCGGTCGACGTGGACGGCCGTCGCATCGACGTCGACGAAACGATCGTCGCGCGCACGCCGTTTTGCACGCTGCGCCGCTTCTCGCACGCAGGTGCACGACGCGTGATCCTGCTTTGCGTGCCGCTGGCTGGCCATGCGGCCGTGATGATGCGGGAGACGGTCGAGACGCTGCTTGTCGACGGCGACGTGTGCATCACCGACTGGATCGATGCGCGCGATGTGGCGTGCGACGCGGGCCGATTCGGCCTCGACGAATATGTGTCGATGCTCGACCGCTTCATCGATACCCTGCTGGCGGACGCGCGTCCGGTGCACGTCGTCGCGGTCTGCCAGGCGACGTTTCCGTCGCTTGGCGCCATCGCGCTACGCGCGCAACGCGACGCTGCATTGCCAGCAAGCCTGACGTTGATCGGCGGCCCGCTCGATGCCCGCATCAATCCGAGCGCGCTCGGAACCGCGGCTCGCTCGCATTCGCTCGACTGGTGTCGCGCCACGCTGATCGATACGGTGCCGCATGGCTTCGCCGGATGCGGGCGACAGGTCTTTCCGGCCTATCTGCAGCGCGCCGAGATCGCGCTCACCTACCCGCAACACTACATGGCGCTCGTCAATGGCTATCGGCAAGCGGTGTCGAGCGGCGACGCCGACGCACTCGCAACCGCCCGCCGGGCGCTACGCGAATACCTGACGCTTCTCGACATGCCGGCCGAATACTTCCTCGATACGGTCGACATCGTTTTCCAGCGGGCATGTCTGGCGAACCGAACGTGGCACGTCCACGGCCAGCGGGTCGAGCCCGCCGCGTTGCGCTCGATCGGGTTGCTGACCGTCGAAGGCAAATGCGATGCCGTCACCGGTGCCGGCCAGACCCATGCCGCGCTGGCGATGTGCAGCGGTCTCGCAGCGAATGCGCGGCAACGCGTCGACATCGACGATTGCGATCACTACGGACTCTTTACCGGCGATCACTGGCGCACCGACGTGCATCCGGTACTGCAGGCGGCGTTCGCCCGCGCCGAACACGGCGGGGCGCGCTCGTGCGCGGCGTGATGCGCCGTCCGCCCGGCCCGGTATGGTCGTCGTGCAATCATCCGACACCGTTCATTCCGGCGACGCACGCTCGCCCGGCGCAGCGTTTTCCGCGGCGGCCACGCGCCGCTTGACCGCGATGAAGCTGTCGGGGCTGACGGAAATCGAGTCGATGCCGCACGCGACGAGAAAATCGGCGAATGGCGGATGATCGCTCGGCGCCTGGCCGCACAGGCCGACTTTCGCCCCCGCGTTGCGCGCGGATTCGATCACGCGGGCGATCATCCACTTCACGGCTTCGTTCTGTTCGTCGAACAATCCGGCCAGTTCCGCCGAATCGCGGTCCACGCCGAGCGTCAATTGGGTCAGATCGTTGCTTCCGATCGAGAAGCCGTCGAAGCGCTGCGCAAACTGGCTCGCCAGAATGACGTTCGACGGGATTTCGCACATCACGTAGATCTGCAATCCGTCTTCGCCGCGCTTCAGACCGTTGGCGGCCAGGACCTCGAGCACGCGGTCCGCTTCGTCGAGCGTCCGGCAGAACGGGATCATCACGACCACGTTCCTGAATCCCATGTCGTTTCGCAGCCGCGCGATCGCCCGGCATTCGAGCGCGAATCCGTCACGGTAGCGCGGCGAATAGTAGCGTGACGCGCCGCGAAATCCGAGCATCGGATTTTCTTCCCTCGGTTCGAACTGCGCGCCGCCGACCAGATGCGCGTACTCGTTCGTCTTGAAGTCGCTCATGCGCACGATCGCCGGCGCGGGATGACAGACCGCCGCGATACGCGCGAGGCCGTGCGCCAGCCGGTCGACGAAATAGTTCGACGGGTCGTCGTACCCCGACGTCAGCGCAGCGATCTCGCGCTTCGCATGCGCGTCGGTCAGCGCATCGTAGTGGGCCAGCGCCATCGGGTGAACCTTGATATGGTTGCTGATCACGAACTCCATGCGCGCCAGCCCGATTCCGTCGGCGGGCAGTCGCCACCATCTGAACGCCGCGGCCGGATTCGCGAGATTCAGCATGACCTGCGTGCGGGTGGCCGGCAGATCGGTCAGGTCGATCGCCTCCACGTGGTATTGCGCGATGCCTTCGTACACGAACCCGGCCTCGCCCTCCGCGCACGATACCGTCACTTCCTGCTGATCGTGCAGCATGCGGGTCGCATTGCCGGTGCCGACGATGGCCGGCAATCCCAGCTCGCGGCTCACGATCGCGGCATGCGAGGTGCGGCCGCCGTGATCGGTGACGATCGCCGAGGCGCGGCGCATCACCGGCAGCCAGTCGGGATCGGTCGTGTGCGTCACCAGTACCGCGCCGTCGACGAATCGCCCCATGTCGTGCGGACTGTCGATCACGCACACGCTGCCGGCCGCGATCGCCTCACCGACACTGACGCCGGTGAGCAGCTTGCGGCCGGTCTGACCAAGTCGGTAGGTCTTGATGGCGCTGGCTTCGCGCCGGGACTGCACCGTTTCGGGACGCGCCTGCACGACGAACAGTTCGCCGCTTATGCCGTCCTTTGCCCACTCGATATCCATCGGCTGGCCATAATGCGCCTCGATCGCGCAGGCCCACTTCGCAAGCGCCAGGATGTCGCGGTCCGCCAGCACGAAAGTGGCACGCTCGGCTTTCGAGGTCGGCACGTTGCGGGTCGGTGCATGCTCGTCGCGCGCATAGATCAGCTTGCATGCCTTGCCGCCGAGCGTCTTGCCGATGACGGGCGTGCACGCCGGATCGCCGAGCAATGGCTTGAACACCTCGTATTCGTCGGGGTCGACGGTGCCCTGCACGACATTCTCGCCAAGCCCCCACGCCGCGCTGATCAGCACCACCTTGTCGAATCCGGTTTCCGTGTCGAGCGAAAACATCACGCCGGCCGCGCCGAGGTCCGAACGCACCATCCGCTGTACGCCGACCGACAGCGCGACGCGCAGGTGATCGAAGCCCTTTTCTTCGCGGTAGGCGATCGCGCGGTCGGTGAACAGCGACGCATAGCACCGGCGGCACGCCGCGAGCAGCGCATGTTCGCCGCGCACGTTCAGGTAAGTTTCCTGCTGGCCCGCGAAGCTCGCGTCGGGAAGATCCTCGGCGGTCGCGCTCGAGCGCACGGCGACATCGACGTCGTCACCGCCGGCCTGTCGGCACAGTTGCCGATACGCGTCCCGGATCGCGTCGGCGATGTCGTCGGGCCAGTCTCCTTGGAGGATCGCCTGCCGGATCGACGCACCGGCGTCGGCGAGCGCCATCTTGCGTGCGCCGAGCGCCTCGAGCGTGCTGCCGATGACTTGCCTCAATCCGTTCGCATCGATGAATCGCCAGTATGCATCCGCGGTCGACGCGAACCCGGGTGGCACGCTTACGCCCTGTGCAGACAGGTTGCCGATCAATTCGCCCAGCGATGCGTTCTTGCCGCCGACGCGTGCCACGTCGCCGCGCCGCAGGTCGTCGAACCAGACGACGTGTGCATTCCCGTGATCCATGACGAGCCCTCCGATGGTCGCGGCCGAGTGACATGCGACAGGCGCGGTCCGGCATTGGCCGGCGCGGTCGGCCGAACACGGTCATCGTGGCCCGACACCACGGCCTCTCTCGTGACCTGCATCAAGAACGGCGGCCAACGCGCGAACGGGGTATCCGGCTCGCGACGAGGGTTCGCTGCCGGAACAATGGCGTCACGGAATCCTGGCGGTCGATGACGCGGGTGACCGAGCCCCCCGCCTCACTGAAAGAACTTCGAAAGCCACCCCGGCGCCGCCGCACGATCGAAAACCACATGCAATTCCGGGCTGAACGAGCCGAATTCGAGCCCATGCTGCGTCGCCAGCAGCGTCAGGTCCTGGCTCGTGTAGAACGAAATATGCCCGTTGCGCGGCACGCAATACCACCATTGCTCGATCCCGTGCGCAAGGATTTCCGGCGTGATCAGGGACGTCTGAAACAGCAGTGCGCCGGCAGGCCCCCTGTACCGGACGATGTCGGCGAACAGGCTTCGGGGATCCGGATGATGCTCGAAGACTTCGAACGACAGGATCGCATCGGATCGCTGCTCGGCCTGTGCGTCGAGGTGCCGCTCGCCGTGCTCGTTTCGCTGATGATGCATGGCGTCGACTGGAACGGGCCGCGTATCGCGATGCTCGTCGCGACACCGGTGCTGATCGCATGCACCGTGCTGCTGCCCCGTCCGGTGGCATTCAGCACGGTATGGAAGCACAAGCGCTCGCCGTTCGAGCTGGACGACAATGTGCGCGCATCCATCTACGGCCGGCTGACCGGCATCGCGCTCGGCCTCGTGTTCGGCATCATGGTCGCGACGACGTTTTCCTGATGACAGGCTTTCGCGCGTAACGCGTCCCATCGAGCCGCCCTCCCCCGCGCCACCCCCGATCGCGCATCCGTCCTGCAATCCGCGGCAGAATTTACAAACGCAGCGTCACCCGGCGCCGCCCGCCCGTGCCGGGCTCACGCCGCACGGCCGTCGGGCCTGGGCACGCGCGCGGCACGCGGCTTGCTCGCATCGGCCCGGATATGGCCGCGGCACGGAATCGCCGGCCGCCAACGGCATTGCCTGGTCGTGAGCTATGAAAACTGCGCCTCCCCTGCTGGAATCGGCACCGATGCGGGCCGATCACTTCGTCCAGTTCTACGAGTCCGATGCGCAGCTCGTGTCGGAAGTCGCACTGTTCGCGGCCGAGGCGCTGCGCGTGGGCGGCAGCGCGATCGTGATCGCGCGCCCCGATTGCCTTGCGGCGGTGCACGAACGCCTGCGTACGCTCGATGCGTCGATCGGCGACGCGGCCCGCGAGCGCATCTTCATGTCGAGCGCGCAGACGCTGCTCGACAGCTTCATGGACGGCGACCTCCCCGACCCCGCACGCTTTCGCCGCTCGATCGGCACGATCGTCGAAGCGGCGGTCCGCGTCGGCCGCCCCGTGCATGCGTTCGGCGAAATGGTCGCGCTGCTGTGCGCGCAGCAGCGGTACGCCGGTGCGCTGCGGCTCGAAGCGCTATGGAACGAACTGGTCGAGCAACACCGCTTCTCGCTTTACTGCGGCTATCCGGTCGACGTGTTTCCCAGCATCGAGCAGTCGGAGACGTTCCGCCATGTCTGCGCGCTGCATCGCCGCATCCTGCCCGCCGCATCGCTGCGCCACGACGAAAACGAGTTGCACCTGACGCTGGCGCTGTCGCAGCAGCGCTCGCGCGCGCTGAGCGACGAGATCCGCCGTCGCGAGGACGCCGAACAGCAACGCAACGGCGTTCTGATGCACGCGCCGTTGCCGATCGCGCTGCTGTCGGGCGCCGCGCACCGGATCGTGCTCGCGAATCACCGCTTCTCGGCGCTGTGCGGCCGGACCGACATCGTCGACCAGCCGCTGACGGCCGTACTGCCCGGCGGCGATACGCCGGCGATCGTGCGCGCGCTCGAAACCGCCCGCGCGCAGGGCCGCTCGACGACGATCGCCGAGCACCGCGACCGTCCCGAGCCGGACGGGGCCCGCGTGTATCGGCTGCATTTCAATCCGCAGCCGCTTGCCGACGGGCTTGGCGTGATCGTCAGCGCGGTCGAGGTGACCGAGCACGTCGCCGCGCGCGAGAAGCTCGTCGCCGCGAATGCCGAACGCGACCGGCTGCTCGGCGAACTGCGCGACGCGAATCAGGCAAAGGACCAGTTTCTCGCGGTGCTCGGCCATGAGCTGCGCAATCCGCTGACGCCGATTTCGCTCGCGCTGGAGCTGATCCGCAACCGCGACGGCCACGCGACGCCGAACGAGATCGCGATCATCCAGCGGCAGCTCGATCACATGGTCCGGCTGATCGACGACCTGCTCGACGTGTCGCGCATCACGCGCGGCAAGATCACGCTGAAGAAGGAAGTCGTGCAGCTCGCCGACATCGTCGACCATGCGGTCGAGGTCGCGAGCCCGCTGCTCGAGCAGCGCCGTCACCGCCTGCATGTCGACGCCGATCCGGACGCACGCTGCCACGGCGACCCGGTGCGGCTCTCGCAGGTCATCGCGAACCTGCTGACCAACGCGGCGAAATACACGCTGCCGGGCGGCGACATCACGGTGCGCGCGGCCCACGGTTCGGACGGCACCGCGCTCGTCGAGGTATGCGACAACGGCGCCGGCATTCCGCGCGACCGCCTCGACAGCATCTTCGAGCCGTTCTACCGGCTCGACGGCGACGCGAAGCAAGCGCACGGCGGCCTCGGTATCGGCCTCGCGCTCGTGCGCAGTCTCGTGACCCTGCACGGCGGCACGGTGCGCGCGGACAGCGCCGGACCCGGCTGCGGCAGCACGTTTACGATCTCGCTGCCCGAGTACCGGCCGAAAGCCTTGGCGATCGCCGCGCCGCAACCGCCGCTCGGCATCCGCGAGATGGCGCCGGGCCGCACCGGCCGGCGCGTGATGCTGGTCGACGACAACGAGGATGCCGCGTCGACGCTCGCGCAATGGCTGCGCGAGGCAGGCCACGAAGTCGCCGTGGTGCACGACCCGGTGACCGCGCTGGCCGCGTACCGCGCTTACCGTCCCGACGTCGCGATCCTCGACATCGGGCTGCCGGTGATGGACGGCTACGAGCTGCTGAGGCGGCTGAAGGCGATCAACGAAGTCACGCCATGCATCTTTCTCGCGCTGACCGGCTATGGCCGCGACGCGGATCGCGAACGCTGCCTCGCGACCGGGTTTCTGCAGCATTTCGTGAAACCGGTCGACCCGGCCGCGCTTCATCTCGCGATGAGCCCGCCCGGAACGAACGGCGATGCGCACGACGGCGCCGAGCCGGAAGCCGGACGCTGAACGGGGCACGGGCCGCGCGACCAGCCGACGCCCGGAAGGCACCGTGCGGCTCAGTTCTCCGCGGAACAGCGGATCGAAGTCAGGTCTGCCAATTCGGCGATCCGGATCAGTTGAGGCAGCATCGCATCGGCGTTGGTCGGTTCGCGCCACGTTACGAGCAGTTCCTCCTCGCGCACGGCACGCGCGGCCGTTTCGCGAAAACCGCGCGTGCGGCACGCGAAGCCTGCGTCCCGCAGCCCGGTCGTCAGGCGGTCGCGCGTCGGCGAGCCGAGTTCGTATTCGATCGTGAGCAGTGCCGTCCTGACGCTCCGCACGCGCTGCTCGACCAACCGCAGCGGCCACACGACCAGGAGTCCGAGCACGAGCCCGAGCGCGCCAAGCGACAACTGGCCGCCGCCGATGCACAGACCGACCACCGTCACGAACCACAGCGTCGCGGCCGTGGTGACGCCGGATACGAGGCCGTCGCGATGGAGAATCGCGCCGCCGCCGATGAAGCCCATCCCGGTCAGGATGCCGAGCGGCAGGCGCATCAGGTCGAGCACCGAGAACGCGCCCTCCGGCTTGCCGGCCTGCAGCAGCAATGCATTGACCTGAAGCATCGCCAGGCACGCGGCAAGGCAGACGAGGATCGTCGTGCGCAGCCCGGCCGTCTTGCCGGATTCGCTGCGATCGAGGCCGATCAGCCCGCCCGCGACCAGCGCGAGGGCGATCCTGACGAGGACCGCATCCCACTGAAGTACGACCGGCATGGGCTCCATGCGCGCCTCCATTCAAGTCCGTCATGCGTGACGCGTCGCGGTGCGGCCGCGGACGGCGCATGCGGGGCGCAAGGTTTGGGCCCGATCCGATTGCGGAACGACGGCCGCGCGCGGCGCCGGCCGTCGACGACGAACGTTGGCTCGCTGACCGTGATCGCCGCCGGCGAATAACCGCCGGCTCCATGCACCCTCCCCGGCCTGGCCGGTCGCCTGCGCATGCGATCAGCGCAACGCCGAACCGTCTTTTTCGTATCCGACTGGATACGGAGATGATTTCAACAGGCAGCTCCAGCGGTTTCTGTTCCCGATCGGGTACGAAATGACGTCTCAAGTCATTTCCCCGCATCTCCGTTCCTGCACGGATACGAAATGATGCCTCAGCCGACCAGTTGTGCAATACTGTTCCCGATCAGATACGAAGCACGGAGAACGTCATGTCGGAATCCCAGTCCGTCGACACGATCGGCGCGCTCGCCCACCTCATCCGCGCAGCGCGGCTCCAGCAGGGGTTCACGCGCGACGAACTCGCGAACGCGACCGGGCTGTCGCCGAAATTCATCAGCCAGGTGGAAGCCGGAAAGCCGACCGCGCAAATCGGCAAGGTCATGATGCTGCTCGGCGAACTGGGCGTGCGCCTGTACGCCGAGTCGTCGGTCGAGATTTCGGAAGCCACCGCGCTGAAGGCCGCGCAACGCCGCAGGAGCAACCATGGCGGCTAGAACGCTGATCGCCTCCGCCAACGGCGAGCGCATGGGCACGCTGACCGACGACAAAGGCATCTGGTCGTTCGCGTACGACCCGCAATGGCTCGCATCCCCGACCGCCTATCCGCTGTCGCCGGCGTTCGCGCTGCGCGCCGGCACCTTCACCGATACGTCGACCGATCGCCCGGTCCAGTGGTTCTTCGACAACCTGCTGCCGGAGGAAGGCATGCGCACGTCGCTCGCGCGCGAGGCAAAGGTCGATGCCGCCGACGCATGGGGCCTGCTCGCGTACTTCGGGCGCGAATCGGCCGGCGCGCTGACGCTGCTGGCCGACGGTGAACAGGAAGCACCCGGCAGCCTGCAGCCGCTGCCGCTCGACGAGCTCGAACGCCGGATCCAGGCGATGCCCGAGCGCGCGCTGACGGCCACCGCGCCCAAGCGCATGTCGGCGGCCGGCGCGCAGCAGAAGCTGCTGGTGGTGCTGCGCGGCGACGCACCCGACTACGCGCTGTACGAGCCGGTCGGCAGCGAGCCGTCGATGCACCTGCTCAAGCCGGACATGCGCGCGGCCGGCTACCCGCACTCGGCGATCAACGAATTCTTCTGCATGAAGCTCGCGAAGCGGATGGGGCTCGACGTGCCCGACGTGCACTTCCTGCGCGCGCCGTCGGCGTGCTACGTGATCGACCGGTTCGACCGCGACGTCGCGTCGGTGCCGGCCGGGCGCGTGCATACGATCGACGCAATGCAGCTGCTCAACTACGACCGCGGCTTCAAGTACCAGCGCGCGAACGCGCAGGAGCTTGCCCGCGCGATCGACCGCACCAGCACACGCGCGCTGGCGCGTCTGTCGGTGTTCCGCTGGACCGTGTTCAACGTGGTGGTCGGCAATGCCGATGCGCACCTGAAGAACCTGTCGTTCTTCGTCGACGCGCGCGGTTACCGGCTCGCGCCGTTCTACGACATCGTCAGCACGGTCGTGTATCACACGCCGACGCACCGGCCCGACCATCGCGGCGATCACTGGCCGCACTGCGAACTGACGATGCCGCTCGGCACCGCGACGCGGTTCGTCGATATCGATGCGGATGCGCTGATCGCGTTCGGACAGGCACTCGGGCTCAGGGACAAGGCGGCGGCCAGCGAGCTGCGGCGTTTTCTCGAGCCGCTCGATCGCCACGTCGCGCAGACGCTCGATGACGTGCGCGCAATCGCCCGCCCGGACGCCGGGGAGACGCGGTTGCTGAAGTCGATCGCGGCGATGCCGATCGCCGAGATGGGGCGCGCGCTTCGGTCGACGGGTGATTGAGTACGGATATCGAAAAAGGCGCGCCGGTTCAGGCAGATCGGTCAGCGGAGCGGCGGCGTCGTACTCAGCTTCTCCGACAGCATCCGCTCATACACGCCAAAGTGCAGATCGACCTCCTTTTGCGTGACGGGCGTGACCGTGATGTTGATCTGGTCAGGCAACAGGCCCAGCACGACCGCGACCGCGGCTTCAAGTTGCGGTGCACAAGCCTTGTCCTCCGCCATCGTCGTGCCGACCAGCACATCGTAGGTCTTTTCCTGCCGGCAGACGATCTCGACGAGTCGCGCCCGCGCGCTCATGTTGTTGTCGATCGCCAGCCTGACGACCTCGGTCACGGTACGCATCGTCTCGGTCGGAAAGCCCTTCGTCGAGCGCAGCCGGATACGATGCCTGCCCAGCGTAAGCCAGTCCGTATCGAATTCCATGGCGTCCTCCGCATGCAGTTCCAAGCCGGTGCGATGATAGGTTCCAGCGCCGAAATTTCAAGTCCAAAAATCCGGCGACGCCCCTTGAAATTTTCCGCAGAATGCCTATCTTGAGTTTCGCTCAGGCAGACGCGCGAACCGTTTCATCCCGCGCGCTGCGTGTTTCGATTTGTTTGCCGGCACTCCGGCAGGCGAACTGGAGCGCGTAGGCCCGTTCGCCTCCCGATTGCCATCAAGGAGGATACGATCATGAGCGATCTTTACTTCGGAACCGACCTCTTCAGCGAGTTCGACCGCCTGCAGCAGCAGATGGCGCAACTCTTCGGCGGCTTCCCGTCCAGCATCCGCGCCAGCCGGCTGGGCGCATTTCCTCAGATCAACGTCGGCGCGACGGACGAGTCGATCGAGATCGTTGCCTTCGCGCCGGGCATCGACGCCACCGAACTCGACGTATCGATCGACAAGGGCTTGCTGACCATCAGCGGCGAACGCAAATCGGCACAACCCGCCCCCGGAAGCGAGACGCGTACGTATGCGCAGGAGCGCTTTGTCGGCACCTTCCGGCGCGTCATCGAGCTGCCCGACACCGCCGATCCCGACAAAGTCCAGGCGCGCTACGAAAATGGCTGTCTGTCGATCAGCATCGGCAAGCGCGAGTCGTCCAAGCCACGCGCCATCACTGTCCAGTAACTCGAGGAGCCGATCATGAACGACATGACCCAACTGGCTGAACGCGCCCCGTCCGCAGTCACGCGTCGCGACACGGAACAGGCCACGCGCCGGATCACCCTCACCCCTGCCGTCGACATATACGAGGGCAATCAGGGCGTCACACTGTGGGCGGATCTACCCGGCGTGACGAAGGACAAGCTGGACGTCAAGGTTCACGACAGCAGCCTCTCGATCGAGGCCGAGGCGGTGGTGCCGACGCCGGCAAACCTGCGCCTGCAGCATGCCGAGGTCCGCGAGCCGCACTTCGCCAGGACGTTCACGCTGTCACCGGATTTCGATACGTCGAAGATCGAGGCAAACCTCCAGGACGGGGTGTTGAAGCTGACGATCCCGCGTCGCGACGAGGCTCGCCCACGGCGCATTGAAGTCAGGACCGGCTGACCCTTCGGCATCGGCGGGTCGGGAACACGGGCGGCGGGGAAAGCGCCGCCGCCCGTCGCGAACCAGGCGCGGCAGGAACCGGTGTCCGATGCCGCTCAGGAGTCCTGTAAAGGGCATGCGTCCGCATCGTCCCCGTTCGACAGATCGCGACACGCATGTCCGCACCGGATGGCCACATCGCCATCGTCCGGATCGAACGGAATGATGAGGTGTCGGCCGACTGGCATCTGACGCGTTTCGGCGAGTACTGGACAAGCAGGGCCGAAGCGCGGTGCGGTGCGCTCGGGTACGCGGTGAAACCGATCGATCGCGGCGTGCCCGGAGCAGTCGAAGCTCGGGGCACGCCTGCTACCTGACGGACTGGCCGCCACGCTCGAAACGGATTGAAGCTGAATCGGAGGACGCCATGAATACCGATCTGAAAAAATGGAACCCCTTCAAGTTCCTTCGCGGAACTGCCCGCAAGTCCGACGGAGAAGGCCCGGAAAATCCGCCGACGAGCGGACAGTGGCGGGCCGCGTGGCCCGACATGCCGCGATTGTTCTCACGTGAGCCGTGGCGTACGGTGGAGGAGTTCTTTCATGACCCGTTCGCAGGCCGTGGCGCGCTCGAGCGATGGTTCGGCGACTTCAGTTCATCACGCTTCCAGCCGCGCATCGACGTCGTCGATGAAGGACCGGTGCTGCGCGTGACCGCCGAACTGCCCGGAATGAAGCGCGAAGATCTGAAAGTGAGCATCGAGGACGGGGCAATCGTGCTGCGCGGAGAGAAAAAGCAGGACGTACGCAGCGAGGAAAATGGCTGTTACCGGCTGGAGCGCGCCCATGGAAGCTTCGTGCGCACGATCCCGATGCCGGAATACGCCGCCCCCGATCGCACGTTGGCAAAGTTCGATAACGGTGTACTTACGTTGACCGTGCCAAAGTCGGAGCCGACGCAGACCGTGAGTCGCACGATCGATATCTGTTAGGGAAACTATGCAAAAAGTCCCCATCGACGAGCGCCCGATCGTGGAGAGGACGAATCTGCATTTCCATCTCCCGAGCGATTAAAGGATCACCAATAAGGGAATCCGGCTGCGGGTACCGGGGCGCGTGGAACGCCGCAGTGCAGCGGAGCCAATGTCTGGCGGATTGCGAAATAGAGGCGCCCATCGCGCGCTTCAAGAGGGCGTGAAAACAGCTCTTTGTAACAAATTGCTTCTGATCGCCAGCGAAACGCGATGGCCGCTGCCGAGGCGACGTATGGTGCGGCCGCGCCCGCATTGCCGGGATCGCGTTGGGCGCAAGGCTATTCAGGGGGTGTCATATGCCAACGGGCAACGTCACGGAGAATCACGGCCGCAAGATCCGGCCTGCGGTGACCAGCGAACGAAAGCGACAAGCGGGGGCAATGGGCGATGCTGGATAAATAGGACAGGATAAGTATTCTTATCACAATGCGTCGACTTTCATTCAAAACTCAACCGCGAATGATTACCGTCGAGCTATTCAATCCCTCCTGCCCTCGCACTGTACTTGCCGCATATGGCACGACGAAGCGCGAAGACACGCAAAGGCAGCGGGAGACAACGGCTAGTCAAGCCCTTTGCAAGATATCCATCGCCCGCTCGGCGTCGGCCAGCGAGTCGAGCGCGAGATAAGCGATGAACTGCGAGCCCAGCACGGCAGCGGATACGCCGCGGAGATTGATCCCGCCGTCCGACAGTTTCTGGGTCAGCTCCGCGATGATCCCCGCTTGGTCCAGTCCCATCACACGAATGGAGTGAAGGCCCGAAGTGGCATTGAATCCCGCCTGCGTGGCAGCGCGGATCTCCTTGTCGCCCTGCAGCGGCGCGACAAATACGACCCCTTTGCCTGGTGCTTCCGGTGCGCGCCGGGCTACAACGAATTGCAAATCCGCGCCAGCATCCCGCAACGCGTTCAAAACGTGCGCAAGACCGCCCGGCTTGTCCTCGATGGTGGCCGCCCAAACGTCAACGCGTTCGACGAACAGTTCCATGGCCCCTCCAGAAAATCGGACCTCGATGAAGACAATCTATGTCGCGCATGACCGGCGAGCAAGGCCGCTTACGCGAGGGTCGGCATGCGCGTTTGTCTAGGAATCCGATGATTTTTTTGATTGGGGGCACAACGCGAGCAAGACCGCCTGCCGATGCCGCCATTGAAGCAGTTCGTCGCGGAACTCATCGGATGATTGCCCGGCCGTTACCCGCAATGTTCCGGATTGAAAGGTTCTCGCCGCGCGCCAGAACGGTCGGACTTCCGGTAGATCGTCGATGGCGGTGATAGGCAACTGGTACGTTCGATGCAAATACGACAGGAAGGCAAGACCATAGCCGCGGCGTCTCATTGACGCGAGAATTTCCAGCCGATGAACGTAGACCCGATCGGTCCGTGGCGCCAGACTGTATGTCGCCGCGCCGACGGTACCGCCGGACGCCTCCAGGATCGCGACTTCCCAGCCCGGATGCAGGGCACCGTCGATGCCCAGATCGATCGGTCTGGATTGAAAACGAACCACCGGAAGCCGACGAAATTTGCGCCGAACAAAAAGGGACCGCAGGAAGGAAAGCACGTTCAGCCTTTTGTCATGTCCGCAGCGATACGTTCTTCATCTTCGCGCGCGACAGCAATCCGCAGCCGCGCACTGCCACGTTGGCGCTTTCCATATCAGACACAACCACGCACAACATGAACGACTCCGCCTGGATGTTTGAATCAACGCGACCGTGCGATTCCCGAGCGACGTCGACAAGCACTATTTCCGATTTTTCAGGAAAGTCTGCCCGGCTGCCGTAATCGAAACGCTTCCTCGACCGTTCGTCGGATAGCGCACGAATCCAGCGCCAATGAGTTCTCGGGTAATGGACCAGCCAAGCGCGGGCGTATCGCGACCATAACGAATATCGGCAAGGCGCTCGAGCGCCCAGATCGCGGAGGCCGAGATAGTTTGAACCGTCGAAGTTTCCTTGTCGCTCATGGCGTCTCCAAAGATTTGATCATGGTCAAGGGTGCTGCATGTCTCGAGCTCAAATGTGGCAAGACACGCACTCAGGCGTGTCCAGTCGCATCTGACACCGACCTCGATGTGTACGGAGGACATCTCACGGACTTCAAAGCCCAGCGAGACGAAGTCGCTTGCAAATACAGGAAGAACTTGTGCGGACATGCCGCGGCGCGCCGTGTCCACGAGCACATCACGGACGGAGTTCACATCGTCCCGGCTCCATGCGGGACCCATTTCGAAATGGACGACGGTTGCCATGTTCCTCGCGCGTGCC
Source organism: Burkholderia sp. RF4-BP95 (assembly GCF_001521985.1). Classification (NCBI taxonomy): domain Bacteria; kingdom Pseudomonadati; phylum Pseudomonadota; class Betaproteobacteria; order Burkholderiales; family Burkholderiaceae; genus Burkholderia; species Burkholderia sp. RF4-BP95. The sequence continues at coordinate 196,393 of NZ_LOSX01000090.1, read as the reverse complement.
GTGAGCCAGATCCTGGTATTCAGTGGGACGGGGCGACCTGGCAGGCCATCAGAAACGCCTGGAACTCGGTCTCCCATGCAGCATTGCGCACGTCGATCTCGAAACCGGCGAGACGCTTCATCTCGCTGCTCAGATACACGGCATTGAGCAATCGAGGAGGCACACCCTGCGCAAAACAGCAGCCATCTGCATCGAGAAGCAGACGCGGGTGGTGCCGGAACCGCGCACTGGCCACCGAGATCGGATCCATCACATGCCGAGCCGATTCCCTCGGATAAACGAAGGCCAGATGGATACCGGCAGCCGCGAGCCGTTCGGCCGCATCATGGAAGCGGTGGACCATCTGGAAGCCGCGCTCGCCACCGCGTCCGACACCCACAACGATAAGCCCTCGGCTTCCCGCGACCTCCGGCAGGAATACGGGCCGCCGATCGGGCAGCAGTAGCACCCCATCCAGATCGAACATGTCGACTACCTCCGCTAATCCGCCCGCAACTCCGGCGATCGGCGGCAAGTAGCGATTATAAGACAGCAATAAACAAATGTGTATCGCATTATAATGCGGTGCACATCAAACCTTGAGCTGGACGCACCCGCGGGCCGACGGCACGATGGCAACCTCGGTGATGAAAGTGCACGCCCGTTTTCCTCTGCCTCTCCCGGATCCGACAAATGAAAGTCGCAATGAACGCTGCCCCGGATGGCGCGCTGACCGTATGCGTGGACTGCAGTCACGAATGGGCGGCCGGCGCCGGCATCAAATCGACTGACGAATCGGTCGAGCGGGTGGTCAAGGATGTGTACGGCACCGTCCTGTCGGACGGCGATTCCGTCGTGCTGATCGAGGACTTGTGCGTGAAGGGTTCGTCGATCGCGTTGAAGATGGGCCCCGAGGTCAAGAGCATCCGTCTCGTCGGCGGCGATCACAACGGCGAACCCGCTTGTCGTTGCCGTTCGCTGCACGCGCCCCCAACAACTTGCCTACCCGGATCGATCGAGCATGGAGCATGACCGAACATCCTACGATGCGTTCGTCGAATTTCTGTCGACCCCGCTGAATGACGGGCGACCGTACGTACTGGAGACGCAGCACGCGATCTCACTGCACTTCGATCACCAGGCCACCCAAAGCTTCATGTCGCTGCGCACGCCCGACGAACTGGCGCTCGGCTATACGCGAACCATGATGGGATGCTTGCTGCTGCACCCGGCCGCCGGACATATGTGCATGATCGGGCTCGGTGGCGGCTCCTTGGCAAAGTACTGCTATCGGCATCTGCCCGGCGTGACCATCGACGCGGTCGAAATCAATCCGGAAGTCATCGCGCTACGCGACGTGTTCAGGATTCCTGCGGACGACACTCGATTCAAGGTGATTTGTGCAGATGGCGCGGAGTACGTGACGCGGGAGGATGTCCACACCGACGTGATCCTGCTGGATGCCTTCGTCGCGGAAGGCATGCCGAGCCGGTGTGCGGATATCGCGTTCTTTACCGCCTGTCGCGAGCGATTGAGCGATTCCGGAGTGCTCGCGATCAATCTGGCGGACGACGACCCGTCGCTGCCCGCTCACATCGCGCGCCTGGGCTGCGTGTTCGGCCCTTCGTATGCGGTTGTCCGCTGCGACGACGACAGCAATTACGTCGCTTTCGCCTGGAAAGGGCCGCTTCGTTTGCCATCGAGGCGAGTGCTGTTCGAACGCGCGCGCTCGTTCGCGTTTGCCGGCGAACTCAAGCTGTCGTCAACCGCTCGGCGCGTGAAGGAAGGAGAACGCCTCGATCCAAAGCGGTTGATCTGGCATGCGCAGGGGCATGCACACTGGGAAATCGACGTCTAGCCGGCTTGCGAACTCAGCCCGCGCTTCGCTTCACCCGCTTGCCGAGCGTGCTTTTCGTCTTGTAGCTCACGCCGTGTTCCTCGAGATACTCGCGAATCAACTGCCGCACGACTTGCGACGGTGTGAGGTCCTGCTCCGCGCAGAGCATGTCGAACGCTTCTTTCTTGGCGGGATCGATCAGGATGGTCAAGCGTGCGGTTTTCGTTTCCATTACAGGACAGAGTCGGCGAATATGCTAATCCAATTATAATGCACCGGCCCTTGCCGCCAGCACCGGAAAACATTCGTCACACACGCGTTGATCCGCTCGGCGCCCCGCTCACGGCCTGCGGTCGAGCCGATAGAGATATTCAAGCACGTCGTCGACAACGGGCACGATCGCCAGCGTGACGAGCACCGCGGCAAGCGGCACGGTCGACACGTAGCCGACATGCTTGAAGCCGATTGCACCGGCCAGCCCCCCGACGAAGAACGACGCCAGCATCGTTCCGTGAATCCTGAGCTTCGCGCGGTTCGCGATCACCGCCTGCGCGTGCACGTCTGCATTCGAGCGGTTCCAGTAAAAGAGTTTGCCGAGTTCGATGCCGAGGTCCGTCACGATGCCCGTCATGTGCGTCGTGCGGATTTCCGCTCCCGACAGCTTTGTGATCATCGCGTTTTGCAGCCCCATGATGAAGCAAAGCAAGATGACCGTGACCGGCATGAAGAACGCTTCCCACAGCGCGAGGTGGCTGCCGAGCAGCCCGAACAGGAGCAGCAGCGCGGCTTCGACCAGCAACGGCAGCACATACTGACTCTGAAGGCCGCGGCGGCGCCCCCAGTTGACGAGCATCGCCGAGCAGCCGGCGCCCACCAGAAACGACGCGAGCGAACCCACTCCGGCCAGCACGAGCCGGATGTCGCCGAGCGCCGTCTGATCCGCAATCGCCGACACGATCCCGCTCATGTGGGACGTGTATTGCTTGACCGCGAGGAAACCGCCGGCATTGGTTGCTCCGGCAACAAAGGCAAGCGAGAACCCGAGCTGGCGGTTCGCGGTCGCGCTACGGTGTTTTCCCGTCAGGCCTCGGAAGTACTGCGCTGGCATAGGATCTTCCCTCATTCGCCCGGATCGGGGACAACGACGCCCTGGGCGGAACCCGGAACGCCGCGACAAACCGCCACGTGCGCCCGCTCCATCCGAGGATTCATGAGACTTTAATGATAACGACATTATCATACCTTGTTATCCGGATTGGCCTTTCGGTGTCATAATGCGGGCAGGAATACGTCGCGGGAGAAGCGGCCATTCCAACCACCTCGTCCAACCCGAGCGTACTGGAGACATTCCGGATGGCACCCGTGCCGGTCGTCCACTTCGTCCTGCTGGCCGTGGCCGCGTGGCTCGCGGTCGGCACGCTGGGGCTCGGGGCGCTGCGTCGCACGCGGCTCGTGGCCCACGGCCTCTTTCCGCTCGGCGCGTTGGTCGGACTGTTCGCCGCCGCGGCAGGCCTCGCCGGCATCTTTGCCGAACCGTCTACCGCCGTGCTGCCGATCGGGCTTCCCGGTCTGCCCTTTCATCTGCGTCTCGACCGCTTGTCCGGCTATTTCCTGTTCGTGCTGTGCCTCGTCAGCACGGGGATCGGCGCCTTTTCAGCCGGCTATTTCCGCAAGGGCGAAGGATCCGCGCCCGGGTTGATCTGCTTCGAATACCACGTCTGCGTCGCAAGCATCGCACTGGTGTTGATCGCGGACGACGCATACGTGTTCATGGTCGCCTGGGAGACGCTGACGCTGTCCGCGACGTTTCTCGTGATGACCAATCACCGGATCGGCGAGATCCGCCGTGCGGGATATCTGTATTTCCTGATCTCGCACGTCGGCGCGCTCGCGCTGCTGCTCTGCTTCGGCATTCTGCAGGCCCGCACCGGCGACTACACGTTCGCCAACCTGCGCGCGCAGTCGCTGGATACCTTCTCCGCATCGTTCGCCTTCCTGTTCGCGCTCGTCGGGTTCGGCGCGAAGGCCGGCATCTTCCCGCTGCATGTGTGGCTGCCGGAGGCCCATCCCGCGGCACCGTCACCCGTCTCGGCGCTCCTCAGCGGATTCGTGTTGAAAGTGGGTCTGTACGGCCTGCTGCGCACCCTGTTCGACCTGTTGCACGTACAGATCGCATGGTGGGGCGTGCTGCTGCTCGTGCTTGGCATCAGCACCGCGCTGCTGGGCGTGGTGTTCAGCACCATCCAGACCGACATGAAACGCCTGCTGGCCTATTCGTCGATCGACAACGTCGGCCTGATGATCGTCGCGCTCGGTCTTGCCGTGCTGTTTCGCGCATACGGGATGACGAGCCTGTCCGCGCTCGCGCTGACCGCGATGCTCTATCAAATCGTCGCGCACGCGGCATTCAAGAGCTTGCTGTTCCTGGGCACGGGCGCCGTGCTCCACGCCACCGGCGAGCGCAACCTCGGCAAGCTCGGCGGGCTGATTCGCTTCATGCCCTGGACCGCATGGGCGGTGCTCGCGGGTGTCGCGGCGAGCGCGGGCTTGCCGCCGCTCAGCGGCTTCGCGGCCGAATGGCTGTTGCTGCAGAGTTTCCTGTTCGCGCCAGGCTTGCCGGATTCGGTGCTCGCCATGACCGTGCCGATCGCCGCCGCGCTGATCGCCATGTCGGCCGCGCTGGCCGGCTACACGATGGTCAAGTTCTTCGGTATCGTGTTCCTCGGGCAACCGAGAGAAGCGAAGCTGAACCGCGCCCGCGACGCGAACATGTGGGAACGGCTCGCGTTCTGCTGGTTCGCGATCGCCAGCGTGCTGCTCGGGCTGATGCCGGCGCAGTTCGTCAAGCTGCTGGATCGCGTCACGCACACGCTGGTCGGCGCCGGCGTCGGCGCGGACAATCACGGCTGGCTGTTGTTCGCGCCCATATCGGCCGCTCGCGCGAGCTACATGCCGGCGGCTTTCATGCTGTTCTTCATCGCATGCTGCGGACTCGCGTGGGTGCTGGTGCGGCGCTTTTATCACGGCCGGCTGCGACGCGCGGCGCCGTGGGGCTGCGGCTTTCCGTTCACGACAGCGCGAATGCAGGATACGGCGGAAGGATTCGGGCAGCCGATCCGCGAAATCTTCGCACCGCTGCTGCACATCGAGCGGCAATTGCCGTCGCCATTCGACGCACAGCCGGCCTATCGAGTGTCGGTGACCGATCGCACCTGGTCCGCACTCTACTTGCGCATCGCGGCACTGACGCAACGCATCGCCGACTGGGCGGGCCGGCTGCAGACGGGCAAGATCGCGGTTTACCTGACATACAGTTTCGTCGTGCTGATTGTGCTTCTGATGCTGGTGAGACGATGGTAACCCTGTCCGGCGTCATCTCGCAGACTCTCGAAATCGTGATAGCGATCGCGGCCGCGCCATTGCTCACGGGCTGGGTCAACCAATGCCGCGCCTGGCTTCAAAACCGACGTGCGCCGTCTATCTGGCAACCGTACCGGATGCTCCACAAGCTGTTCAACAAGGAATCGGTCATCGCGCACGGCGCAAGCCCCGTGTTCCGCGGCGCGCCCTATGTCGTATGGGCCGCCATGACGCTCGCGTGCGCGATCGTGCCAACCCTGTCGACCGAGTTGCCGCTGTCGCCCGCCGCCGATGCAATCGCGCTCGTCGGCCTGTTTGCGCTCGCGCGCGTCACACTGTCGCTTGCGGCGATGGACGTCGGCACGGCGTTCGGCACGCTCGGCGCCCGCCGCGAAATGCTGATCGGCTTCCTCGCGGAGCCGGCACTGCTGATGGTGCTCCTGTCTGCCTCGCTGATTACGCAGTCGACGCTGCTGACGAGCATCGTCGCGACACTCGGCCGCGGCGAGCTCACGATCTATCCGAGCCTGGCGTTCGCCGGCATCGCGTTCACGCTGGTCGCGCTGGCCGAAAATGCGCGGCTGCCGGTCGACAATCCGACCACTCACCTCGAACTCACGATGATCCACGAGGCGCTGATCCTCGAATATTCGGGACGGCACCTTGCCTTGATGGAGTGGGCGGCAAGCCTCAAGCTGTTCGCGTATTCGTGCATCGGTCTCGCGTTGTTCGTGCCCTGGGGCATCGCGAACGCGGGCGATCCGGTTGCGCTGCTGCTGGCCGTGCCGGTGCTCTTCGTCAAACTGGCGGCAGGCGGCGTGACGCTCGCCGTGGTCGAAACGGCCAACGCGAAGATGCGCATCTTCCGGGTACCGGAATTCCTGGCGACCGCCTTCCTGCTGGCCGTGATCGGCATGCTCGTCCATCTGCTGCTGGGAGCATGAATGCACGCCTACGCGACACAACTGATCAATTTCCTCGCGGCCGTGCTGCTGATGCTGTCGTTCGCGATGCTGAGCCAGCGCAGGATCCTGTCCCTGATCCATCTCTATACGCTGCAGGGTGTCGCGCTCGTGTCGGCGAACCTGATCCTCGGCTTCGTCACGGACGACGTGCACCTGTACGTGTCCGCCGCGCTGACGCTCGTGCTGAAGGTCGGCGTGATTCCGTGGTTCCTGTATCGGCTCGTTCGCAGGCTCGACGTCAAGACCGACGTCGAGCCGCTCATCAATATCCCGACCACGCTGCTGATCGGCATCGTGCTCGTCATCGTTGCGTTCAATGTCGCGGCGCCGATCAGCCAGCTCGCGACATCGGTCGCACGCGGCACGCTCGGCATTGCGCTCGCATGCGTGCTGCTGTCGTTCATGGCGATGATCACGCGCGCAAAGGCCATTCCGCAGGTGATCGGCTTTCTGTCGATGGAAAACGGGTTGTTCTTCGCGGCGGCGGCCGCGACCAACGGCATGCCGATGATCGTCGAGCTCGGCATCGGGCTCGACGTGCTGATCGGGATCCTGATCCTGGGCGTCTTCATGTTCCAGATTCGCGAGCAGTTCGACAGCCTGGACATCCATCACCTCGAGAAACTCAAAGATGAATGACGCCCACGTCGTGCTCGCCGTGCTCGGCCTGCCGCTCGCGGGAGCGGCGTGCCTCGCCTGCGTGCGGCCGAGCCGGGTCGCGCGCCAGCTGAACGTCGGCTTCAGCTTCCTGACGTTCGCGGCAACGGTGGTGCTTGCCGCGCGCACCGTCGAGCACGGCCCGTCGTTCGCATTCGGACGCGCGTTTTTCGTCGATCCGCTCAACGTCTATCTCGTGGCACTCACGGCGTTCGTCGGCTGGACGACATCGCTGTTTTCCCGGCCCTACATGCAGATCGAGGAAGCCCGCGGCCGGATGACCGCCGCACGCATGCGGCTCTATCACAGCATGTATCAGCTCTTCATGTTCGCGATGCTGCTCGCGCTGCTGACCGACAACGTCGGCGTGCTGTGGGTCGCGATGGAAGCCGCAACGCTCGCCACCGTGTTGCTCGTCAGCGTCTACCGCACCGCCGCGAGCCTCGAAGCCGCATGGAAATACTTCATCCTGTGCGGCGTCGGCATCGCCCAGGCGCTGTTCGGCACGATCCTGCTGTATCTTGCCGCGAGCCGGCAACTGACCGACGGCGACGCGCTGTTGTGGACGAGCCTGGCCGCGATCAGGACGCAGCTCGATCCGACGATCGTGTCGATCGCCTTCGTGTTTCTGCTGGTCGGCTACGGTACCAAGGTCGGCCTCGTGCCGATGCATAGCTGGCTGCCGGACGCGCACGCCGAAGGTCCGACGCCGATTTCGGCGGTGCTGTCCGGCCTGCTGCTGAACGTCGCGCTGTATGCGGTGCTGCGCTGCAAGGTGCTGGCCGACGGCGCGCTCGGCAACGGCCTGCCTGGGCGATTGCTGGTCGGGTTCGGGCTCGTGTCGGTCCTGATCGCGTCGTTCTCGCTGTTCCGGCAGAAGGACGTGAAGCGCCTGTTCTCGTACTCGTCGATCGAGCATATGGGCCTGATGACGTTCGCGTTCGGGCTCGGCGGACCGATCGCGACGTTCGCCGGGTTGCTGCACATGACGGTCCATTCCCTCGTCAAGTCGGCGATCTTCTTCGCCGTCGGTCATGCCGCGCAGAAGGCCGGCACGCAGGCGATCGACGGCATTCGCGGGCTGCTGCAGGTCAGCCCGACGGTCGGCTGGGCATTGATGCTTGGCGCACTTGCCATTCTCGGGCTGCCGCCGTTCGGCGTGTTCGCGAGCGAATTCCTGATCCTGACGACGGCGATGAACGCGCTCCCGTGGACCGCGCCGTTGCTGCTGCTCGGGCTCGCCGTCGCGTTCGCGGCGATCTTCGCGCGCGTGCAGCGGATGGTGTTCGGCGAAACGACGACGGCGACGCCGCTCGAACACCGGCCGGCGCTGCTGCCGGTGTTCGTGCATCTGGGGCTCGGCCTGATGCTGGGTCTGTACGTGCCGCCTTATCTGGCGATGTGGTATCGCCAGGCTGCAACGATGCTGGCGGGATAAGCGATGCGACTCGACTTGATTCAGGCGGACGGCTCGACTCGCCTCGGGCACGAAGCAGGCCAGGTTCCGGCTACCGTGGTTGACGTCGACGAAGCGCGATGGCTCGACATCGCGCATACCGCGCGGATGGAGCGAAGCCGCCTCGTCGCGATGTGGGGCGGCGAAACGCCCGAGCGCGTATTTTCGGTCAACGCGGCTTACGAATGCGACGACGGCGTCATGTGGGTGCGTCTCGCGACCGGGCCGGAACCGCGTGCCGACGGCGACTATCCCGATCTGACGGGCGTGTTTCCCGCCGCAACGCGCATGCAGCGCGCGATTTTCGACCTGACCGGGCTGCGCGAGCGCGATGCGCGCGACACGCGCCCGTGGCTCAATCACGGCAACTGGCCCGGCGACTACTTTCCGCTGCAGAAGCGGGCGACCGGAATCGAGCGGTTCGAATCGAACGAAGCGGATTATCCGTTCGTGCAGGTTGCCGGCGACGGCGTGCACGAAATCGCGGTCGGGCCGATTCACGCCGGCATCATCGAGCCGGGCCATTTCCAGTTTTCGGTCGTCGGCGAAAAAGTGCTGCGGCTCGAGGAGCGGCTCGGCTATGTGCATCGCGGCGTCGAACGGTTGTTCGAACGGACGGCCGCGTCGAACGGCCATCGCGTTGCGGGCCGGGTCGCCGGCGATTCGACCGTTGCGTTCTCGTGGGCCTACTGCATGGCACTCGAGCAGGCGTGCGGCACAGCCGTGCCGGCGCGTGCGCTGGTTCTGCGCGCCCTCCTGCTCGAACGCGAGCGCATCGCCAATCACCTCGGCGACCTCGGCGCGCTCGGCAACGACGCCGGATTCGCGTTCGGTCTCGCGCAGTTCTCGCGGCTCAAGGAGAACTGGGTACGGACCAACGACGGGATCTTCGGGCATCGATACCTGATGGATCGAATCGTGCCGGGCGGGCTGGCCGTCGACATTTATCCCGAGGACGCGGCGGCGCTCACCGAACAATGCGAACGCATCGCACGCGAAGTACACGTGATGCGGAAGATCTACGAGGACCAGTCCGGGCTGCAGGACCGGTTTCTCGGCACCGGCCGACTGAATGCCGACGTCGTCGCACATTTCGGCGTGCGCGGCATGGCCGCCCGCGCCAGCGGCGAGACATTCGACGTGCGCGCGAACCTGCGACCGGCCCCTTACGGCAACCTGGCCGTCAAGGCGGCAAGCGACCCGCGCGGCGACGTGGCCGCGCGGGTCGCCGTGCGGTTTGCCGAAATCGACGAATCGTTGCGCCTGATGGGCGAACTGCTGGCGATTCTCCCGGACGGGCCGATCGCCGCCACCGTCACGCCCGCGGCGGCGCCATCCAGGGGAATCGGCTGGGTGGAGGGTTGGCGCGGCGACGTGTTCGTCGCGCTCGAGACGGCGTCGGGCGATGCCATCGCGCGCTGCCATTGCCACGATCCGTCCTGGCAGAACTGGCCGGCGCTCGAGCACGCGATCATCGGCAACATCGTTCCCGATTTCCCGTTGATCAATAAATCGTTCAACCTGAACTACGCGGGGCACGATCTCTGATGTGGCAACTCATCCGTCAATTCGCGCGCACTGAATTTCCCGACGAGCCCGTGCCGACCGCCGAAGCCGCCTGGCGACACGAGGCGCAGCAGATTCGTCAGGACATTCTCGACCTCCTCGGCCGCGCGTTGTGCATCCGGCAGATCGACGCGGGTTCGTGCAACGGCTGCGAACTGGAGATCCATGCGCTGAACAACCCGTACTACAACATCGAAGGGCTCGGGATCAAATTCGTCGCCAGCCCGCGCCATGCGGACCTGCTGCTCGTGACCGGCCCCGTCACGCTGAACATGAAGGCAGCCGTGCTTGCCGCGTACGAGGCGACGCCGGCGCCGAAGCTGGTCGTCGCAGCCGGCGAGTGCGCGTGCACGGGCGGCATCTTTGCCGACAGCTATGCGGTGTGCGGCCCCGTTTCGTCGGTGCTGCCCGTCGATGTGACGATTTCTGGATGTCCGCCGCCGCCGATCGATCTGCTGCGCGGCATTTTGACGGCCTGCCGATCGCGCGGAGACTGAAACGGATGCCAGTGGCGATCCTTCAGTCGGCAATAGCTCGTGCGCTGCGGCGGCGAGGGCGAATGCCCCGCATCACCGCCCGATTGGCAGCCCGGTCGGCTCGATCCACCCGAGCCGGTATGCGATCAGCAGCGACAGGAACAGCGTGATCGACAGCCCGACGCGCGCCGCGAGCGACCACGCCATCCGCTTGCTGCCGCCCCGGTCGTGATTCATGAAATACAGCGCGAAAACCAGGCTTCCGATAATCATCACGAAAGCCACCGAAACCAGCGCAATCTTCATTGTTGATGTTCCTCCAGGCCGGAATCGGCCTTCAGCAGTGCTGCCAGTCTTTGCCGCTCGGCAGCGACGTCGGCAACACCCGACGCCGGCCAGTCCAGCGCCACGCCATTACCCAGCGAATCGCGTACGAGCGTCTGGTAACGCCGGTCGCTGATACGGCCCTGCTCCATCGCTTCCGCGATTTCATGTCGAAACGGTAGCGGAAAGCTCGCGTATCCGCGCGACAGCGCCGCATATTGGCGTGCGTCGACCTCTTTCGACGACGGCACGACCGCCCACATCACGACGGCCACGATGGCTGCGAAAGGAATCGCCGTGTAGCGGAGAACGAACTTGATCGGGGTCATGAGGCGAATAGCGAAGTGGGCTGTGCAGTAAAGGCGAAGTGACGACCGGGCAGCGCCGCGGTAACGGTGCACGCACGCCGCGTGGAAACGGTAGCAGCCGGATCATCGGCCGCGCGGACGACCGAGCCGCTCGGGCAAGCCGGAGCCGGCAGCCCCGGTCGATATTGTACTTAAAGCCCAATACGACCAACAGCGTATGATAATCTCGTTATCATCTTTGCCATATGATTCGAGCAATTCGAGGCTTCCGGGCGTGCGGCCGGCGCGGCCGCCTCGCACCGGCGGCCGGCATCGTAACCGAACTCGACGACCTGTCCACATGGCTCGTACACCGACGTTGAACCGGTGCACGACCCGGCATGACACATCCGGACATGGCGCCGAAAGCGGATGGATTATAATTTGATTAACATATCGACCACCCCTGCCATCCCGATGGAAACGAAAACCGCCCGCCTGACCGTCCTGATCGATCCCGCCAAGAAAGAAGCATTCGAAATGCTCTGCGCCGAGCAGGACCTCACACCGTCGCAAGTCGTGCGTCAGTTGATCCGCGAGTATCTCGACAAACACGGCGTCACGTACAAGACCAAGAGCGCGCTCGGCAAGCGAGTGAAGTAAGGGATGAAGTAGGCGCGGTCAAACCTGCGGCGCCGTCAGGCGCAGATTTCCCATCGTGAATGTTCGCGCGCGCGCCACACGAGCCGCGCGGGATCGATGCGCTCCCCCGCCTTCATGCGCCGAGCGGTGGACGACAGCTTGAGCGCGCCCGCCGAGCCGAATCCCAGCGCGCGCTCGAGCAGGATGCGCAGCGACGGCAGCGGGTTGCCGTTCTTCCACGCGAACGCAATGAAGTTGTTGTCGTCGCCGCACGGCACCAGCGCACACGAATCGTCGAACACCGCGCGCAGTTGCTCGAGATGCCGCGGCAACGCCGGATCGTCGTCCATGAAGTTGATCGCGAGCACGCCCGTTTCGCTCAGCCGCGCACGGCACGCATCGAGAAACGCGGTGCCCGTGCAGCGGCCCGGCATGCCGTCGGCGACGAATGCGTCGTGCAGGATCACGTCCGCCTGGACGTCCGGCCTTTCGACGTAGTCGGCGCCGTCCGCGCAGATCACCGCGAAGCGCGCGTCGTCTTCTGGAATCCTGAACACGTCGCGCAGCGCGATCACGTCCGGATTGATCTCGACCGCGTCGATCGCCGTGTCGGGCAAGTGCCGATAGCAGTACTTCGCCAGCGATCCACCGCCGAGCCCGATCATGCAGATACGCGCGGGCGCCGGCTGCAGCAGCAGGAAACCCATCATCACGCGCGTATAGCCGAGTTCGAGCCTCACCGGATCCTTCAGCGACATGAAGCTCTGCGTGCCGAAGTGGTCGAAGTGCAGCGACACCGCGTGCTTCGTCTCGAGCACGAACGGACGGCCGTCGTTCAACGGCGCCGCCAGGAACTGCAGGAACGCGTCATAGGAAATTCGATCCTCGCTCATGCTCGACAGGCCCGGTTGATCGGAAAGTCGCTCGTACCGCGTGCGGTCATACCTTCTTCAGGTAGCAGGCCTTCAGCATGAAGCCGCCCATGTCGGTCTTGCAATCGACTTCGTGATCGCCGCCGACGAGACGGATGCTCTTCACCTTGGTGCCCATCTTCAGCGTGATCGACGAACCCTTCACGCGCAAGTCCTTGATCAGCACGACCGAATCGCCGTCCGACAGCACGTTGCCATTCGCGTCCTTGACGACGTCGCCCGCCGGTTCGTCGCCCGCTTCGGCGCCGGCGCCGGCCGACCATTCGTGGCCGCAGTCCGCGCACACGGTCAGCGTGCCATCCGGGTAGGTGTTTTCCATCGCGCATTGCGGGCAGGCGGGGGCGGCGTTCATTGCAGCTTCCATTCGGTGGGATTTCAGGTCAATCGATAAAAAAATACCGGACACGCAAGCGCGTGGCCGGACCGCGCGCCGTACGGCCCCGTCGACAAATCGACCGGGCAGCACGTCGCGCACACGACATTATAATGCAATACACATAAACACGTTGCCGTATTATAATCGTCAACTTTCGATCGTTCGCCGGACTTGATGGCGGTTTCGCTGAGGATGTCGACATGTTCGAGATGAATGATGCACCGATGCCTGGTGTACAACACCCGGCGCCCCGTCGGGAAACCGCGCTCAGCGCGGTCCCGCCGTGCCGCCGGCCGGCCGTTGCACGGCGTTCCGGCAACTTTCCCCAAGGCTGATCCGCATCGTGGCAACCGTCGTCTACGTTGAAATCGGCCCCGCCTGGAACCGCAACCGTGCGATCGCGGCGCGTGACGCGATCGTCGCGGCGGCACACCGCTTCGAAAGCGACATCCTGTTGCTCGCCAACGGGCTCAGCGGCAGCGCGAAGGACGCGACGGCCATCGCGGCGCTACAGATGCATGGCGGCACGTCCGCGCAGGTGCTCGCCACCGGCCCCGACGAGGACGCCGCGCTCCAGGCGCTGCTGCCGTTGCTGCAGGCGGGCTGACGCTGCGTCGCCCGATCCCACGGCCTCGTGCCGTTCACCCTGAATCACCACTCTCCGAGGAAGCGATGAACGACAACGTCACGTCCAACACCCCCAACCTGTCGGCCTCCGCGATCTGGGCGCTCGAGCGCCTCGCCGATGTGCGCTACGGCCGCGATGCGCCGGCGCTTGGCTGGTCGGTCGAACAGGAACTCGTCGGCGCGGGCTTCGTCAGCCATGCCGCGAACGGCCGATCCGGTGCGTCGATCACCGCGCACGGGCGCAGCTTCCTGAAAAGCCGCAAGTAAAAACCGCCCGGCACGGGCGCGATGCCGCCATGCGGCCGCCAGCCCGTGCCGCAATCATCGGACGACGGCAAGCCGGACGATGCGATCGCATTCCCCGCCACACACGGGGATTTGCGGCCGCGCCGCGGTTTCCGCGGTATCGTACGGGGCCCAAGCGCGACGCACCGCGCTGCCTTCCTTTCCTCATGGAACGCCCGATGACACTCAGCGCCCTGCCGCCCGTCACGTCCCCGCCGGTTCTCGACACCCCCCGCCTGATTCTCGAAGGCCACCCGCTCGGCGACTTCGACGCGCTCGCCGCGATGTGGACCGAGCCGACCGTCGTCGCACACATCTTCAACGGCAAGCCGTCGGCGCCGCGCGATTCGTGGATGCGGCTGCTCGCGTATCGCGGGCTGTGGCCGCTGCTCGGCTACGGCTACTGGGCGATCCGCGAGAAGACGTCGGGCCGCTACGTCGGCGACCTCGGTTTCGCCGACTTCCATCGCGCGGTCGAGCCGTCGATTCGCGGCGTGCCGGAAGCCGGCTGGGCGCTCGCGAGCTGGGCGCACGGCAAGGGCTACGCGACCGAGGCGTTGTCGCATGCGCTCGGCTGGCTCGATGCGCAGCACCGGTTCGAGCGCAGCGTGTGCCTGATCGCGCCGACCAACGTCGCGTCGATCCGCGTCGCGCAGAAGGCCGGGTATGCCGATCCTGTGCGGATTCGCTTCAACGACGCCGATTCGCTGCTGTTTTCGCGTGCGTGCCGGTAAGCGCGATGTCGCGCAGCGGCCGCTTCATCGCGACCAAGGTGCGTGGGCCGTCTGCGCCGGCCGCGATGTCGCCCCGAGCGTAGCCGCTTCCGGCGCCGGGCCGGCCGTCTGCCATCCACCGCCCAGCGCCTTGTAGAGCGCGACCAGATCGGTCGTCGTCTGCAACGCGCCCTGCACCGCCTGCTGCCGCCCCTCCGACCATTGCCGCTCGGCGTCGAGCACGTCGAGAAACGGCGACAACCCCTTCCGGTAACGATCGCGCGCGAGTTCCAGCGCGCTCCGTTCGGCCTTCTCCGCATCGTCGAGCGCGGCTGCGCGCGTCTGGTCGGTGCGATACACGGCCAGCGCGTTGTCGACGTCGCGCAGTGCGACGAGCACCGCCTGCCGGTACGCAAGCGCCGCTTCGGCTTGCCGCGCCTGCGACAGCCGCAGATTCGACACCAGTTGCCCGCCCGCAAAAATCGGCAGCGACACGGCCGGCCCGAACGCATAAAACAGATGGGACCAGTGCGCGAGTTCGCGAACGTGCGACGCACGCAGGCCGACCTGCCCCGTCAGGGAGATGTCCGGATAGAACTGCGCGACGGCGACGCCGACGTCCGCAGTCGCCGCATGCAGGTCGGCCTCCGCGCGGCGGATGTCGGGCCGCCGGCGCGCGAGCGTCGACGGCAGGCCGACCGGCACGGCGGGCGGCACGCCCGGCAATGCGCGCGGCACGTCGAGCCAGTCGTCTAGCGCACCCGGCGGCCCCCCGACCAGATACGCGAGACCATTGCGCAGCAGCGCGATCTGCTGGTCGAACTGCGGCAGTTGCGCGCGGATCTGTGCGAGCCGCGCGTCGGCGCTGCGTACGTCCAGATCGCTCGCAAGGCCGTGCGCGGCCTGCTCGCGCGTGAGGTCGAGCAGGTCGCGCTGCGCGCGTTGGAGGTCGTCGGCCAGCGCGCGCTGCGCTTCGGCGCCGCGCAGTTGCAGATAGGTCTGCGCGACTTCGGCCTCGAGCGACAGCAACGCGTCGTCGCGGCTCGCGACAGCGGCGCTTGCCTGCGCGTCGGCCGATTCGACCGAGCGGCGCACGCGCCCGAACAGGTCGAGTTCCCACGATGCGTCGAATCCGGCCTGCCACAGATTGACCGGCGCCTCGAGGGCATCGATCGCGCCCCGTGCGCCCTGCTGCACGCTCGCGCCGGTGCCCGGGCCGTACCGGTCGAGCGGCGAACCCGGCGCACCGAGGCGGTCGACGCGCTGGTCGATGCCCTGTTCCTCGATGATGCCCTTCAGGCCCAACTGCTCGCGCTGGTAGCTCGCGCTCGCGCGCACGTTGGGCAAGCCCTGCGCAGCCGCCGCGCGCACCTGCGCCCGCGCCTGCGCGATGCGCAGCACGGCGGCCTGCACGCCGAGGTTGTCATACGCGGCGCGCTCGACCAGCCGGTCGAGCAGCGGGTCGCCGAACGCACGCCACCAACGTGGGTCGGGATCGGCGCTGGTCAGCGGCGACGACGGCGCGGATGCGCCGGGCGTCGAAGCCGCCGATGCGCCCGAAGCGGCCGATGCCGACGCCTTCAGGTCGTGCCAGTTCGCCGGCACCTCCGCATGTGGCGGCTTGAAGTCCGGCCCGACGGTGCAGCCCGCGAGTGCCGCGCAGGCCGCGAGCACCGCCGCGATACCACGCGCTCGCGGCGAATGTCGGCGGCGACCGCGCTGTCGATGATTCGTCATCCTCAATGCCCTCCCGCGCCGCGTGCGGCCTTCACCGGCGAGAACAGGAACGTCAACGGAATGCTGAACGCGCAGAACACCGCGAGGATCGCGAACACGTCGATATACGCGAGGATCGTCGCCTGCGAGATGAACGTCTCGTACAGCCGGCCGGTGGCGGTCTGGAGCGCGGCCGGCGGCGGCGCGCCCGACAGCGCGCCGATCGTGCGGGCATGATCTTGCAGCGACTCCTGAAAGTTCTGCGACAGCGGCGACATATGCGTGGACAGGTGCGCCAAGCGCGCCTGCGTGCGCTCCCGGATCAGCGCGGTCGACACCGAAATGCCGATGGACCCCGCGACGTTGCGGAACATCGTGAACAGGGCGGACGCGTCGTCGTTGAGCCGCTGCGGCACGGTCAGATACGCGAGCGTCGTGATCGGCACGAACAGGAAGCCGATCGCCAGCGACTGCGCACAGCGGATCATCACCAGGTGCCTGTAGTCGATGTCCGGCACCAGCATCCGTGAATAGATCAGCGCGCCCGACAGCAGCACGAAACCGAAGCCGACCAGATAGCGCGTCTGCACGTGCGGCATCAGGCGGCTCACGATCGGGATTTCCATCGTGATCAGCAGCGCGCCGGGCGACAGCACGAGGCCCGCGAGCGTCGCCGTATAGCCGAGGTGCTGCTGCGCGAGTTGCGGCACGATCACCGCGCTGCCGTACAGCACGGCCGCGAACGTCGCGATCGTCACGCAGCCGAGTGCGAAGTTGCGGTCGCGCAGGCACGACAGGTCGACCACCGGTTTCCTCGCGCGCAGCAGCCACATCGTCGCGCCGATCAACCCGAGCGCGGACAGCGCCGCGAAGATGCGGATGAAGTTCGAGCCGAACCAGTCGTCGTCCTCGCCGCGATCGAGCATGACCTGCAGGCAGCCGAGCCCGATTGCGATCAGCCCGATGCCGATGTAGTCGACGGAAATCCCGCGCTCGGCGCCACGCCGCCACGGCGGATCCTCGACGAGCTGCATCACCGCGAGCACGGTCAGCGCGCCGATCGGCACGTTGAGCAGGAACACCCAACGCCACGAGAAATGATCGGTGATCCAGCCGCCGAGCGTCGGCCCGAGCACCGGCGCGACGACGATCGCGATCGCCGAGATCGAGAACGCGCGGTTGCGCTGTTCGGGAGGAAACGTGTCGAGGATGATCGATTGCTGGTTCGGCTGCAGCCCGCCGCCGAACAGCCCCTGCAGCACGCGGAACACGATCAGTTCGCCGAGATTGGTCGCGACGCCGCACAGGAACGAGCACACCGTGAACGCGGCGATGCACAGCACGAAGTAGCGCTTGCGGCCGAGCAGGCGCCCGAAGAAGCCCGAAATCGGCAGCACGATGCCGTTCGCGACGAGATATGACGTGAGCGTCCAGGTCGCCTCGTCGTAGCTCGCGGACATCGTGCCCGCGATATGCGGCAGCGCGACGTTCACGATCGTCGTGTCGAGCACTTCCATGAACGCGGCGAGCGTGACGACGATCGCGACGACCCACGGGTTCGCGGCCGGCCGCCAGGCGCCGCCGCCGGACGATGCCGGCCGGTCGGGCGGCCGGTTCATCGGCGGGCCCCGCGTGACGAGGCGGGCGTATGGATGTCGTGCATCGGATCGCTCCGGTGATGGTGGCCATCGCGCGGCGGCCGGTCATTTCAGGTGCACGGTCGGTTCGGCCGACAAGCCGAGACCGAGCGGCGGATTGCGCGGCAGCGGACCGTCGAGCACGATCTTCACGGGCACGCGCTGCACGATCTTCACGAAGTTGCCGGTCGCATTCTCGGCCGGGAATGCGGAGAAATGCGCGCCGCTGCCGAGCTGGATGCTGTCGACGTGGCCGTGCAGATCGAGATCGGGATACGCGTCGACCGACACGTCGACGCGATCGCCGATACGCATCCGCTCCAGTTGCGACTCCTTGAAGTTCGCGGTGACCCAGACACGCGGCGTGACGATCGAGAAGATCGACGCACCCGCCTGCAGGTATGAGCCCAGTTGCACGTTCCTGCGCGTGATCCACCCGTCGGACGACGCACGCAGTTCGCAGTACGACAGATTCAGATCGGCCGTATCGAGTTGCGCACGCGCCTGGAGCACTTGCTGGCGGCGCTCCTCGACGGCCGTTTCGGCCTGCCGGATCTGCTGCGGCACGAGGCTCGCGGTACGTGCCTGCGCCTGGGCCATCGCCACGTTCGCATCGGCGCTCGCACGCTTGGCGTCAGCCGCGTCGATCGCCTGCTGCGACGTCGCACGCGCATCGACCGCGCGCTGCCGTTCCTGCGCGGCGAGCGCCTGACGGTACGCGGCTTCCGCCGATTCGATCTGCGCGCGGGCCTGCCGGTACTGCGCCGGAAACTGCACATGCGCGATGTCGAGCTGCACGCGCGCCGCGTCGAGCTGGGCCTGTGCCAGTCCGAGCTGCGCGCGTGCCGCATCGACTTGCGCGCGGTAGTCGCGCGGATCGATCTCGACGAGCACGTCGCCGCGATGCACGAACGTGTTGTCGTCGACCGCGAGCCGTGTCACGTAGCCGGACACATGCGGTGCAATGGCCACCGCGTTGCCGTCGGTGTACGCGTCGTCGGTGCTTTCCTGGTCGCGCGTCGCGAGCCACCACACGATCCCCGCGATCACCAGCACGAACAGCACCGCGCCGAGGATGATCAGCGGTTTCCTGCCGGGCCGCTTGCGCGCGCCTTCGCCGTTGTCGCCGTCGCCATCGCCGCCGGTGCGGCCGCCGCGATCGTCGTGCGGATGGCCGTCGCCTCCGCCGCCGCCCGGTGCATCGGTGTCTCGCTCGTCATGGCGATGCTGCCCGGCGCTGCCGCCGTTGCCGGCGTCGGCATTGCCGTCGCCCGCGCGGTAGACGGTCGGAGGTGCAAACGCGGTCGACACGCCCTCCGTGGCCCACGTCGCGGCCGAGGGCGAGCATTGCATCGACAACCGCGCCAGCCCCGTCCGACTGCCGTGTCGTTCCGGCGCGAACGTGCGCCGGAACGCGACGCGCAATCGCTCATCGACGGGCAACGGGAACAGGGTCGCATCGGGCATGAAATATCGCTCCGGGCGGCGGCCGCGTGCGGTATTGCACGCGCCGGCCTCAAGCGTCCGGGCAAGCAAGCGGCGCACCCGGCACGCGCGCCGCCTGCCGGATGCCGGATGCCGCCGGCACGAGCGATGCGCGGCAATCGCGATCCGATCACCACGACAGGCGCCCCGATGAAGCGATCATCTTCGCTCGACACCGATTCGCACGGACAGGACCGCGGCGACAGCACGCCCGGCCCGGAGGGCAAGCGACACGGCACGGACACGCCGCCACCACGCAGCGCGCGCGATCCTGCCGAAGGCAAGCCTCAAGCGCCCGATGAGCGCCGGCCGGCGCAGTTGCCCGACGCGCCGGCACCCCGCACGCGCGCACGCCGCGACACGCGCCAGCCGGGCATCGTCCATGCCGAGCCGCCGCGGCAGAAATGACAACGCGTTGAAAAATCGCGGGCGCATGCGTCGCGCCCGACACGACGCCCGACACGACCGATGCGCGGCAGCGATGTCGCCACGCGCCCGCGAGCATCGGGCCACGCTCCGCGCGGCACGTCGGTCTCGCTTCGCCGCACCGTCACGGGCGCGCCCCGTGCTCGGCCTCCGTCGCAGTTGCCGTTCATTTCCCGACACGGAGGTTTCATGTTCATTCACAACACACGGCTTCAGTACACGGTGCGCGTCGGTGCGCCGAATCCGGGGCTCGCCAACCTGCTGCTGGAACAGTTCGGCGGTCCGCAGGGCGAACTCGCCGCCGCGATGCGCTATTTCACGCAGGCGATCACCGAAGAGGATCCCGGCCGCAAGGACATGCTGCTCGACATCGCGACCGAGGAACTGAGCCATCTCGAAGTCATCGGCTCGATGGCCGCGATGCTGAACCGGGGCGCGAAGGGCGAGCTCGCCGAAGCCGTCGACGAACAGGCCGAGCTCTACCGCAAGCTGCACGGCGCGGGTAACGACAGTCACGTCACGCAGGTGCTGTACGGCGCAGGCGCGCCGCTGACCAATTCGGGCGGCGTGCCCTGGTCGGCCGCATACATCGACACGATCGGCGAACCGACGGCCGACCTGCGCTCGAACATCGCGGCCGAAGCGCGCGCGAAGATCATCTACGAGCGGCTCATCAACGTGACCGACGATCCGGGCATCCGCGACGCACTGGGTTTTCTGATGACGCGCGAGGTCTCGCACCAGGTGTCGTTCGAGAAGGCGCTGTACGCGATCACCGGCAATTTCCCGCCGGGCAAGCTGCCGCCGAAGCCCCCGTACGACCGCGTGTACTTCCGGATGCAGGATGGCGAGCCGGTGCCGGGCCCGTGGAATCGCGGCGACTCGCTCGCGTTTCGGCGCGGCGAGCCGGCGGTCGACGGCGGCGACGGCGCCGCGAAGGGCGCGGTCGAGCCGCAGCAGTCGCAGGCGCTCGAAGCGATGACGCGGCGACTCGCGTCCGACCCGCGCTGCGATCCCGTAACGGGAGCCGATCTCGGCGCAGGTGCACCGCGCGACAGCACGGCGGCGGCGTCGCCGGGTAACGCCGCGCCGCCGAAACGCTGAGCAGCACCCGCATGTTCGCGGCGTGCGCATCGGGTCGCCCGCGTCGCATCCGCCAGGATGCGGCGACGCGGCGCGGGCACGCCCCTTGCCCGATGGGATCATGGACCGTGCCCTTACCCGTCGCCCGCTGGACATGACACTCCCCGATCCGACCGCCTTCCCGGTGCGCGCGGTGCCGCTCGCGCCGCTTGCGAAGGAGCGCGCGACGATCGTGTGCCATCGCAACGATCGCGTATTGCTGGTCGCGCGCCGTCCCTCGTCGCGCTGGACACTGCCGGGCGGCGTGATTCGGCGCGGCGAATCGGCGCTCGACGCCGCGCGTCGCGAATTACAGGAGGAAACGGGACTCGCCGATCTCGAGCTTGCGTATTGCTTCTTCGTGGACGGCAGCGTGAAGCGTCATCACGTCTTCGTCGCGCGCATGCCGCCCGGCCGGCACGCGTGCCCCGGGCACGAGATCGCGCTGTGCCGCTGGGTCGGCTTCGACGCGGTCGCGCGGTGGCCGGCGAGCACGCCGACGCAGCGCATCGTGCATCAGCTCTCGGCGCTGTGCGGGCAACGCGGCTTACCTGCGCTCGCCGCGGTCACGCGCCCGTCGGCCGCTCGCTGACCGACGGGCTCGCCGGATTGCGCGGCTCGCGCGCGAGCCCTTGCGCAAACACCTTCAACGCTTCGAGCAACGGCGTCAGCGCATCCCACAGCGCTTCGTCGTGCAGCAGCCGGTATGCGCCGCGCACGCCGGGCGCGACGTGCTCGTGCTCGTCCGGCTTCCACGCGCCGACGTGATGCAGCGCGTCGGCGGCCGCGAACACGGCCCTGCCGAACTGCTCCGGCGGAATCCGCGACAGCGCCATCAGCAGCGCGGCGAGATTCTGCACGCCGCTCTGCATGCCGGGCTTGTCGAACGCATCGACGAACGTCTCGGCCATCTGCGCATTCGCGCTGACGACTTCGTTCGCGAAACGCAAGAAGCCATGGCGGTGGAGGCTGCCCAGCAGGCTTTCGAGCGCGTGGTGCGCATCGGGCTCCGGTGCGGGAGGCGTCGTGGCGGAAATCGGGCGATCGGTCATCAGCTGTTCTCCGGATGGGGCGCGGCGTGGCCGACGTTGCGGCAGCCACGCGCGCGCCGAATTCGCGTCGTGCCTCGTTTACCGCGTTTGCCGCACCCGCCGGCACGCGGCCGATGCCGACGTCAGTGCATCGGGCCGCCGGGCGGCGCCTTGTATTCGCTACGCGCGCCCATCGCATCCTCGACGGTCTGCACGCCGCGCAGCGCGGCCACACCGTCGACGACGGCGTGCCGTTCCGCTTCTTCAACCTGCCCGCTCAGGCGCACGTGCCCGTGCTCGACGGTCACGTCGACGTCGCGCGGATGCCCGGCCAGATGACCCAGCGCGGCACGCACGCGTTCGGTGACCTGGGCGTCGTTCGCGTCGCCCGCGAGCCAGTCGGCGCGCAGTCCCGCGATCGCGCCGCGCGCATGGTCGGCCGCGCGCTTCGCCTGCGTGTTCGCGTAGTCGACCACGCCGTGCCGGCCCGCGGCGGCCTTGTCCCGCACGTACGCGCGCCGCCGCCGGCCCGATGCCGGATCGAAAAAGTACATCGCCGCCGCGCCGCATGCGACGGCCACCGCGAGATTCAACAATGGATTGATCGAGCGAGTTCTGGAAGTCATGGGAGCACCGTAGTCGATACCCGGAACCGCCGGGCTTCGTCGACACGGGCAGCATGTGCCGTTCCTTACCGCGACGCTGCCGCCGCGGCGGTGCGCGCCCGCCCGCGCGGCATCCGGAGCGCGTGCCCCTCTGCAACCGTGCGATCGAAATGACAAGCGCTTGAAAATTCCGCGTTCGGCGAGCGCCGTCGGCAACGGGGACGCCGGGCGTGAAAGCCGGTGCGAGCGTCGTTGACGTGTCCGGAACGACGCGGTACGGGATCCGGCCGTCCCCTGCAAACGCAGTTGATGCATGAGCGTCGGGCAACACGGCACCGTCGCGTCGCGGGCGCATCGTGTGGCGGGCGGGAGCGTGGTTGACCGTTAGTTGCGATCTAGAGATCGCGCGTCCGGGTCTCGCACGTCGTCGATCGCCGATACCGCGAAAAGCGCCTTCGTTGCGCGCCGGATTGCCTGCCTTTGCCCGCAGCGCCTGCGTTCACCACCCGTGCCCGATGCGGCCGCGCGGCACATGCCTTGCGCGACGCCCGCCAGCGCCGCGCACGACGATCGCCTGCGCGGCTCATCGGCTCTTCCCGAACCAAGGAGAAACGGCATGGCGACAGTGGCGGATTTCATCGTCGAACGGCTGTACGACTGGGGCGTGCGCCGCGTGTACGGCTACCCGGGCGACGGCATCAACGGCTTCTTCGGCGCGCTCGGCCGGGCGCAGGGCAAGATCGAATTCATTCAGGCGCGCCACGAGGAGATGGCGGCCTTCATGGCGTCGGCACATGCAAAATTTACAGGCGAGCTCGGCGTATGCGTCGCGACCTCGGGCCCCGGCGCCTCGCACCTCGTGACCGGCCTGTACGACGCGCGGCTCGACCACATGCCGGTGCTCGCGATCGTCGGTCAGCAGGCGCGCGCGGCGCTCGGCGGCCACTATCAGCAGGAAGTCGACCTGCCGGCGCTGTTCAAGGACGTTGCGGGCGCATTCGTCCAGCTTGCCGTCGTCCCGGGCCAGGTGCGCCACCTGGTCGACCGCGCGGTGCGCATCGCGCTCGGCGCGCGCACGGTGACCGCGCTGGTGCTGCCGAACGACCTGCAGGAGCTCGACTACGCGCCGCCGAAGCGCGCGCACGGCACCGTGCACTCGGGGGTCGGCTACACGCCGCCGAAGGTGGTGCCCTACGCCGACGACCTGCAGCGCGCGGCCGACGTGCTCAATGCCGGCAAGAAGGTCGCGATGCTGGTCGGCGCGGGCGCGCTGCGCGCGACCGACGAGGTGATCGCGGTGGCCGACCGGCTCGGCGCGGGCGCCGCGAAGGCGCTGCTCGGCAAGGCCGCGCTGCCGGACGACCTGCCGTGGGTCACGGGCTCCATCGGGCTGCTCGGCACGAAGCCGAGCGACGAACTGATGACCGAATGCGACACGCTGCTCGTCGTCGGCTCGGGCTTCCCGTACTCGGAATTCCTGCCGAAGGAAGGCCAGGCGCGCGGCGTGCAGATCGACCTGAAGGCCGACATGCTGAGCCTGCGCTACCCGATGGAGGTCAATCTCGTCGGCGACAGCGCCGAGACGTTGCGCGCGCTGCTGCCGCTGTTGAAGGAACGGCACGACACGAGTTGGCGCGACCAGATCGCGAAATGGAACGCGGACTGGCACGAGACGCTGGCCGCGCGCGCGGCCGCAAAGGCGAGCGCCGGGCGCGGCGTGAATCCGCAGCGCGCGTTCACCGAGCTGTCGCCACGGTTGCCCGACGACGTGATCCTGACGAGTGATTCGGGCTCCTGCGCGAACTGGTATGCGCGCGACCTGACGATGCGACGCGGGATGATGGGTTCGCTGTCGGGCGGGCTCGCGTCGATGGGCGCGGCCGTGCCGTACGCGATCGCCGCGAAGTTCGCGTACCCGGCGCGCCCGGTGATCGCGATGGTCGGCGACGGCGCGATGCAGATGAACAACATGGCCGAGCTGATCACGGTCGCGAAGTACTGGCGGCAATGGCCCGACCCGCGCTGGATCTGCATGGTGCTGAACAACGAGGATCTGAACCAGGTGACGTGGGAACAGCGCGTGATGGAAGGCGATCCGAAGCTCGACGCGTCGCAGCAGATTCCGAACGTGCCGTACTACCGCTTCGCGACGCTGCTCGGGCTGAAGGGCATCTACGTCGACGATCCGGAACAGCTCGGCGCCGCATGGGACGAGGCGCTCGCGTCGGACCGGCCGGTCGTGCTCGAGGTCAAGAGCGATCCGGAAGTGCCGCCGCTGCCGCCGCACGTGACGCTGCAGCAGGCGAAGCATTTTGCCGAAACGTTGGTGAAGGGCGACCCGCGCGAAGCGAACGTGATCGTCGAGACCGCGCGGCAGGTATTGTCGGCCGTGCTGCCGGGCAACGGCGAGCACGGCGGCAAGGGAGGTAGACACGAGTCGTAGCACATGACGGGCGGGACGACACGAAGCGTGCGTCGTGTCGTGCTGCCCCGTCGCGTACGGCGCGGTGCGGCACGTCAGCCGGTATCGACGTCGTCGCGCCAGTCGCCCTCCAGCGCGAGCGCCGCGTTGACCAGCCCGACCTGCGCAAGCGTAAACGGAAAATTCCCGCACATGCGCCGCGCCTTCACGTCGTACTCTTCCGACAGCAGCCCGACGTCATTGCGCAGGCCCAGCAGCCGCTCGAACAGCGCGTGCGCGTCGGCGTCGCGGCCCTGCATCTGGTAAACCTGCGCGAGCCAGAAGCCGGCTGCGACGAACGCACCCTCGTTGCCTTCGCAACCATCCTTGAAACGCGGAGGGCGATAACGGAACGGCAGGCCATCCTCGACCAGCTCGCGCTCGATCGCGGCGACCGTCGCCGCGACGCGCGGATCCGACGCGTCAAGCATCCCCGTCAGCGGAATCAGCAGCAGGCTCACGTCGAGCCCGTCGCCGTCGTAGCGGTCGACGAAGCGGCCGAGTTTCGGGTGATAGCCACGGGCGAGCACATCCGCGTGCACGGTGTCGGCCCAGCGCCGCCACTCATCGAGCGGCGCGTGATGGCCGAACGCGCGCGCGGAACGATACGCACTTTCGACGGCCGCCCACACCATCACCTTCGACGACGTAAACGGGTGCCGGCCGCTGCGCACCTCCCAGATTCCCTCGTCCGGCTCGCGCCAGATCGTCGCGAGATGGTCGAGCAGCCGCCGCTCGAGGGTCCACGCATCGTCGTCGGGCGGCAGCCCGTGCCGGCGCGCCTGGTACAGCGCGGCCAGCACCTCGCCGTAGACGTCCAGCTGCAGTTGCTCGGCCGCCGCGTTGCCGAAGCGCACCGGCCGCGCGCCTTCGTAACCGGCCAGGTGCGCGGCCGACCATTCGTCCGCGCGCCGGCCGCCGTCGGCCGCGTACAGCACCTGCAATTGCGCCGGGTGATCGGCGATCGCGCGCACCAGCCAGTCTCGCCAGCGCGCGGCCTCCTCGCGGTAGCCGCAGCGCACCAGCGCGCGCAGCGTGAAGCTCGCGTCGCGCAGCCAGCAGAACCGGTAATCCCAGTTGCGCACGCCGCCGAAGCGTTCGGGCAGCGAGCTCGTCGGCGCCGCGACGATGCCGCCGGTGCGCAAGCTCGACAGCAGCTTCACCGTGATCAGGGCGCGCTCGATCGCGTCGCGATACGGGCCTTGTGCCGCATTGCACTTCGACCAGACGCGCCAGAACGCCTGCGTGTCGCGCAACGACGCGTACGGATCCGGCAACGACGGCGGCCGGTCGTACGAACGCGCGTAGCTGATGCAGAAATCCGCGCGCGCGCCCGCGGCGATTCGCGGCGCGCCGACGAGCCGGTCGTCCCGCACGTCGAGGTGCACGTCGGTATCGAGCCACATCGCGTCGCCGCCCGTCATCATCCGCCAGCGCCGGCCGAGACGGCGGCACCACGGCAACGCGTGGCCGTAGTCGAAGCGCACGCCGAGATCGACGTCGAGCTCGACCGTGCCGCGCTCGCCGCGCACGCTGCGGATGACGCACGGGTCGCGCGCATCCCAGCTCATCCAGTCGATCATGACGACACAGCCCAACGACGTCTCGAACGTCGTTTCGAGCACCGCGGTGCCAGGCAGGTAGCGGCGCGTCGCGCGCGCATCCGGCTCGCGCGGCGCGATACGGAAACGGCCGTTGTCGGGCGTGCCGACGAGGGCGGCAAAGCATGGCGGCGAGTCGAAGTCCGGCCAGCACAGCCAGTCGATGCTGCCGTCGAGCGCGACGAGCGCGGCGCTGCGGCCATCGCCGATCAGTGCGTAATCCTCGATCCTCATCGCGCTCACCGGTTCAGCTTGCGCGCGGCGACGAAACCCGCCGCGAGCAGCGCGACGTTCGCGCCGCGCCGCGCAAACGCATGGGCGGTCGCGCGGCCGACGCCGGCGCTCGCACCGGTGATCGCGACGGTCTTCACGGTCGATTCCTCCGGTTTTTCTCGCGGTTGGCGGCACGCGGCCGGAACATTCCCTGAACCGCCTGCCAGAACACGATCGGGGTAGCAAGCAATGTGCCGCGCACCGTGCTCCGAGCACGCCGTGAACGGTCGCCAAATTTACAAGCCGGCTGTAACGCGCAGCCCGTTGCACGGACAACGCCCGGGCCGCGATGCCGACACGGCGCACGCACGGAAATTGCTCCGCCGCGAACGGTTGTCGAACGGCTGTCGTCACGCCGCCGAATCCGAAAAGGAGCCCTGTTGCCCGTCCCGCCACCCGAGAAAGCGCGCCGTATCGTTCGCCTCGCCGCGACCGCGTGCCTCGCCGCTCCCATGGCCGCCGCGCGCGCCGCCAGCGAGCCCGACGCACCGGCCGGGCCGCTACCGCTCGCTTACGTCGCGCATGCGGCGGGCCCGGCTGCCCGGCCGGTGTTCGTGCTTGGCTGGGCGCTGCTCGCGCTGTGCACGTTCGTGTGCATCGCGATCGCGGTGCTGCTGCTGATTGCGATGTTTCGCCGCCGCACGCATGCGGGCGGCGGCCACGACAGCGGGCTGGCGATCGTCACGGTCGGCTCCGCGATCTCGATCGTGCTGCTGTTCGGCGCGCTCGTGTACATGCTGCGCGTGCTGGGCGCGGTGGCGTCGCCGCCGCATCCACCCGCGCTCACGATCGTCGTGACCGCACACGACTGGTGGTGGGCCGTCCGCTATCCGGACGACGCGGGCGGCACTGCGTTCGTCACCGCGAACGAACTCCACATCCCGGTCGGCGAATCCGTCGCGGTCGAACTGAAAAGCGCGGACGTGATCCATGCGTTCTGGGTCCCGCAACTGGCCGGCAAGACGCAGACGATTCCCGGCCAGACGAATCATCAGTGGCTGCAGGCCGACCGGCCGGGCGTGTACCGCGGACAGTGCTCGCAGTATTGCGGCGCGCAGCATGCGCACATGGCGTTCGAGGTCGTGGCCGAGCCGCCCGACGCGTTTCGCGCGTGGCTCGCCGCGCAGCGGCAGCCGGCGCCGGCGCCCGCCGTCGGCGCCGAGCGCCGCGGCCGGCACGTGTTCGACGCGCGCTGCGCGGGTTGCCACACGGTGCGCGGCACCGACGCGGCCGGCGACGCGGGCCCCGACCTGTCGCATCTCGGGTCGCGCCGGCTGCTCGCGGCCGGCACGCTCGACAACACGCCCGACAACCTGCGGCGCTGGATCGCGCATGCGCAGCAGATCAAGCCGCAGACGCTGATGCCGTCGTTCGCGCTCGCGCCACGCGACGCCGACGATCTCGCCGCCTATCTCGCAACGCTGCACTGAACGGAGAATGACGATGGCCGTTGCCCGCGACACGCCCGCTCCGCTCAGCCGCGTGCCCGACCTCGGCGAAGCGCCGCCGGGCTCCACGCACGAGCGCGAACTGGCTGCGCTGTGGGAATCCGAACCCGGCTGGCGCGGCTGGCTCGGCACGGTCGACCACAAGCGCATCGGGCTGCGCTACATCGTCACCGCGTTCGCGTTCCTGCTGCTCGGCGGCGTCGAGGCGCTCGCGATGCGCATCCAGCTCGCGCGGCCGAATGCGACGGTGCTCACGCCCGCGCAGTACGACTCGCTGTTCACGATGCACGGCGTCACGATGATCTTCCTGTACGCGCTGCCGGTGCTGTCCGGCTTCGCGAACTACCTGTGGCCGCTGATGCTCGGCTCGCGCGACATGGCGTTCCCGAGGCTGAACGCGTTCTCGTACTGGGCGTTCCTGTTCGCCGGCCTGTTCCTGTATGCGAGCTTTCCGCTCGGCGCCGTGCCGGACGGCGGCTGGTTCAACTACGTGCCGCTCACGTCGCTCGATTACAGCGCCGGTGCGAACATCGACATCTATGCGCTCGGCATGATCCTGCTCGGCATCTCGACGACCGGCGGCGCCGCGAACTTCGTCGTCACGCTGCTGCGGATGCGCGCGCACGGGATGTCGATCGACCGGCTGCCGATCATCGTGTGGGGCACGCTCACCGCATCGGTGGCGAACCTCGTCGCGGTGCCGTCCGTCAGCCTCGCGTTCCTGCTGCTGTGGCTCGACCGCAATGCCGGCACGCACTTCTTCGACGTCGCGAACGGCGGGCGGCCGCTGTTGTGGCAGCACCTGTTCTGGATGTTCGCGCACCCGTGGGTCTACGTGGTCGTGCTGCCCGCGATGGGGATCGTGTCGGACGCGCTGCCGACTTTCTGCCGGCGGCCGCTCGTCGCATACGAAGCCGTCGCGGTATCGACGGTGGCGACGATGCTGATCGGCTTCGAAGTGTGGGTCCACCACATGTTCGCGACCGGCATCGCGCCGCTCGCGCTCGCGTTCTTCGGCGCGGCGAGCATGCTGATCTCGATCCCGAGCGCGGTCGCGGTGTTCGCGTGGCTCGCGACGATCTGGACGGGCCGTCCGGTGTTCCGCACGCCGTTCCTGTATTTCGCGGGCTTCGTGCTGATGTTCGTGATCGGCGGCGTATCCGGCGTGATGACGGCCGCGGTGCCGCTCGATTGGCAACTGACCGACACGTATTTCGTCGTCGCGCACCTGCACTACGTGCTGCTCGGCATCAACGTCTTCCCCGTGCTCGGCGGTGTCACGTACTGGTTCCCGAAATTCACCGGGCGGATGATGAACGAATGCTTCGGCAAGCTGACGTTCTGGATCGTGCTGGTCGGCTTCAACCTCGGCTTCTTCCCGATGCACGTCTCCGGGTTGCTCGGGATGCCGCGCCGCATCTACACCTACCCGTCCGGGATGGGCTGGGACACGTCGAATCTGCTGACGACGATCGGCTCGTTCGTGTTCGGCATCGGAATCGTGATGTTCGTCGTCAACGCGCTCGTCAGCGCGCGGCGCGGCGCGCGCGCCGGCGAGAATCCGTGGGGCGCCGCCGGGCTCGAATGGTCGGTCGCGTCGCCGACGCCCGTCTACAACTTCGCGGTGCTGCCGCTCGTCGCGTCGCGGCACCCGCTGTGGGAAACGCGCGAGGATCCGATGCGCACCAGCATGCGCGTCGGCTATCGGCTCGCCGACGGGCGCGAGGCGCTCGCGGTCACGCCGCTCGCGGCAAAACCGAGCGCGATCCTGAAGATGCCCGAGGACAGCTGCGTGCCGTTCGTGCTCGCGCTGCTCGCGACCGCCGTGTTCGCTGCGATGCTGGCGCGCTCGCCGACGCTCGTGTGCGCGGCCGTCGCCGGTTGCGCGATCGGGACCGCCGTGTGGCTGTGGCCGCGCCGCACGCTCGGACAGCGTGCGCACCTTCCGGCCCGCGACGCCACCCAGGCGGCTGCAGCGGCCGGCCTGCATCCGGCCGAACCGCGCTCGGCGACCGCGCCGTCCGGTGCGCCGGTCGCGTGCGTCGAACCGCTGCCGGTCGGCAGTTGCGGCGAACGCGCGGGCGGCTGGTGGGGCGTCATCACGCTGATCGTGACCGAGGCCGGCCTGTTCGGCTACCTGCTGTTCTGCTATTTCTACCTGCAGTCGCAATCGGACGCGCCCTGGCCGCCCGACGGGATGCCGAAGATCGGCCTCGCGGCCGGCAACACCGTCGTGCTGCTGTCGAGCAGCGTGTTCGTGTGGTTCGCCGAGCGCGCGGTGCGGGCCGAGCGACGCCTGCGCGCGGTGGCCGCGCTCGCCGTCGCGCTGCTGCTCGGCGTCGCGTTCGCGCTCGTTCAACTGCACGAGTGGCACGACCATCCGTACGGACCGACCGCGCACCTGTACGGCAGCCTGTACTTCACGATCACCGGCTTTCACCTCGCGCACGTGGGGGCCGGTCTCGTCATCCTCGCGCTGCTCGCCGGGTGGACCGCCGCCGGCTTCTTCGGCCGCGAACGGCGCGTCGCGCTGACGGTCGGCGGGCTCTACTGGCACTTCGTCGACATCGTCTGGCTGTTCATCTTCACCGCGTTGTACGTATCGCCGTACTGGCTCAGGAGCGCGGGATGAACGGCGCGCGACGCTCATGGACACCCCTGCTCGCAATCGCGGCCGGCCTGGTCGGCGCGCCCGCGCTGTGGTTCGCGCAGATGCTGGCATCCGAGACGCTCGCGTCGACCGCATGCTATCCGCTCGGTGTCGCGCAGGCCGTGCCGCGCTGGGCGCACGTCGGCGTGTGGCTCGCGCTGATCGCCGCATGCGCGTTCGCGCTGGCGACGGCGTTCGCCGCCTGGCTCGTGCGCACGTGGCAACGCCGGCACGACGCGAACGTGCAGGCCGCGACGCGCGACGACAGCACACGGTTCCTCGCGCGCTGCGGGATGCTCGCCGCGCTCGGGTTCGTGATCGGTCTCGTGTTCACGGGAATCGTCACCGCTTTCGTGGGGCCGTGCAGTCCATGGCGTTGATCTCGTTCGCTTCGTGTGTTTCGTGTGCCGCGCGCGTCGTTCGGCGCCGCCGCGCGGGCGTCGCGCTCGCCGTGTGCGCCGCGCTCTGCGCATGCGACATGCAGCAGGACGACCACGCGGCGCCCGCCGGCGATCCGGCCGAAGCCGCGTCTCCGGCGGAGGCGCCCGAGCCCGCGTCGGGCTGGCGTTTCGTGCGGATACGCGCGTCGGCAGTCGACGCCGGCGCGTCGATGTCGGACCGGGTGAACCGCGATCCGCGGCTGGCGCAGCGGCGAGACACGGCGGCCGGCCAGGCTTTGGCTGCGCCGTCGGACGCTTCATCGGCTTCGCCCCCGGCATCTGCGTCGTCCACCTCACCCGCATCGGCAGCTTCCGCCGCCCGCCGCCCGGTGATTGCCGCCGCGGCCGCGAGCGCCGATGCCGCGACGATCGCGCGCGGCCGCTATCTCGCGCTCGCCGGCGACTGCGCCGCCTGCCACGATGCCGCCGACCACACGCCGTACGCCGGCGGCCAGCCGGTCAATTCGCCGTTCGGACCGATCTATGCTCCGAACATCACGCCGGATCCCGTACACGGGATCGGCAACGACACGCTGCGCCAGTTCGACGATGCGTTGCGGCGCGGCGTGCGCGCGGACGGCAGCCGGCTGTATCCTGCGATGCCCTACCCGTCGTTCGCGCGCCTGTCCGACGACGACGTGCGCGCGTTGTATGCGTATTTCATGCGTGGCGTCGCGCCGTCGGCGAACGCGGTAAAAATCACGCGGCTGCCGTTTCCGTTCAACCAGCGCTGGGCGCTCGGGTTGTGGAGCCTGGCGTTCGCGAACCGCGACCGGTTCGTGCCGCAGTCGTCGCGATCGGCGGAATGGAATCGCGGCGCGTATCTCGTGCAGGGGCTCGGCCACTGCGGCGCATGCCACACGCCGCGCGGCCCGGCCTACAACGAGCGCGGCTACGACGAAAGCAGCCCCGCGTTTCTCACCGGCGGCATCAACGATCACTGGTTCGCACCGAACCTCACCGGCGCGGACGCGGACGGCCTCGGCCGCTGGACCGCCGACGATCTCGCCGCATTCCTGCGCAGCGGCCATGCGGTGCGCGGCGCGGTGTTCGGCGCGATGGCGCCCGTCGTCGGCGAAAGCACTGCGCTGCTGACGGATGCGGATCGTCACGCGATCGCCGTGTACCTCAAATCGTTGCCCGCGCAACCGACCGCCGCGACGAATCCGCTCGGCGTCGGCGTCCCGCGGCTGACCGCGGCGGGGCCGCGCCCGGAGGGCGGCCAGCAGGCGCCGGGGGCCGGCGTATATGCGGGATTCTGTGCGCGCTGCCACGGCGCGGAAGGCGCGGGCGTGCCCGATCGCGGGCCGCCGCTCGCCGGCAATTCGGCCGCGCTCGCGGCCGATCCGACCAGCGCGATCCGGATCGTCGTCGAAGGGGCTCGGCCGGCGCCCGGCACGCACGGGCCGGTGCAGCGGATGCCGGCGATGCGCGGCGCGCTGACGAGCGGCGAGATTGCCGCGGTGGTCAGCTATGTGCGCGGCGCATGGGGAAATCGCGCCGCGCCGGTGTCGGAGCAGGACGTGAGACGGTTGCGAGCGGCGATCCGGCGGTAGACGGGCCGGACGTCGGCATCCGATGCGCGCCGCGAGCGGTCGGAACGCGTCGTCTCGCCAGCAGCGGCCGCGACTATCCCTGCAGCACGGCAACCGCCTTGATTTCGACGATATAACCGGGCGCCCCGCCGAGCATGTGCGCGCCGACCGCGGTCCACGCCGGCCGCGGATGCGCATGGAGATAACGGTCGCGCACCGCCATGAACAGCGGCAGGTCGCGCATGTCGGTATGGAAGGTCGTCAGGTCGACCACGTCGTCGAGCGATGCGCCGGCCGCCTCGAGCACGACCTTGAGGTTCTCGAACGCCTGCACGATCTGCGCCTCGCGTTCTTCCACCAGTTGCATCGCCGCGTCGCGGCCGATCTGGCCGGACACGTACACGGTATCGCCGACCTTGATCGCCGGCGCATAGCCGATTTTTTCGTACACGGCTTCCATTCCGGCGGGGATGATCGCTTCGCGTTGGCGCATGGGTGTCTCCGTGGCCGGGCTGTCCGCACCGGCCGGTTGTTCGATGGTCATCGCGCGCACGCGTGACCGGAGCGCGCGCATGTCTGAAGCTGCGGGCGAACAGGCCACCCGCCGCTCAACCTGTATCGCCGCCCGCGACGGGCAGCACCGTGCCGGTGATGTAACTAGCCTCGTCCGACGCGAGGAACAGGATCGGCGCGATCTGCTCGTCGAGCGTGCCGTAACGCTTGAAGAACGTCGAATCGGTCACCTGCCGCACCGCTTCGGCCATCCACGCCTGTTCCTGCGCATTGTCGCCGGCCGCATTGCGCGGCACGCGGCGCGGCGGCGCCGTGGTGCCGCCCGGCGCGGTCGCGACCACGCGGATGCCGTGCTCCGCGTATTCCATCGCGAGCGCCGCCGTCAGCGCGTTGACGCCGCCCTTCGCGGCCGAATACGGCACGCGGCGAATGCCGCGCGTCGCGTTCGACGATACGTTCACGATCGTGCCGCCGCCCCCGGCCAGCAAATGCGGCAGCACGGCGTGGCAACTGTAGAGCATCGGCATCAGCGAGCGGCGGATTTCCGCGTCGATCTGCTCGGGCTCGAACTCGGCGAACGGCCGCATCCGGATCGCACCGCCGACGCCGTTGATCAGCACATCGATCCGGCCGAACGTCGCGACCGCGCACGCCATCGCCGCGCGCGCGCCGTCGTAGGTTTCGAGATCCGCGACGAATCCGGCCGTGTTGCCGCCCGGCGCCTCGGCGGCCACCTCCGCCACGAAGTCCGCGCGATCGACGAACAGCACGCGGCCGCCCTCTGCCGCCGCGCGCAGCGCGACGCCGCGGCCGATGCCCTGCGCCGCGCCGGTGACGACGACGACCTTTCCGGAGAATCGTTGCATCATCATGCCGCCTTTGCCGTCACGTTCGGGGTGAACTTCTCGTAGTGGAAGCTGTTCGGCTTCACGCCTGCGTCGTCGAAGTACTGGCGCACCGCGTCGACCATCGGCGGCGGTCCGCACAGGTAGACGTCCACGTCGCCGTCGTTCAGCGCATCGGCCGGAATGTGCTGCGTGACCCACCCCTTGCGCGGATGGTTCGACGCCGCATCGGCAACGACCGTTGCAAAGCTGAAGTTCGGCAGCTTCGCCGCATATGCTTCGATCGCATCGAGCAGCACCAGGTCCAGATCGCGCGTCACGCCGTAGACCAGATGCACCTTCTGCCGCGAGCCGTTGCGTGCGAGCACCTCGAGCATCGACAGGAACGGCGCGAGGCCCGTGCCGCCCGCGAGGAACAGCAGCGGCCGCGCCACATCGCGCAGGTAGAAGCTGCCGAGCGGCCCGTTCAGTTCGAGCGTGTCGCCGGGTTTCGCCGATTCGAGCCACGTGCTCATCACGCCGCCGGGAATCTTCTTGATCAGGAATCCGATCTTCGTGTCGCCCGGCGCGGACGAGAACGAGTACGACCGGTGCTGGCCGCTGCCCGGCACGCCGATGTTCACGTACTGGCCGGGCAGGAACACGGGAGCGGCCGCATCGACGTCGAGTTCGAGCACGATCGCCGCGTCGTGGTGCGGCTCGACCTTCGCGACCGTCGCGGCGAACGCGCCGTGGCCCGTCTTGCACGCGACCGACGCGCTCGGCACCGCGATCACGCAATCGCTTTGCGGCACCATCTGGCACGTCAGCACGAGGCCGCCGTCCTTCTCGTCCTCGGTGAGCGCGTCGTCGATGTAATCGTCGCCGAGGTCATAGCTGCCGCTCTCCGCGCGGCACTTGCAGGTGCCGCACACGCCGTCGGAACAGTCCATCGGCAGGTTGATCTTCGCGCGGAACGCGGCGTCGAGCACCTTCTCGCCGGCCTTGCAGTCGATGAAGCGGGTGACCCCGTCCTCGAAGTTCAGTGCAATCTTGTAGGTGGACATGACATCGTCTCCCTGTGTTACGTGTCGAATCGATCGGCGTCAGACGTGGTACACGTCGAGCACCTGCCGGATGTAGTCGTTCTTCAGCACGATCTTCTTGTTCGAGATCAGCCACGCGTCGCCCGAGCGGCGCAACGTGACGAACATCGTGCCGAAGAAGTGATCGGTCACGCGGTAGCGGTGGTTCAGCGTGTGGAAGTTGTAGCGCACGTCCACCTCGCCGTCGCGCTCGGCCAGCACCTCGACGTTCGTCACGTTGTGGCTGGTGCGCGGCTCGGGCGTCGACGCGCCGCTGCGCTCGGTCTTGATCCGGAACACGCGATCCTCGAGGCCGCCGCGATCCGCGTAGTACATCAGCGAGATCTGGCTGCGCGGATCGTCGGTCGTCCGGTCGTCGTCGTCCCACGCGGGCATCCAGTACGTGACGTCTTCCGTGTAGCAGGTCAGCCACTCGTCCCACTCGCGGTCGTCGAGCAGGCGCGCTTCGCGATACAGCGCCGCGCAGATGGTCCGGTAATCGATGTTCATGCTTGCCCCTCCCCGCGTTCCTTCTTCAGTGCATCGCGCATCACGTGCACCCAGTGTTCGTGCTGGCACACGAACAGCCCTTCGTCCTCGCTGCGCTCGCCCGACATGCGCGGGTTCAGCCCCATCCTTTTCGCGTTCTCGTCCGGCCCGTCGATCCACAGCGGCGCGCCGCGCGACAGGTCATTCCACATCGCCGTGATGCCCGCATAGCCGGCCTGGCATGCGCGGAACTCCTCGAGGTCGTCGGCCGTGCCCATTCCGGTCACGTTGAAGAAGTCCTCGTACTGGCGAATGCGCGTCGTGCGGTCGGCCTCGCTCTCGCCCTTCGGCGCGAAACAGAAGATGCTGACTTCGGTCTTGTCGACGCCGAGCGGACGCACCACGCGGATCTGCGTGCTGAACTGGTCCATCAGGAACACGTTCGGGTACACGCACAGGTTGCGTGTCTGGTTCACGATGAAGTCGGCCTGCACGTCGCCGACGCGCGCCTTGATCTCGTCGCGGTGCTGGTACACGGGCCGCACCTCGGGGTTCATCGTCTTGGTCCACAGCAGGATGTGGCCGTTGTCGAAGCCGTACACGCCCGCGACCGACTTGCTCCAGCTGTTCGCGTCGACGGCCTTGGTGCCGTCTTCCTTGCGGCGGCCCATCGTCGCCGCGTAGTTCCAGTGCACGGTGCTCACGTGATAGCCGTCGCAGCCGTTCTCCATCTGCATCTTCCAGTTGCCTTCGTAGATGTAGGAGGAATTGCCGCGCAGCACTTCGAGCCCGTTCGGCGCCTGGTCGACGATCTGGTCGATGATCACGCGCGCCTCGCCGAGATAGTCCTCGAGCGGCAGCACATCGTCGCGGAGGCTGCCGAACAGGAAGCCGCGATAGTTCTGGAAGCGCGCGACCTTCTTCAGGTCGTGCGAGCCGTGCGTGTTGAACTGCACCGGATACTCGGTCGTCTTCTCGTCCTTCACCTTCAGCAGCTTGCCGGTGTTCGAGAAGGTCCAGCCGTGGAACGGGCACGTGAAGCTGCCCTTGTTGCCGTGCTTGCGGCGGCACAGCATCGCGCCCTTGTGCGCGCACGCATTGATCACCGCGTGCAGCTCGCCGGTCTTGTCGCGCGTGATGACGATCGGCTGGCGGCCGATCCACGTCGTGTAGTAATCGTTGTTGTTCGGGATCTGGCTTTCGTGCGCGAGGTACACCCAGTTGCCCTCGAAGATGTGCTTCATCTCGAGCTCGTACAGCGCCTCGTTCGTGAAGATGTCGCGGCGGCAGCGGAAAACGCCGGCCTCCTTGTCGTCCTGCACGGCGGTGGCGAGCAGGTGGTCCAGTTCGGTGGTGTGGTCGATCGTGGCGGACATGTTGGTTCCTCCTGTGCGCGTGCCGGGTCCTGCAAGCACGCTCGCATCGGTATCGATTGAATCTCGCGGGGGACCCGGCCGGCGGCGGCGCAGGCGCGCCGCCGTGCCGTCGGGCGGTTATGCCGTGGCGGAAGCGCGCAGGCGTTCGACGATCTGGTTGTCCTTGCCCTCGAGGCGCGGCGTCAGAACGAAGTTGAACTCGATGTCCTGGTAGGCGTCGGCCTTCAGCCCGAGCGCGATGCCGCCGGTCTTGCCGGTGACGGGCGGAATCAGCTCCTCGCGCGTCGCATACGCGAAGTCGTCCCAGATCAGCGGGTCGCCGTCGATGTTGAACTGCGTCGTCAGCTTGCGGTGGCCGTCGCTGGTCACGAAGAAATGCACGTGCGCCGGGCGGTTGCCGTGACGGCCGAGGCGGTCGAGCAGCTGCTGCGTCGCGCCCTGCGGCGGGCAGCCGTAGCCGACCGGCATCAGCGTGCGGAATTCGTACTTGCCGTCCGCGCCCGTCTTCACCGCGCCGCGCAGGTTGAAATCGCTCTGCGCGCCGGTCGGGTCGAAGTGCGAGTAGAAGCCGTGCGAGTTCGCGTGCCAGCACTCGACCAGCGCGCCGGCCACCGGCTTGCCGTCGAGCCCCGTGACCGTGCCGTGGATCACGAGCGGGCCCGCGCCTTCGTCGGCGTCGATGTCGATCTTCGCGACGCCGTCGCGCACCGGCGCGCCGCCGACGTACAGCGGGCCTTCGATCGTGCGCGGCGTGCCGCCGTCGAGCCCGATCGCCTCGTCCTCCGCGTCCATCCGGATGTCGAGATACTTCTCGAGACCAAGGCCGGCCGCGAGCAGCGCCGCCTCGCCGTCCTGACCGAGCTTGTTCAGGTAGTTCACGCCGGCCCACACTTCGTCGGGCGTGATGTCGAGATCGTCGATCGCCTTGAACAGGTCGCCGAGCAGCCGCAGCACGACCTGCCGCGTGCGCGCGTCGCCGCCGTTGGTGCCGTTGGTGCCATTGCCGCCCGCGTTCGACGCGGCCTTCAGCAGATCCTGCACTTCCTTGGTTTCGAATACTTTGACGCTCATGATGGTGTCTCCACGTGTATTTTGGGGAAAGGTGACCCGGTGCCCGCCGTTGCGGAAGAGGCGGCTCCGTGGCTCAAACGTCGCCGTCGTGTACCGACGACGGGTGGCGACACAACGGCGTCACCGAAATCTTCATGTACGGGAACAGCGGCAAACCGGTCAGGATCTCGTGCAGCTCGGCGTTGCCGGATACGTCGAACACGCTGTAGTTCGCGTATTCGCCGGCGATGCGCCAGATGTGGCGCCACTTGCCGCTGCGCTGCAGGGCCTGCGAATACGCCTTCTCGCGGGTCTTGATCTCGTCGGCCACGCCGGCCGGCATGTCGGCCGGGAGATTGACGTCCATGCGTACGTGGAAAAGCATCGTGATGTCCTGGTGCGTGATCGGGTTGTTGCGATTTGTCGCGGGTCAGCGGGAGACTTTCGCCAGCCCGTCGCGGGTGAAGCGCGCGACCTTCGCTTCGTCGAGCTCGATGCCGAGGCCCGGGCCGCTCGGCACGGTCAGTTCGAAATCGCTGTAGTCGAGCGGGGTCGTGAGAATCTCTTCGGTAATCAGTAGCGGTCCGAACAGTTCGGTGCCCCACTGCAGGTTCGCGAAGCTCGCGAACAGATGCGCGGACGCGACCGTGCTGAACGCGCCTTCGAGCATCGTGCCGCCGTACAGCTCGATGCCGGCCGCGTCCGCGATCGCCGCGACGCGCTGCGCCGCGAAGAGGCCGCCGCTCTGCTCGATCTTGATCGCGAACACGTCCGCGCCGTGATGCTTCGCGATCTCGAACGCGCTGTCCGGGCCCTGCAGGATTTCATCGGCCATCAGCGCGACCGGGAAGCGGCGCATCAGCCGTGCGAGCGCCGCGGCCGACGCGACCGGCTGCTCGACCAGTTCGCAGCCGGCATCGGCGAGCGCCGGAATCGCGCGCGCGGCCTGCGTTTCGCTCCACGCCATGTTCACGTCGACGCGCACCGATGCGCGCTCGCCGACCGCCCGCTTGATCTCGGCCACGTGCCGGATGTCCGCGTCGAGCGCCTTCGCGCCGATCTTCAGCTTGAACACGTTGTGGCGGCGCAGGTCAAGCATCCGCTCGGCTTCGGCGATATCGGTCGCCGTGTTGCCCGATGCGAGCGTCCACGCGACCGGCAGGCGATCGCGCCGACGGCCGCCGAGCAGCTCGCTGACCGGCACGCCGAGGCGCTTGCCGTGCGCGTCGAGCAGCGCGGTTTCGAGCGCGCTCTTCGCGAAGTGATTGACCTTCGCGAGCTTGCCGAGGAACGCCATCAGCGTCTGGATGCGCGTCGCATCCTTGCCGATGATGGCCGGCGCGAGGTATGCGTCGATCGCGAGTTTCATCGCTTCCGGGCTTTCCGGGCCGTAGGCCATTCCGGCGATCGTCGTGCCTTCGCCGGTGCCCGTCACGCCGTCGCTGCAGGTCACCTTCACCAGCATCAGCGTCTGGCCGTGCATCGTGGCGACCGACAGCTTGTGCGGACGGATCGTCGGCAGGTCGACGAGGCGGGTTTCAATGCGTTCGATGGTGACGGGAGACATGGGGCACGCTGCGTGTGGGGAGTTCATGGAACGGATTTATACGCGGCGGCGAAATGGACCGTCCAATACTTTTGATCTCGCTTTTTCATACCTGGCAGGTATCGTAATTCGCGGCGAATCGCGAAATATTGCACTGCGCCATACCCATTTTGTCTGGTTGGCGTGGCGGAAAGGCTTGATGGAAGGCGCGAAACGGGTTTCCGGGGCGCGGCTTTGCGGGCGATGAAATGCGCGGGGCGGGCGACGGGCGACGTCGACGGAAATCGAGGTCCGGGGTGGGCGGATCAGGGTTTTCCTGATGCGAATGCGGTGTGGCCGGCCGCCCGTATTCCGCACGAAGGCGCCGCGATCCGGCCACGTCCCCGTGGCCGGATCAGTGCGGTGGCGAAAGACGCCTGAAGCGCTTCCACAACTTCTTCATGGTCGGACGATCGGCAGCCACGCGGGCGGCCAGGAAACCGCGCGCAAAGGCCGCGCCCGGCGCGGCGGCGGGCGCCGTGCGAGGCAGCGCCTTCAGAAGCTGCTCCGCGACCACGGCATCGTTGCGCCAGCCCAGATCGTCCTGAAGCGCGGTCAGCGCGTCGACGTAGGGCCGGACGGTCCGCCTGGAACAGAGCGACGCGAAGAATTCCGTCGCGTATCGGACTTTCTTCGCCGCGATGCGCGCACGGTGACGACGGCGATCGTCGAGATCGGCCAGCCCCTTGCCACGTTCGATCAGCTTGCGATGCCGCCGACGCAGGACATCCGTGGCAAACCGCCTCGCCGGCCGACCGATCGCCGCGCGCTGTTCGTCGGACATCCCCGCTCGCCAGCCCTGTCGGCTCAACCACGACGCGAGTTGCAGCGCGAGCCGCGTGTAGCGAACCGATTCGACCGCGGCGGCGGCGCGCTGCCGGTTCCTGACCGCAATCTGCTCGCACGCGTCGCGGGCAGCACGAACCTCGTCCGGATGGCCGTTGGCGCCGGCCTGTTCGAGCGTCGTTCCCGCGAGCACTTCCCAGTCCCGCGCGGTGCCCAGCTCCGACGCGATCCAGCGCAGTTCGTCGTCAAGGCCGGGAAACGCGGGAACCGCTTTCTCGAACAGGTCGAGCGCGGAGCGCAAACGACGCAGCCCCACACGCATCTGATGCACGCTCGACGGGTCGTGACCGGACGCGACGCCACGCTCGTTCGCGTTGACCTGGTCCAGACAGTTGCGCGCGATACGGCAGAACGCGTCTTCGATCGAATCGCGTTTCTTCAGTTGCACCGGCCGCGCCTTGACGGCCGCGCGGTGCTCGCCGACGAGGAGCCCGTAGCCGAGATCGGCCTTGCTCTCGCGATCGATTCGCAATGGCACGATGTCGAGCATGGCCAGCGCGACGCCGTACAGGCTTTCCGGCTCGCCCCGCTTCAGCTCCAGTTCGACGGCGGCGATCGGGACCGAACCCGACGCCGCTTCCACGGTACCTTTGTCGAGCGCGACCTCGAGCTCGTCTCCGGACGGCAGGCGCAGCGGAAAGACCGACCGCCTGATCCGCGTGACGAACACCGGCTCGAGCTGGCCGGCCGTCGCCTCGTCGCGGACGAGCCTGCCGCAATCGCTGTCGTCGGGTATGCGTTCCCGCAGCGGCGCGAGATCGGGGACGTCGCCATCGACGGGCGTTTCGAACTCGTTCCT
Source organism: Burkholderia sp. RF4-BP95 (assembly GCF_001521985.1). Classification (NCBI taxonomy): domain Bacteria; kingdom Pseudomonadati; phylum Pseudomonadota; class Betaproteobacteria; order Burkholderiales; family Burkholderiaceae; genus Burkholderia; species Burkholderia sp. RF4-BP95. The sequence continues at coordinate 154,914 of NZ_LOSX01000090.1, read as the reverse complement.
GTCGAACAGTCCGGCCTGCGACGCCCCGTCCAGCTTCAGCGTCTGGACCCGCTCGTCGCCGGACGAGCGCACCCGCAGCGAAGCCGCGCACCGGTGCACGCCGAGCGCGGGCGTATCGAAATAGGTGCTCGTCAGCAGTTGCGATGCGCTGGCGCGCCCGGATTGCGCGAGCAACGGCGCGCGACGCAGCTTGTCGAGATCCTTTGCGGAAATCCGCAGTTTCAACTCCCGTTCCATGTCGCCTCCGAGGTGCGTGTCCTTGTTTCAGGCTACACCCGATCGGTCGTGCCGGCGGCCACGCGTGCGCGTCGGGACGCGAAACTGCGGCAGCGCGATGCGGCGGGAATCCGGCGCGACGGGCCGCACCGACGGCGGACTACGCCACCGCCCGCCGCTCATGCAGCCGCAATGCGGCCCACGCGATGCCGGCGGAGACGATCCCGACCACCCCGCCGAACGTGCCGATCCACGGCAGGCCGAAATCCCCGGCGATATGGTTGCCGAGCAGCGCGCCGGCACCGATGCCGACGTTGTACAGCCCGGAAAAGATCGACACCGCGAGATCGGTCGCCTCGGGCGCGAGCTTCAGCACCCAGGCCTGCATCGCGAGCCCGAAGCAGACGATCGCGCCGCCCCACACCAGCGTGTGAACCGACAGCGTGACGATATTCAGCGCGCTCGGGAACAGGATCAGCAGACACGCCGACAGCGCGATGATCGATGCGAGCAGGAAATCGGCCGGCCGCTCCGGAAATACGCGGTTGAAACAGATCGCGGCCGGCAAGCCGGCGACGCCGAACAGAATCAGCACGTAGGTAATCCGGCTGCTGCTCGCATGATTGACGCTCTGCACGAACGGCTCGATGTACGTGTACGACGTGAAATGCGCGGACACGACCAGCACGGTGATCGCGTACAACGACACCAGCGCCGGCTTCCTGAGAAACATGCCGATGCTGGACAGCGATCCGGCGCCCTGGCTGGGCAACGCCGGCAGCGTGGCGCGCAGCATCAGCAGCGCGACGGCCGCCGCGCCGCCGATCACGAGGAACGTCACGCGCCAGCCGAGCGCCTCGCCGATCACGCGCCCGAGCGGAATGCCGGCGACCATCGCGATCGCCGAGCCCATCGCGAGCAGGCTCAACGCGCGGCTTTTCCGGTCGCTCGGCGCAAGGCGCACGGCCAGCGGAACGGAAATCGACCAGAACACCGCATGCGCGCACGCGATGCCGAGCCGGCCGATCATCAGCACCGTGAAATTCCACGCGACGCCGGTGACGACGTGGCTGCCGATGAACACCAGCAGCGCGCAGCTCAGCAGCTTGCGCCGCTCGACGTGGCGCGTGACGAACGTCAGCGGCAGCGACACGACCGCGACGGCCCACGCGTAGATCGTCAGCATCAGGCCGACGTCGGTCGGCTGCATCCGCAGGCTGTCGCCGATCGCGCTCAGCAGCGCGACGGGCACGAATTCGGTGGTGTTGAAGATGAAGGCAGTGAGTGCCAGGGCCAGGACGCCCCACCACGACTGTTCGGAACTGACGGCGTCCGGAGTTGCCATACGGGAATTCGACGAGGGTTGGGGGCGTGTGCGGCGCGGGCAGCCGGCCCGGCGCATCGGCGCGATTGTACCAGCGGCAAATGACACGCCGCCGCCGGGACATGGCGATGACACGGCCGCGCGCCGATAATGCGTCGAAGGCCTTTTCGCGGACGATTCGCCCGAATTTCATCGGGCCAGGAGATTCACATGCGCATTGAAACGTCGTTTCTGTTCGATCTCGACGGCACGCTCGTCGACAGCGTCTACCAGCACGTGCTCGCATGGAAGGAAGCGCTCGATGCCGAGGGCATCGAGCTGTCGGTGTGGCGCATCCACCGCAAGATCGGGATGAGCGGCGGCCTGTTCCTGAACCAGTTGCTGCGCGAGACGGCCGGCGACATCGACGCCGAGCGCGTCGAACGGCTCGCGCGGCTGCATGCGGCCGCTTACCAGCGGCTGCGCGCGCAGGTCCGGCCGCTGCCGGGCGCGCGCGAGCTGCTGGCCGCGCTGTCGAACGCGGGCATCCGCTGGGCGATCGCGACCAGCGGGCGGATGGAAACGGCCGCCATCAACCTCGAGGCGCTCGGCGTCGATCCGGCGAAGAACGTGGTCGTCACGCGCGATCAGGTCAAGTATGCGAAGCCGGATCCCGATCTGTTCCTGACGGCCGCCGCGAAGCTGAACGTGCCGATCGAGCATACGGTGGTGGTCGGCGACAGCATCTGGGACATGCTCGCCGCGAGCCGCTGCCGCGCGCTGGGCGTCGGGCTGCTGTCGGGCGGTTACGGCAGCGACGAGCTGGAACGCGCGGGCGCGCTGCGCGTGTACGACGATCCGGCGGATTTGCTGTGGCACCTCGACGAGATCGCGGCGCGGCCGTGAGGCCCGAATCGTCCGCCTGACCCGCGGCGCCGGCCCTCCGGCGTCGCCTTCGTCGGCGCGTCGCCTCGCGTGCACGCATCCGGCCGCGCCGGTCGGGTCGGATCAATCGTCGTCGACGCGCTTGTCGACCAGATAACGCCCGCGCTCGACGCCCGCGCGCAGCGCCTCGTCCTCCGTCTTCCATTCCAGGCCGTCCGGCTCCGGCACGTAGAGCTCGATGCGCGCGCCGTCGACATACACCTGCACTTCGTCATCCCACGCGCCGCGCGCGTTGCGCCGCGCCCAGACGCGAATCTCGTGGCCGCGATACGGGTCGCGCACCTGTGCGTCCTGTTGATGCTGCATGCTGGCCCCCTGTGCTTATCTGCGATGGCGATGCAAAAAATGCGCGCCGCACGATCGCCGCGCGCGCCGTCGGCCCCCCGCGCACAAGCCGTGCCCGCTGTCCGGCCGCCCGGCACGCACCTTGCGTCCCTTTTGCGCACGGACTGCTCCGGAACGCCAGACAAAAAAGGGAGGCCACGATGATCGGCCATTTGGAACTCCTCGGACGCCTGCTGCTCGCCGCGCTGCTCGGCAGCGTGGTCGGGCTCGAACGCGAACGGCTCAACTGGGCCGCCGGCCTGCGCACGCACATGCTGGTGTGCGTCGGCTCGGCGCTCGTGATGCTCGTCTCCACCTTCGGCTTCGAAGACGTGCGCGGGCAAAACGGCGTCGTGCTCGATCCGTCGCGGGTGGCGGCGCAAGTGGTCTCGGGCATCGGCTTTCTCGGCGCCGGCTCGATCCTGCTGCGCGGCGAAGTCGTGCGCGGGCTGACGACGGCCGCGAGCCTCTGGGCGGTGGCCGGCGTCGGCCTCGCGGCGGGCGGCGGCATGTACGTCGGGTCGATCGGCGCGACGGCGATCGTGCTCGCGATCCTCGCGGGCGTGAAGCCGATCGAGCGCCGCTTCATCGCGCAGCGGCAGCAGCGCACGCTGCGGCTCGTCGTCGAGCGCGGCGGCCTGACGCTCGGCACGCTGCACGACACGCTCGGCACCGGCCGCGTGCGCGTGAAGCGGTTCATCGTCCAGCAGTCCGACGACGATCCGGATACCGACGACATCTCGGTGTCGTTCTCGCGCACGAGCGGCGCGGAATTTGCGGCGATCTGCGAAGCGCTGCAAGGCATCGCCGGCGTGCGGACCTGCAGTCCCGACACCTCGTCAAGGAGTTTCGCGTGACCCAGACCGAACTGCTCTCCTACCTCGTGACGAGTCAGCTGGCCGCGCGCATGCGCAGCGGCACATGGCTCACGACCAGCCAGGTGGTCGGCGCGCTGCGCGCATGGCTCGCGTGCCGTCACGCCGAATGCGGCTGGCTCGACCGGATCCGGATCGCGAACGCGTCCACCACGATCGCGCAAGGCATCTACGAGATCGCGGCCGCTTACGGCGATCCCGACAGCGGCGAACGCATCCGGATCGACGCCGATTCGCCGGAACTGCTGGCGCTGCGCGCGCGTTGCGACGCGCTGCTGCAACGCATCGACGGCGACCCGGACGTCGATGCCCGATGATCGTGCCGGACCGCATGCCGCGCACCGCATTCGCGACGGCAGGCCCCGACGACGCGGTTGCCGCCCCCTCGCACACGGACGAGCCGGCAAGACACGGGCTGCTCGAATGCGGTCGCAACTGCGACACGATCCGCGATGCGGACCGCTTCGCGATGCTGGTGGACGGCGACGCATATTTCGCGACGCTGCGCGCCGCGCTGCGGCGGGCGCGCCACACCGTCTTCATCGTCGGCTGGGACGTCGACAGCCAGATGCATCTGTCGCCCGCCGACGCCGGCGACGGCCTGCCCGGCACGCTCGCCGCATTCCTGCACGCGCTTGCGGCCGCGCGGCACAACCTGCGCATCTACGTGCTCGCGTGGGACTTCGCGATGATCTACGCGCTGGAGCGCGACTGGCCCCCCGTCTATCGCGCCGCGTGGCGTGCGCACCGCGGCATCCGCTTCCGGCTCGACGACACGCATCCGCGCGGCGCGTCGCATCACCAGAAGCTCGTCGTGATCGACGACCGGCTCGCGTTCGTCGGCGGGCTCGACCTGACGCGCGAACGCTGGGATACGCCCGCGCACGCGGCCGACGACCCGCGTCGTCGCGATGCTCGCGGGATGCCGTACGGGCCGTTTCACGACGTGCAGGCGATGTTCGACGGCGACGCGGCCGCCGCGATCGGCGAGCAGGCACGCTCGCGCTGGCTCAATGCTTGCGGGCGTCCGATCGCGATCCGCGCGCAGCGGCATCTCGAGCGTGACGAAGACGTCGATCCGTGGCCGCCCGGCGCGCGCGTCGACATGCGCAACGTGCGGCTCGGCATCGCGTATACGGCGCCGGGCCACCGCGGTCGCGAGCCCGTGCGGCAGGTGCGCGCGCTGGTCGAGGATACGATCCGCGCCGCGCGCCGCCACCTGTACATCGAAAACCAGTATTTCACGGCGACGGTGGTGCGCGAGACGCTGTCCGCGCGGCTGGCCGACGCGCACGGGCCGGACGTGACGGTCGTCGCGCCGCGCGTGCAGAGCGGCTGGCTGCAGGAAGCGACGATGGGCGTGCTGCGCGCGCGGCTGCACGCGACGCTCCAAGCCGCCGACCGCTTCGACCGCTACCGGCTGCTGTATCCGCATGTCGACGGCCTCGGCGATACGTGCGTGAACGTGCACAGCAAGATCCAGATCGTCGACGACGAATGCATCGTGATCGGCAGTGCGAACCTCAACAACCGGTCGATGGTGCTCGACACCGAATGCTGCATCGCGCTCGTCGCGGCCGGCGAGACGCGCATCCGTGCCGCGATCGCCGGGCTGCGCGACCGCCTGCTGGCCGAACATCTCGGCACGACGCCGGCGGCAGTGGCCGCCGCGTTCGCGGAAGCCGGCCGGCCGAACGCCGCGCTCGACCTGTTGCGCGCGAAACCGGGCCGCACGCTGCGCACGCTCGACCCGGCCGTGGCGCCGCAGCTCGACGCGCTGGTGCCGGTCAGCGCGCGGCTCGACCCCGAACAGCCGATCGAGCCGGACCGGTTCGTCCGCGAGTTCGTGCCGCGCGAACAGCACCGCTCGCTGACCGCGCGCTTTTTCGTGCTCGGCGCGGCCGTGCTGCTGATCGCCGCACTCGCGCTCGCGTGGCGCTTCTCGCCGCTCGGCAAGGCGCTGAACGTCGCGTCGCTCGCACATGCGGCCGCCCACGCCGCGCAACTGCCGGGCGCACCCGCGCTGCTGCTGACCGGCTACGTGGTCGCGGCGACGCTGTCGGTGCCGATCACGCTGCTGATCACCGTCACAGGCCTCGTGTTCGGCGCGTGGCCGGGTTTCGCGTATGCGTCCGCCGGCACGATGGCGGCCGCCGCCGTGACCTACGGAATCGGCCGCTGGCTCGGACGCGACGCGGTGCGCCGGCTCGCCGGCGCCCGCGCGAACCGGCTCAGCGAACACATCGGCCGGCGCGGCGTGGTCGCGATGGCCGTGCTGCGGCTGCTGCCGGTCGCGCCGTTTACGATCGTGAACCTGGTTGCCGGCGCATCGCACATCGGCCTGCGCGACTTCCTGGTCGGCACCGCGATCGGCATGCTGCCCGGCATCGTGCTGACCGTCACGTTCGCGCACCAGCTGACCGCCGCGTTCAGCCATCCCGGGCCCCGCGCGTTCGCGTGGCTCGCGGCGATCGGCGTCGCGTTGGTCGGCGTGTCGGTGCTGCTCGTCAGGGTGCTGCGGCGATGGCGCTGAGCCGGCAGCCCGCCCCGCCGCCGGACATCGTCACGTCGGACGCCTCGCCCGCCGCCGCGCCCGGCGGGCGCGACCTGCGGATCGCGACGTACAACATCCGCGGCGGCTACGGCGCATGGCCCGCGCGCGCGGCCGACCGGATCGCGGCAGTCATCCACGAACTCGACGCGGACGTGATCGCGCTGCAGGAGGTGCCGCTCGGCGGGTCGCGCGCGCCCGACGTGCTCGCGCACCTGCGCGACGCGACCGGCATGCACGCGGCGGCCGGTCCGACCATCGATACGCCGGAGCGCCGCTACGGCAACGCCGTGCTGTCGCGCTGCCCGATCCGCGCGGCGCGCACGCTCGACCTGTCGTTCCACCAGCGCGAACCGCGTGGCGCGCTCGATGCGGACATCGACTGCGGCGCGGGCACGCTGCGCGTGGTCGCGACCCATCTCGGGCTGTCGGCGAACGAACGCAGCGCGCAGGTGCAGCGGCTGCTCGCCGCGTTCGACACCGGCGCGATGCCGGTGATCCTGATGGGCGACATCAACGAATGGTTCGTGCGCGGCCGCGCGCTGCAGACGCTGGTCACGCGGTTTCGCCGCGCGCCGGCGCCGCGCACGTTCCCGACGCTGTGCCCGGTGTTCTCGCTCGACCGCATCTGGATTCATCCGGGCGAATTGCTGGTCGACGTGAACGTGCATCGCAGCATGCTGGCCCGGCACGCATCGGATCATTACCCGCTCGTCGCGCGAATGCGCTTGACGTCCTAGGGCCTGTTCACGCTAATAACGGGCTTGCGCTGGCTCCCAGAAGGGCCGAGCGCAAGGAATGCGACGAAGCGAATTCTCGACGTATTCGCAAGGAGCATGACGCAGCGATCGGCCCTTCTGGGGGCCAGCCCCACGAATGAATTTTTTCGGAACAGGGGAACGAGCCTTGCCGGCCGCATTGCGGCGTCGCACGTCGCTTGTTTGGCTCGGCCAAACGGCGCTCCGTGCTCCTTGCACTACGACCGGCAAGGCACGTTCGCAAGCCCGTTATTAGCGTGAACAGGCCCTAGCCTGGCACGCCGCTTGCGCCCACGCCCCACCGCGTTGACGAACCCTGACGGAGCGTGCCCATGCGAACCGACGAACTCGCCGGAACGGCCCTCGACTATTGGTGCGCGCGCGCGTTGTGCGCGGACGACGAAGACACGCTGTGCTTCACGGCCGTGGATCCGCAACTGATCGTGACCGCCGCGTGCGACGCGTTGCGGCGCCTCGACGCGCGTTTCGCGCCGTCGGCGTCGTGGGCCGACGCGGGAGCGGTGCTCGATCGCGTCGGCGACCTGCGGATCGCACGGCGCGGCGACGGCGTCGAATGCGACGCAAGCTTCATCGACGGCCCGTCGACCTGCGCGGCGCGCGCGCCCGATGGGCGAACCGCGCTGCTGCGCGCATTCGTGCGGGCGCGCTTCGGCGACGACGTCGATCCTCCGCCGCCGTTCGCGCACCGGATCGAGCGCGGGACGCCGGTGCGTTACGACCCCGGAGCGCCGCTTCCCGAAGCAGACGCCGATCCGGCCACCGGCGACCGTTCGGACATCCGCTCGATTCCGCGCATGTGACGGCGCCGAACGCGCCGGCGCCACCCGGCGCGCGATGCAGCGACCGTACAGCGCTCATGTAAAAACGACAGGGGTTCCGCATCCGGCGTCCCGCACGCACGTTGCCGCGCGGGGCGCCGCGCCGCAGGCACGCGGGTTGCGGCGCACGGCCGTTACCGTTCGCCGCCGCCCGCTCACGCCATTCCATGAACGTCACGCCACCCTTCGCCCCACACCTCTACTTTTGCGACGCCCGCCTCGTCGGTCCGCTCGACGTATGGCCCGACACCTTCGCCCACATCGCGGGCATGGGCTTCGATCACGTGCTGATCGGCGGCTTCTGGGCCGCCAGCGTCGCGGGTTTTCCGCGTCACGTCGCCGACTTCCACCGGCCGGCCGCGACGTTCGCGACGCGCGCCGGCGCGCTCGAGACGTTCTCGCGGCTCGCGCAGATCGCGCACGGTCACGGGTTGCGCGTGATGCTCGAAGTGATACCGGACCGCATCGCGCGCGACAACCCGCTGCGCGCCGAGCATCCGGACTGGTACGTCGAGCGCTCGCACGACGACGCGCTGATCGATCCGCGTCGCGCCGCGCATGAACTCGACGTCGCGCATGCACAGGTCGGCGAGGACGCGGCACACGACGCGCTCGCCGCATGGTGGTGCGCGCATCTCGCCGCGTTCGCGGACGCCGGCGCGGCCGGCTTCCTGATCGACGCGCCGCATCATCTGCCGGCCGCGTGGTGGCCCGGCTGGCGCGCGGTGCTGCGTCGCGCGCGCCCGGACGTCGCCGTGCTGGCCGGCGTGCCCGGCCATGCGCGCGACGCGCTCGCGCAATTCGAGGCGGCCGGCTTCGACGCGGTGTTCTCGTCGGCACGCTGGTGGGATCTGCGCTCGCCGTGGTTCGCGGACGAACACCGGCTGCTGCGGCGCATCGGCTCGCCGATCGCGTTTCCCGACGCCTACGACGGCCCGCGTCTCGCCGACGACTGGCACGACGCGCCGGACGAGACGCTCGCCCGCGCGTATCGCCGCGCGTTGTGGACCGCGGCGGCGCTCGGCACCGGCTGGCTCGTGCCGATGGGCTTCGAGCACGGCGTCACGCTGCCGCTGATGGCGCGCGATGCGGACGCCACGCGCTATCGCGCCGCCTTCGACGATGCGCGCTTCGACCTGTCCGGCGCGATCGCCGACGCGAACGCATGGCGCCGTGCGACGCCGCTCGCGGCCGAGCGCGGCGAAATCGCGCAACTGAGTGCGCCCGGCGCAGCCGCGACCGCGCTGTTGCGCGGCACCGGCCCGTCGCTCGAGCACGACGACGCGGCGCTGCTGATCGTGCTGAATCCCGATCTCGATGCCGAAGCGCCGGTCGATCCCGCCGCGATCCTGCCCGGCGTGCCGGGCGGCTTCACGCACGTCGCGACACCGGACGGACCGCATCGGCACGCGCTCGTCGCGCTGCCCGCCTTCACGCTCGAACCCGGCGGTCATGCGTTGCTCGACGCGTCGCACGCGCCGCCCGCGACCACGCGCGCCGATGCCGCCGACGAGCGCACCGCGCTGTCCGCCGCGCTCGCGGCCGACCGGATCGCGATCGAGCGCGTCGAGCCGGCCGTGGACGGCGGCCGCTTCGCGATCAAGCGCGTGATCGGCGAAACGCTGGTTGTGCACGCATCGATCTTCTCCGACGGTCACGCGCATCTCGCGGCCGCGCTGCAATGGCGCGCGGACGACGAGGACGACTGGCGCGAAGTGCCGTTCGTCGCGGAGCCGAACGATCGCTGGCACGCGCGCATCGCGCTCGACCGGCTCGGCCGCCATGCGTTCCGCGTGATCGCGTGGCGCGACGACTGGGCGTCGCTCGCCACCGACATCGCGAAGAAACACGCGGCCGGCCAGGACGTGACGCTGGAAATGCGCGAGGCGGAGCTGCTGCTCGCGACCGCGCTGAAGCGCGCCGCGCCCGCCGATCCGCGCGCGGTCCGGCAGATGGAGCAGCTGGCAGCCGACTTCAAGGACGCGTCGCACGAACACCGGCTTGCACTGATCGGCGACCCCGCGCTCGCCGACGCGTACGCGGCGCTGCGCTACCGCCCGTTCGCCACGCACGACAAGACCGTCTATCCGGTCGAGGTCGAGCGCCGCGCCGCGCGCTTCTCGAGCTGGTACGAGATGTTCCCGCGCTCGGCGAGCAACGATCCGCACCGGCACGGCACGTTCGACGACGTGATCGCGCAGTTGCCGCGCATCCGCGACATGGGCTTCGACGTGCTGTATTTCCCGCCGATCCATCCGATCGGCACGACCGCGCGCAAGGGCCGCAACAACACGCTGAAGGCCGGCCCGGACGACGTCGGCAGCCCGTACGCGATCGGCTCGCCCGACGGCGGCCACACGGCCGTGCATCCGCAGCTCGGCACGCTCGCGTCGTTCCGCACGCTGGTCGATGCGGCGCGCGCGCAAGGGCTCGAGATCGCGCTGGACTTCGCGATCCAGTGCTCGCCCGACCATCCGTGGCTCGCCGCGCATCCGGGCTGGTTCGCATGGCGGCCCGACGGCTCGCTGCGCTTCGCGGAAAATCCGCCGAAGCGCTACCAGGACATCGTGAATCCCGACTTCTACGCACCGGATGCGCAGCCCGACCTATGGCTCGCGCTGCGCGACGCGGTGCTGTTCTGGGTCGACGCGGGCGTGCGGATTTTCCGCGTCGACAATCCGCACACGAAGCCGCTGCCGTTCTGGGCATGGATGATCGCCGACGTGCGCGGCAAGCATCCGGACGTCGTGTTCCTGTCGGAGGCGTTCACGCGGCCGGGCATGATGTACCGGCTCGCGAAGGTCGGCTTCTCGCAGTCGTACACGTATTTCACGTGGCGCGAGACGAAGCGCGAGTTCATCGATTACCTGACCGAGCTGACGGCCGGCCCGCCCCGCGAGTTCTTCCGGCCGAACTTCTTCGTGAACACGCCCGACATCAATCCGCGCCACCTGCAGAACGCGCCGCGCTCGCAGTTCGTGATCCGCGCCGCGCTCGCGGCGACGCTCGCCGGGTCGTGGGGCCTGTATTCGGGCTTCGAGATCGGCGAATCGGCGCCGCTGCCCGACAGCGAGGAATACGCGGATGCGGAGAAATACGAACTGCGCGCGCGCGACTGGAACAAGGCCGCGCACATCGGCACCGAAATCGCACGTCTGAACCGGGCGCGGCGCGAGCATCCGGCGCTGCAGACCCACCTCGGCCTCACGTTCGCCGACGCGGACAACGACCAGGTGCTCGTGTTCGTGAAGGCGACGCCCGCGCACGACAGCGTCGTCGCGGTCGCGATCAGCCTCGACCCGTGGCATCCGCAGGCCGCGAATTTCACGCTCGATGCGTCGCTGTGGCGCGGCTTCGGGCTCGTCGACGGCGAACCGCTCGACGCGCTCGAACAGGACGCCGCGCATGCCGAAACCTGGCGCGGGCATCGCCAGTACGTGTCGCTCGACCCGCACGTGCGGCCGTATGCGATCTGGCGGCTCTCGCCGTCCCCCGGCGCCGCGCGAGCGGCGGCGCCCGAGCCGGGCGACGCCCGACACCCTTCCGGAGCACACGCATGATGAAACGCGAAGACTCCCTCGACGACGTGCGCCGCGCGCAATTCCCGTCGCTCGCACCAGCCGGCACGCCGCGCCGGCGCCGGTCGCGACGCCGCGCGCCCGCGCTCTGCGCGGACGATCCGCTGTGGTACAAGGACGCGATCATCTATCAGGTGCACGTGAAGTCGTTCTACGACTCGAACAACGACGGGATCGGCGACTTCCCCGGCCTGATCATGAAGCTCGGCTACATCGCCGAGCTGGGCGTCGACACGATCTGGCTGCTGCCGTTCTACCCGTCGCCGCGCCGCGACGACGGCTACGACATCGCGGATTATCGCGACGTGCATCCCGACTACGGCACGCTGGCCGACGTGCGGCGCTTCATCCGCGAAGCACACGCGCGCGGGATCCGCGTGATCACCGAACTGGTGATCAACCACACGTCGGACCAGCATCCGTGGTTCCAGCGCGCGCGGCGCGCGAAGCCCGGCTCGATGCATCGCGACTACTACGTGTGGTCCGACACCGACACGAAATACGCCGGTACGCGGATCATCTTTCTGGATACCGAAACGTCGAACTGGACGCACGACCCGATCGCCGGCCAGTATTACTGGCACCGCTTCTACTCGCACCAGCCGGACCTGAACTTCGACAATCCGGCCGTCGTGCGCGAGGTGCTCCAGGTGATGCGCTTCTGGCTCGATCTCGGCATCGACGGGCTGCGGCTCGATGCGGTGCCGTACCTGGTCGAGCGCGAAGGCACCAACAACGAGAACCTGCCGGAGACGCACGCGATCCTGAAGCGCATCCGCGCGACGATCGATGCCGAGTATCCGAACCGCATGCTGCTCGCGGAAGCGAACCAGTGGCCGGAGGACGTGCAGGAATACTTCGGCCGCGAGGACGAATGCCACATGGCGTTCCACTTCCCGCTGATGCCGCGCATCTACATGTCGATCGCGAGCGAGGACCGCTTCCCGATCGTCGACATCATGCGGCAGACGCCGGCGCTCGCGCCGAGCAACCAGTGGGCCGTGTTCCTGCGCAATCACGACGAGCTGACGCTCGAGATGGTGACCGATTCCGAGCGCGACCTTCTTTGGCAGACCTACGCGTCCGACCGGCGCGCGCGGATCAACCTCGGCATCCGGCGCCGCCTCGCACCGCTGATGGAGCGCGACCGCCGCCGCATCGAGCTGATCAACTCGCTGCTGCTGTCGATGCCCGGCACGCCGGTGATCTATTACGGCGACGAACTCGGGATGGGCGACAACATCCACCTCGGCGACCGCGACGGCGTGCGCACGCCGATGCAATGGTCGTCGGACCGCAACGGCGGCTTCTCGCGCGCGGACCCGGAACTGCTGGTGCTGCCGCCCGTGATGGGCTCGCTGTACGGCTATGACGCGGTCAACGTCGAGGCGCAGACGCGCGACCCGCATTCGCTGCTGAACTGGACGCGCCGCATCCTGTCCACGCGCCGCGCGACGCAATCGTTCGGACGCGGCACGATCCGCTTCCTGCGGCCGGAGAACCGCAAGGTGCTCGCGTACCTGCGCGAACTCGAAGGCCACGAGACGGTGCTGTGCGTCGCGAACCTGTCGCGCTCGTCGCAGGCGGTCGAACTCGACCTGTCCGAATTCGCGGGCCGCGTGCCGATCGAGATGACGTCGGACTCGGCGTTTCCGCCGATCGGGCAGCTCACTTACTTGCTCACCTTTCCGCCGTACGGGTTCCTGTGGTTCGTGCTGTCCGAGCACGGCCGCGAGCCGTCGTGGCGGCAGCCGCACGCGGAGCCGCTGCCCGAGTACGTGACGATCGTGATGCGGCGCGGCGACGTGCGGCCCGACGTCGGGCAGCTGCATACGCTCGCGCACGATGCGCTCGCGTCGTGGCTCGCGCGGCGGCGCTGGTTCGCGTCGAAGGACCGCAAGATTGGCGATGCGTGGCTGAATGTCGTCACGCCGATGCCGGACGAACCGTTCCAGTATGCGGAGGCATGGGTGTCCGCGAGCGACGGCGGCGTCGAGCGCTACGTCGTGCCGCTGGCCGCCGCGTGGGGCGGCGAGACGTCGCATCCGCTGTTCGCGCAGCTCGCGCTCGCGCGCGTGCGGCGCGGCCACACGGTCGGCTACCTGACCGACGCGTTCGCGCTGCCCGCGTTCGCGCGCGGGATGCTGCGCAAGCTGCGCGACGGCGCGACGGTGCCGACGTCCGACGGCGGCCGCCTCGACTTCCTGCCCGAACATGCGCTCGCCGCGCTCGACCCCGGCGACGATGCCGAGGTGCGCTGGCTCGCGGCCGAGCAGAGCAACAGCTCGCTCGTGATCGGCGACGAGATCGTGCTGAAGCTCGTGCGCAAGGTCGCGCACGGCATCCATCCGGAAGCGGAGATGAGCCGCCACCTGACGCGGATCGGCTATGCGAACACCGCGACGCTCGCCGGCGAAGTCGTGCACGTCGATCCGGACGGCTCGCCGCATACGGTCGCGATCCTGCAGCGCTACGTCGACAACCAGGGCGACGCGTGGACGCGTTCGTTCGACTTCCTGAAACGCGCGGTCGACGAGCTCGCGCTGCCCGCCGTCGCCGACGGCGAAGCGGCCGAGCCGGACGAGGAACCGGACGCGCTGCTCGGCTACGCGGCGTTCGCGGGCATCGTCGGCACGCGGCTGGGCCAGCTGCACGTCGCGCTCGCGCAGCCGTCCGACGACCCGGCCTTCACGCCGGAGCGCGCGACGCCCGAACACGTCGACGGCTGGTGCCTCGACGCGATCGCGTCGTTCCGGCACGCGCTCGACGTGCTGGCCACGCGGCTCGATGCGCTCGATCCGGCCATGCGCGCCGCCGCCGACACGCTGCTCGCGTCGCGCGACGCGACCGTGCAGGCGCTCGGCGAACTGGTGCCGCGCACGCTCGACGCGCAATGCACGCGGATTCACGGCGATTTCCATCTCGGTCAGGTGCTCGACGTGCAGGGCGACGCGCTGCTGATCGACTTCGAAGGCGAGCCCGCGCGGCCGCTCGAGCGGCGCCGCGCGAAGTCGCATCCGCTGCGCGACGTGGCCGGCTTCCTGCGCTCGCTGTCGTACGTGAGCGCGACCGCTCAGTTCGCGATCGAAAAGGCGCCGCCGCAGGCGGCCGGCCGCAAGCGTGCGCTGTTCGACCGCTTCGGGCAGGCCGCCGCCGACCGCTTCGTCGAATGCTATCGCGCGGCCGCCGACCAGGCGCCCGAACGCTTCGTCGACCCGCGCTACGCCGATCGCCTGCTCGCGCTGTTCCTGATCGACAAGGCGTCGTACGAACTCTGCTACGAGGCCGCGAACCGCCCCGACTGGCTCGGCGTGCCGGTCGGCGGGCTCGCCGCGCTCGTCGAACGCCTGCTCGACGCGGACCGCACACCCGACAATGGAGGCACCCGATGACCGACACGCTGTTCGATCGCCGCGATATCGATGCGCTGCTCGCCGGCCGACACCCCGACCCGTTCGCGTGCCTCGGCCCGCACGGGGATGCCGGGCGGATCGTCGTGCGTGCGTTGCTGCCCGGCGCGCGGCGCGTGCGTGCGGTGACGCCCGACGGCGACGAACTCGGCACGCTCGCGTGCGTCAACGACGCCGGCTGTTTCGCGGGGACGCTCGCGCACGACGGCCATTACCGGCTCGCGATCGACTGGCCCGACACGCGCCAGGTGACCGACGACGCCTATGCGTTCGGCATGCTGCTCGACGACGCGGCGCTCGCGCGTTTCGCGGCCGGCGACCCGGCCGCCGTGCTCGACTGCCTCGGCGCGACGCCCGCGCGCATCGACGGCGTCGACGGCGTGCGCTTCGCGGTATGGGCGCCGAACGCGCGACGCGTGTCGGTGGTCGGCGACTTCAACACATGGGACGGCCGTCGGCATCCGATGCGGCTGCGGCGGCCGTGGGGCGTCTGGGAGCTGTTCGTGCCGGGCATCGGCGCCGGCGAGCACTACAAATACGAGCTGTGCGCGAGCGACGGACGCGTGCTGCCGCACAAGGCCGATCCGTGCGCGCGCGCGACCGAGGCGCCGCCGCGCACCGCGTCCATCGTCGCCGACACGGCGGCGCTCGACGCGTTCGCGTGGCACGACGACGGCTGGCTGCACGCGCGGCCGCACGCGGACCGCCGCTTCCGCATCCCGTGGTCGATCTACGAGGTGCACGCGGAATCGTGGCAGCGCGTGCCCGAGGAAATGGACCGCAGCGCGACCTGGGACGAGCTCGCCGAGCGGCTGATCCCGTACGTGCACGGCATGGGCTTCACGCACGTCGAATTCATGCCGATTTCCGAGTATCCGTTCGGCGGCTCGTGGGGCTACCAGCCGCTCGCGCAGTTCGCGCCGTCCGCGCGCTTCGGGCCGGTCGACGGCTTCGCGCGCTTCGTCGACCGCGCGCATGCGGCCGGCATCGGCGTGATCGTCGACTGGGTGCCCGCGCACTTCCCGAACGACCCGCACGGTCTCGCGCAATTCGACGGCAGCGCGCTGTACGAGCACGCCGATCCGCGCGAAGGCATACATCCCGACTGGAACACCTGCGTGTTCAACCTTGGGCGCAACGAGGTCGGCGCGTTCCTCGTCGCGTCGGCGCTCGCGTGGGCACGGCGCTATCACGTCGACGGAATCCGCGTCGACGCCGTCGCGTCGATGCTGTACCGCGACTATTCGCGCAAGGAAGGCGAATGGGTGCCGAACGTGCACGGCGGACGCGAGAATCTCGAATCCGTCGCGTTCCTGCGCACGCTGAACGACACGCTGCACGGCGCGCTCGCGCCGCAGGGCGTCGTCACCTTCGCGGAGGAATCGACCGCGTGGCCGGGTGTCACCGCGTCGACCGGCGACGGCGGGCTCGGCTTCGACTTCAAGTGGAACATGGGCTGGATGCACGACACGCTCGCGTATCTGCGCGAGGATCCGATCCATCGCCGCTATCACCACGACCGGATGACGTTCGGGCTCGTCTATGCGTTCTCCGAGCGCTTCGTGCTGCCGCTGTCGCACGACGAAGTCGTGCACGGCAAGGGCTCGCTCGCCGCGAAGATGCCCGGCGACGCGTGGCAGCGGCTCGCCACGCTGCGCGCGTACTTCGGCTTCATGTGGGCGCATCCCGGCAAGAAGCTGCTGTTCATGGGCAGCGAATTCGCGCAATGGGCCGAGTTCGCGCACGACGCGACGCCGCACTGGGACCTGCTCGACGCGCCCGCGCACCGCGGCGTGCAACGGCTCGTGCGCGACCTGAACCGCGTGTACGCAACCGAACCGGCGCTGCATGCGCTCGACTGCCACGCGGAAGGCTTCGCGTGGCTGATCGGCGACGATCGCGACAACAGCGTATTCGCGTTCGCGCGCCGTGACGACGTCGGACGCCTCGTCGTCGCGGTCAGCAACTTCACGCCGGTGCCGCGCGCCGGCTATCGCATCGGCCTGCCCGCGCCCGGCCAGTGGCGCGAACTGATGAACACCGATGCGGCCGTGTACGGCGGCACCAATGCCGGCAACGACGGCGCCGTATGGGCGGAAGCCGTGCCCGCGCACGGCGAATCGTGGTCGGCCGCGTTGCGCCTGCCGCCGCTCGCGACCGTATGGCTGAGTCCGGCCTGACACCCGGCGACCTCGACACGGAGACCCACCCCATGCCGACCGCCTTGCCATCCCGACTCGATCCCGGCCGCGCCTATCCGCTCGGTGCGACCTGGGACGGTCTCGGCACCAACTTCGCGGTGTTTTCCGCGCATGCGCAGCGCATCCAGCTGTGCGTGTTCGATCCGACCGGCCGCAAGGAACTCGCGCGGCTCGACCTGCCCGAATGCACCGACGAGGTGTGGCACGGCTACCTGCCGAATGCGCATCCGGGCACCGTGTACGGCTTTCGCGCGGACGGGCCGTACCAGCCGCAGCATGGCCATCGCTTCAATCCGACCAAGCTGCTGCTCGACCCGTACGCACGCAAGCTGGTCGGTCATTTCCGCTGGTCCGACGCGCTGTTCGGCTATCGCGTGCATTCGAACCGCGCGGACCTGTCGATGGACCGCCGCGACTCGGCGCCCGCGATGCCGAAGGCCGTGGTCGTCGACGAGGCATTCGACTGGCGCACCGACCGGCGCCCGGACGTGCCGTGGCGCAGCACCGTGATCTACGAGGCCCACGTGCGCGGCGCGTCGATGCGGCGCGCCGGGCTGCGTGCGCCGGAACGCGGCACCTTCGCGTCGCTCGCGCATCCGGCGTTCATCGATCACCTGCTGTCGATCGGCGTGACCACGGTGGAGCTGCTGCCCGTGCACGCGTTCCTGCAACAGCGCGCGCTCGTGAACCGCGGGCTGCGCAACTACTGGGGCTACGACACGGCCGCGTTCTTCGCGCCGGAGCCGTCGTATCTGTCGACGCGGCGGCTCGACGAAATGCGCATCGCGATCCGGCAGCTGCATGCGGCCGGCATCGAGGTCGTGCTCGACGTCGTCTACAACCACACGTGCGAAGGCAACGAGCTCGGCCCGACGCTGTCGTGGCGCGGCCTCGACAACGCGAGCTACTACCGGCTGCGGCCGGACGACCCGCGTTACCACGTCGACGAGACCGGCTGCGGCAATACCTTGAACATGTCGCACCCGCGCGTCGTGCAGATGGTGATGGACTCGCTGCGCTACTGGGCCACCGCGTTCAATATCGACGGCTTCCGTTTCGATCTCGGCGTGACGCTCGGCCGCGAGGATCACGGCTTCGAGCCGGGCGCGGGGTTCTTCGATGCGCTGCGGCAGGACCCGGTGCTCGCGCAGCGCAAGCTGATCACCGAACCGTGGGACCTCGGGCCCGGCGGCTATCAGCTCGGCCGCCACCCACCCGGCTTCGCCGAATGGAACGACCGCTTTCGCGACACCGTGCGACGCTTCTGGCGCGGCGATGCCAGGCAGCGCCCCGAACTCGCCGCGCGCCTCGCGGGCTCGGCCGACCTGTTCAATCATCAACGGCGCCATACGTGGGCGTCGGTGAACTTCGTCACCGCGCACGACGGCTTCACGCTCGCCGATCTCGTGTCGTATGCGCACAAGCACAACGACGCGAACGGCGAGGACAACCGCGACGGCCGCGACGACAACTGCAGCGCGAACTGGGGCGTCGAAGGCGCGACCGACGACGCGTCGATCCGCGACTTGCGCGCGCGCGTCGCGCGCTCGATGCTCGCGACGCTGTTCACCGCGCTCGGCACGCCGATGATCGTCGCCGGCGACGAATTCGGCCGCACGCAGCATGGCAACAACAATGCGTATTGCCAGGATAACGAACTGTCGTGGCTCGACTGGGACCTTGCACGCAGCGACGAAGGCGAGCAGATGATGCGCTTCGTGTCGCGGCTCGCCGCGCTGCGGCGCATGTATCCGGTGATGTCCGCGCCGCGCTATCCGTCGGGCGACCGCGACGGCGCGCCCGGGATGCACGAGATCGACTGGTTCGACGAACGCGGCGGCGCGATGAGCGTGCCTGCGTGGGAGGACGGCGAGCGCCGCGCGCTGACGATGCGTCGGGTCGGCACGGGCCGCACCGGGCGCACCGAGGCGTTGCTCGTGATGCTGAATGCGTCGACCCATGCCATTACGTTCAAGCTGCCCGCGCCGGTGCTCGACTACCGCGTGCTGCTCGACACCGCGACACCCGACGCCGGCCCGCGCTCGTGGCCGGAGGCCGGCCTCGACGTCGCCGCGCACGCCGCCGTGATCGCGGTCGCGGCCGTGCCGCCATCCCCGCCCTCGTGAGGTACCGCCATGACGTCACGTACCGCCCCTCCGCCCGGCACGCACGCGTTCGCGTCGTCGTTCGGCGCGACCTGCATCGACGCTACGCACACGCGCTTTCGCCTGTGGGCGCCCGCGAGCCGCACGGCCACGGTCGAACTGCATGGCGAGCAGCGAATCCCGATGCCGGCCGCCGGCGACGGCTGGTTCGAGGCCATCGCGCCGTATGGCCCCGGCACGCTTTACCGCTTCCTGCTCGACGACGGCCTCGCCGTGCCCGATCCCGCGTCGCGCTTTCAGCCCGATGGCGTGCATGGCCCGAGCCAGGTCGTCGATCCCGCCGCGTACCGCTGGCGCAACGACGCGTGGCGCGGCCGCCCGTGGCACGAGACGGTGCTGTACGAACTGCACGTCGGCGCGTGCGGCGGCTATGCGAACGTCGAGCGGCGCCTGCGGGAGATCGCCGCGCTCGGCGTGACCGCGATCGAGCTGATGCCCGTCAACGCGTTTCCCGGTACGCGCAACTGGGGGTACGACGGCGTGCTGCCGTTCGCGCCCGACGCGTCGTACGGACGGCCCGAGGAACTGAAGGCGCTCGTCGACGCGGCGCACGGGCTCGGGCTCCAGGTGTTGCTCGACGTCGTGTACAACCATTTCGGCCCTGAGGGCAATCTGCTGCCGCGCTATGCGCCGGAATTCTTCCGCACGGACCGGCAGACCGCATGGGGGCCCGCGATCGACTTCTCGCGCGCGCAGACGAGCGCGTTCTTCATCGACAACGCGCTGTACTGGCTCGACGAATTCCGTTTCGACGGCCTGCGCATCGACGCCGCGCATGCGATCGACGACGACGCATGGCTGCTCACGCTCGCGCGCCGCGTGCGCGCGTATGCGGGTGACGCGCGTCACGTGCACCTGGTGCTCGAGAACGAACGCAATGCGGCGAGCCTGCTCGGGCCCGACGGCTTCGACGCGCAGTGGAACGACGATTTCCACAACAGCGCGCACGTGCTGCTGACCGGCGAGCGCGACGGCTATTACCGCGCGTACGCCGATGCGCCGCTGCGCCATCTCGCGCGCACGCTCGGCGAAGGGTTCGCGTACCAGGGCGAGCCATCGCCGCTGCACGGCGGCGCGCCGCGCGGCGAGTCGAGCGCGCATCTGCCGCCGACCGCGTTCGTCACGTTCCTGCAGAATCACGATCAGATCGGCAACCGCGCGTTCGGCGAACGGCTGCGCGCGCTCGCGAACGACGACGCGGTGCGCGCCGCCACCGCCCTGATGCTGCTCGCGCCGCAAATTCCGCTGCTGTTCATGGGCGAGGAAGACGGCAGCACGCAGCCGTTCCAGTTCTTCACCGACTATCGCGGCGCGCTCGCCGACGCCGTGCGCGAAGGCCGGCGCCGCGAGTTCGCCGCGTTTCCCGCGTTCGCCGATCCCGCGCATCGCGACGCGATTCCCGATCCGAACGACGTCGGCACCTTCGTGCGCTCGTCGCCCGGCCATGCCGGCGAGGACGCATGGCCCGACGCCGACGCGTGGCGGCGCTTCTATCGCAGCGCGCTGACCGTGCGCGCGGCGCTCGTGACGCCGCACCTGCCGGGCGCCCGCGCGCTCGGCGTCGAGCTGCTGGCCTGCAACGGCGACAGCGCCGCGGAGGCGCTCGTCGCACGCTGGCGGCTCGGCGACGGCAGCACGCTGACGATCGCGTTCAATCCCGGCTCGCACGACGCGATGCTGCCCGCGCTGCCGGTCGGCAAGATCGTGTTCGAGACGCCGCCGCGCGCGCGCGACCGGCTGGCCGACGCGCGGCTGCCCGCGCGCACCTGCATCGCGTGGCGCGACGGCGCGGTGAACCACGATGCGCTGAGCCACCGCTCGAACGGGCATACGCGGCCATGACGACCGACGTCGCGATCGCCGATCTCGCGCGCTCGGCCGGGCTGGAACCCGACTGGATCGATGCGGGCGGCATCGCCCGGCGAGTGGACGACGACGCGCTCATCGCGCTCGTCGATGCACTCGGCTGGCCGTGCGGCACGCCGATCGAGCGGGTCGACAGCGCGGCGGCGCTCGCCGACGCGCACGACGCGACGCCGCGCGTCGTGACCGGCGACGCCGGCGTGCCGCTCACGCTGCCGCGCGGTGTCGCGCCGCCCGGCGCGCGCTTCCGGATTTCACTCGAAACGGGCGGACACGTCGACGGGCGCGTGACCGGCGCGGGCGAACACGGCACGCTGCCGCCGCTCGCGCTGCCCGGTTATCACGCCCTCGACATCGGCGAGCAGCGGATCGGCCTTGCGATCGCGCCGCCGCGGGCCCGGCCGTTCGATGCCTTCGACGACGCGCCGGACGCGCAGCGTCGCTGGGGCATCGCGGCTCAGATTTACAGCCTGCGCCGCACGGGCGACGACGGCGCGGGCGACTACACCGCGCTCGCCGGCCTCGCCACGCGCGCGGCGCGGCACGGTGCGCACGCGGTCGCGACCAGTCCGACGCATGCCGGGTATCCGGCGCTGCCCGAACACGACAGTCCGTATTCGCCTTCGTCGCGGCGCTGGCACAACGTCGCGTATCTCGACTGCGATGCGGTGCCGGGGGCCGACATCGTGCGGCGAACGCGCGGTGCGGCGCCGGACATCGCCAACGCGGGCGACACGCCGCTGATCGACTGGCCGCACGTGCTGCCGCTGAAGCTGCGCCGGCTGCGCGCGTGCTTCGACGCGTGGCGCGCGAACGGCGAGCCGTCGCGCGACGCATTCGAGCGGTTCCGCGCGGCGGGCGGCGCGGCGCTCGACGCGCATGCGCGCTTCGACGCGCTGCAGGCGTTCTGCATCGAACACGGGATCGGCGCGGACTGGCGGCAATGGCCCGCGCAGTGGCGGACGCCGGCGTCGTCCGAGGTCGACGCCTTCGCGCATGCGCATGCCGAGACGATCGCGTTCCATACGTTCCTGCAATGGTGCGCGTCGGACGCGCTCGGCAACGCACAGCATGCGGCGCGCGATGCGGGGATGACGATCGGGCTGATCGCGGATCTCGCGGTCGGCTCCGATCAGGCCGGCAGCGATGCGTGGGCGCACGGCGCGACGTTGCTGCGCGGCGTGTCGGTCGGCGCGCCGCCCGACCTGTTCAATGCGGACGGCCAGGCATGGGGCGTGACGACGTGGACGCCCGCCGCGCTGCGCGCCAACGGCTTCGCGCCGTTCGTCGAGCTGCTGCGCGCGGCCTTCGCGCATGCGGGCGGGATCCGCATCGATCACGTGCTCGGCTTCGCGCGGATGTGGATCGTGCCGGAGGGCCGATCGCCGCGCGACGGCGCGTACCTGCGCTACCCGTTCGACGATCTCGTGCGGCTCGTCGCGCTGGAGGCGGCACGGCATCGCGCGGTCGCGATCGGCGAGGATCTCGGCACGGTGCCGGAAGGTTTTCGCGAGCGGCTCGGCGCGCAGGGTATCGCGGGGATGCGCGTGCTGTGGTTCGAACGTGAAGCCGATCGTGCGTTTCGGCCGCCGTCGGCGTGGGATCGCGACACGATCGCGATGACGTCGACGCATGATCTGCCGACCGTGGCCGGCTGGTGGCGTGGTGTCGATCTCGAATGGCGGCGGGTCGTGGCCGATGCCGATGCGTCCAAGCATGCAGGCGCGGCGGACCGGAGCAGCCACGTGCAGCGCGTCGCGCGTGCACGCGATGTCGGCGACGACATCGGTCGCGCCGCGGCCGCACACGGCTCGGGCCGCGACGAACGGAACGATCCGGTCATGCGTGACGATACGCCGGCCACGGATGGCAGCCACGGCGCGCCTTCCGCACCGGACACACCGTCGCCCGCCCCGCACCTCGCGGCCGCCCGGGCCGAACGTGCCACCGACCGCACGATGCTGTGGCGCGCGTTGCAGCACGCGGGCTGCGCACCGGCGAGCGATCCGATCCCGCCCGCCGATGCGCCGCCCGTCGGCGCCGTCCTCGCGTACGTCGCGCGCAGCCCGTCGCCGCTCGCGATCGTGCCGCTCGAGGATCTGCTCGCACTGCCCGAACAGCCGAACCTGCCCGGCCCGCCATGCGGCCATCCGAACTGGCTGCGCCGGCTGCCGCGCACGGTCGACGCGCTGTTCGACGCCGACGTGCGCACACGCATCGCGGCGATCGAGCGCGCGCGCGACGCACCGGAGGACGACGCATGACCCCGCGCGCGACCCTCCGGTTGCAACTGCATGCAGGCTTCACGTTCGACGACGCGGCCGCGCACGCGGACTATTTCGCGCGACTCGGCGTGAGCCATCTGTATCTGTCGCCGATCACGACGGCCGAGCCCGGCTCGACGCACGGCTACGACACCGTCGACCATCGCGCGATCAACGCGGAACTCGGCGGCGAAGCCGGCTTCCGCCGCCTCGTCGACGCGCTGCGTGCGCGCGGCCTCGGCGTGATCGTCGATATCGTGCCGAACCACATGGGCGTCGGCGGCGCATCGAACGGCTGGTGGAACGACGTGCTCGAATGGGGGCCGGCCAGCCCGTACGCGCACTACTTCGACATCGACTGGCATCCGCCCGATGCGGCTCTCGACGGCAAGGTGCTGCTGCCCTGCCTCGGCGCGCCGTACGGCGACGCGCTCGCGGCCGGCGACATCACGCTGGGCGCCGATCCTTCGGCCGGGTGCTTCTTCATCGCATGCCCGGGCAGGAGGTTGCCGGTCGCCGCCGCCACTTATGCGGAAATCCTGCGCATCACCAATCGTGCGGACCTGAACGCCCTCGCCGAACGTTTCGCTGCCGCGGCGATTCGCGGCAGCGCGCGCCTCGCTGATGCGCACACGGCGCTGCGCGACTATGCCGCCACCCATGGCCCGCATGCGTTCGACGCGATCCTGCGCGGCGCCGATCCACGCCGCGCGCGCTCGCGCGCGTGCCTGCACCGGCTGCTCGAACGCCAGCATTACCGGCTCGCATGGTGGCGCACGGCCGCCGACGAACTGAACTGGCGGCGCTTCTTCGACATCGCGACGCTCGCGGCCGTGCGCGTCGAAGACGACGCGGTGTTCGACGCGGTGCATGCGCTGCCCTTGGAACTGCATGCGGCCGGCTTCATCGACGGCCTGCGCGTCGATCACGTCGACGGCCTCGCCGACCCGCGCGCGTACTGCCGGCGCCTGCATGCGCGGCTCGCCGCGCAGCGCGACGAGCGGCCGTATGTCGTCGTCGAGAAGATCCTCGCGCCGGGCGAGACGCTGCGCGAGGACTGGCGCGTCGACGGCACGACCGGCTACGACTTCATGAACGACGTCGCCGCGCTGCTGCACGACCCGGCTGGCGCCGCGCCGCTCGCCGCGCACTGGGCAGCCGTGTCGGGATCGACGCGCTCGTTCGCTCGGGAAGCCGCGGCCGGCAAGCGGCGCGTGCTGACTCGGCAGCTTGCGGGCGAGCATGAACGCGTCGCGCGGGCGTTGCACCGTGTCGCCCGCGCCGCACCCGCGACGCGCGACATCAGCAGGATTGCGATCCATCGGGTGCTGGGCGAGCTCGCCGTGCATCTGCCCGTGTACCGGATGTACCCGACCCTCGGCGAAGAGGCGACCGCCTCCGATCGTCGCGTGCTGGCGCGCGCGTACGACGCGGCGTGCGCGGCGATCGATCCGTCCGATCGCTACGCGCTCGATCGCGTCGCCGGCTGGCTCGGGCTGCCCGGCACGCGTGTGCCGCGCGCGGATGCCGCCGCGCTGCACGCGGCGCGTGTCGCGTTCGCGCAGCTCACCGCGCCGTTAGCCGCGAAGGGCGTCGAGGACACGGCCAACTATCGCTACGGACGGCTGCTGTCGCGCAACGAGGTCGGCGCCGATGCCGGCGAGTTCAGCCTGTCGCGTGGCGCGTTCCATGCACGCAACCGTAGACGCGCGCGCACCGTGCCGCATACGCTCGTCGCGACGGCGACGCACGATCACAAGCGTGGCGAAGATGCGCGCGCGCGGCTCGCGGTGTTGAGCGAAGTGCCGGGCCTGTGGCGCACGGTGTCGCTCGACTGGTCCGCGTTGAACCAGCCTCGGCGCGGCGGCGCACATCGCGATCTTGCCTGGACGCCCGGGCCTTCCGCGGAGGCGATGCTGTACCAGACGCTCGTCGGCTGCTGGCCGCCGGGGCTCGCGCCGGACGATGCGGCCGGACTCGCGGCGCTCACGGAGCGCGTGGTGCGGTGGCAGACGAAGGCGCTGCGCGAGGCGAAACGGCACACGGACTGGCTCGCGCCGGACGCGGACTACGAGCGCACTTGCGAGGCGTTCGTCCGCGCGATCCTGACGCCGCACGGCACGGGCGATTTCGTGCATCGCCTGCATGCGTTCGTCGCGCGGCTCGCGCCGGCCGGCGTCGTCAACAGTCTCGCGCAGGCGGCGTTGCGGATGGCGTCGCCGGGCGTGCCCGATCTGTATCAAGGTACCGAGTCATGGGATCACTCGCTCGTCGATCCGGACAACCGGCGCGACGTGCCGTTTGCGAAGCTGGCGGCCGAGCGGGTCGACGAGCCGGTCGCCGCGTACCTGCGCGACTGGCCCGACGCGCGGGTGAAGCGCGCGCTCGTCGAGCGGATGCTCGCGTTGCGCGCGCGCTGGCCGACGACGTTCGCGGACGGCGCGTACGTGCCGCTGCGCGTGCGCGGAAAACTCGGGCGGCATGCGTTGGCGTTCGCGCGCTGCGACGAAGCGGCGACTGTCGTGGTCGCGGTGACGCGGCTCGCGTGCCGGCTGCTCGGCGAAGCGCCGGCGCTGCCGCGCGTGGAACCACGGGAATGGGGCGATACGGCCGTGGTCGTGCCGCGCGCCGCCGGCGAGCGATGGATCGACTGGCTGAGCGACGGAAGCGAAGTCGCGGCGCCGGGCGGCGTGATTCGGCTCGATCGCTGTCTGGCCGCGTTGCCGGTTGCGGTGCTCGTCGCGGCACGCGTTCGGGATTGAGTCGGTCCGGATCGGTATGGATCGTGCTCGCGGCGCTGCCGGTATCGATTGCGACTCGCGAGACGACGCACACACCGCGATTTCAAATCGCCCGCTGATTCACCCGCTTCGACAATGCCTCCGCGCTCTCCTTGCGCTCGCTGTACCGGTCGACCAGATACGGACCGATGTCGCGCGTCAGCAGCGTGAACTTCACCAGTTCCTCCATCACGTCGACCACGCGATCGAAATAGGCCGACGGCTTCATCCGCCCCGCTTCGTCGAATTCCATGAACGCCTTCGCCACCGACGACTGGTTCGGGATCGTCAGCATGCGCATCCAGCGCCCGAGCACGCGCATCTGGTTCACCGCGTTGAACGACTGCGAGCCGCCGCTGACCTGCATCACCGCGAGCGTCTTGCCCTGCGTCGGCCGCACGGCGCCGACCGACAGCGGAATCCAGTCGATCTGCGACTTCATGATGCCGGTCATCGCGCCGTGTCGTTCCGGCGAGCACCACACCATCCCTTCCGACCACAGCACCAGTTCGCGCAGCTCGACGACCTTCGGGTGGCTCTCCGGCGCATCGTCGGGCAACGGCAGGCCGCTCGGATTGAACACGCGCACCTCGGCGCCCATCGCCGTGAGCAGGCGCTCGGCCTCCTCGACCAGCAGGCGGCTGAACGAACGCTCGCGCAGCGAACCGTACAGCAGCAGGAAACGCGGCGGATGCGTGGACGGCGACGCCGGCCGCAAGCGGCTCGCGTCCGGCACGCGGAAGAGTTCGGGGTCGAGTTGCGGCAGGTCGGTCAGTCGGTCGGTCATGGATGGATTCAGTGGTTGGCTCATGCGCGCTCGTACCAGCCCTTCGACCGGTTCACGATGCGCACCACCAGCAGCATGACCGGCACCTCGATCAACACGCCGACGACGGTCGCAAGCGCCGCGCCGGAGTGAAAACCGAACAGGCTGATCGCGGCCGCGACGGCGAGCTCGAAGAAATTGGATGCGCCGATCAGCGCGGACGGGCACGCGACGTTGTGCTTCTCGCCCACCGCGCGGTTGAGCCAGTACGCGAGCGCCGCGTTGAAGAACACCTGGATCAGGATCGGCACCGCGAGCAGCGCGATCACCAGCGGCTGCTTGAGGATCGCCTCGCCCTGGAACGCGAACAGCAGCACGAGCGTCGCGAGCAGCGCGGCGATCGACCACGGGCCGATCCTCGCCATCGCGGCATCGAACGCCGCCTGCCCGCTCCGCAGCAGCCGCTTGCGCCAGAGCTGCGCGAGGATCACCGGAATCACGATGTAGAGCAGCACCGACGTAAGCAGCGTCGCCCACGGCACGGTAATCGCGGACATCCCCAGCAGCAGCCCGACCAGCGGCGCGAACGCGATCACCATGATGCTGTCGTTCAGCGCGACCTGCGACAGCGTGAACAGCGGATCGCCGCCCGTGAGCCGGCTCCACACGAACACCATCGCCGTGCACGGCGCGGCGGCCAGCAGGATCAGGCCGGCGACGTAGCTGTCGAGCTGGTCCGCCGGCAGCATCGGCGCGAACAGCTGGCGGATGAACAGCCAGCCGAGGAAAGCCATCGAGAACGGCTTGACGAGCCAGTTCACGGCGAGCGTGACGCCGATCCCCTTCACGTGCTGCCGCACTTCATGCAACGCGCCGAAGTCGACCTTCACGAGCATCGGGATGATCATCACCCAGATCAGCAACCCGACCGGCAGGTTCACCTGCGCGTACTCGATGCGGCCGATCCGCTGGAACAGGCCGGGCAGCACCTGGCCGAGCGCGATGCCGGCGACGATGCACAGCGCGACCCAGACCGTCAGATAGCGTTCGAAGAAGTTGATCGCCGGCTTCGCGGCGGCGTTGCAAGGCGGGATGGTGTTGGACGTATTCATCGGACAGGATTCGATGCTGGAAAAACGCACGGGGCACACGAGTTCGCGCGTGCCCCGTGCGGGCGCTCAGTTCCGCGAGATGTCGATCAACGCCGCCTGGAGTTCGGCGTCGCTCAACCGGTCAAACGGCAACGCCAGCAGTTGCAGCATCCGGTAACCGATCGCCTCGCGCGTCAGTTCGAACGCGAGCCGCTTGCCTGCATCGCCGCCCTCGGCGTTCGACGGATCGGCGTAGCCCCAGTGCACTTTCACCGGGCTGCCGGGCCAGTACGGGCAAGCCTCCGCGGCCGCGCTGTCGCATACCGTGATGACGATGCGCATCCGTGGCGCGCCGTCGCCGACGAATTCGTCCCAGCTCTTGCTGCGGTAGCCGGTGACGTCGACGCCCGCGCGCGTCAGCGCGTCCAGCGCGAACGGATTGAGCCGGCCGCTCGGCGCGCTGCCGGCGCTGTAGGCGCGCACGTCGCGGCCGAGTTTCGCGGCCCAGTGATTGAGCATGCCCTCCGCGAGCACGCTGCGGGCGGAGTTGTGGGTGCAGAGGATCAGGACGTTGGTGGTCATCGGCGGGTGCGTGGACGTGTGCTTACGTTGGATCGGAGCAGGAGGTCGAACAGGCGGTGGCCGGCGTGCACGGATTGCCGCCGCAGCAGTTCTCGGTCAGGTAGCCGATCAGCGCGTTCATCGTCGCGAAGTTCGCGCAATAGAACACGAAGCGGCCTTCCTGGCGGCTCGTGACGAGCTGCGCGTGGGCCAGTTCCTTCAGATGAAACGACAGCGACGACGGCGGCACGTCGAGCAGCGTCGCGATTTGCCCGGCAGGCAGGCCCGACGGGCCGGCCTGAACGAGCGCGCGGAATACGGCGAGGCGCGACTCGTGCGCGAGGGCCGACAGGGCGGCGATGGTCTGGTTCATTTCCATTTTTCGATAATACTCGAAATATGGAAATGAAGAAATCGGCGCCGCATCCATGGTTACCCGCGATCGAACCTATGGCCCCGAGCGACCGGCGGGCGAACACCAGGCGCTCGAAGTCACGACCACTCTTCCGGCGGCATCGCGCCGCCGTCGTCCTCCCAATGCGGCTCGCCGGCCTCGTGACCGCGGCTCGGCGCCACCGGGCCGTTCCCGCCGCCGCGTTCGGCCCGCCGCGCATCGCTATGTGACGTCGACGCGCGCACCCGTGCCCGCGTGCGGGTCGGCGCCACGGTCCGCTGTTCGCCGCTGCGGCGCTCGTCGGTCGACGCCGCATCGTTCGCCTGTCGCACATTCGAAGCTGCGTTCATGTGTCCTCTCCTGTGTCGGTGAAAGCATCCGTCGGCCAAGCGCAGCAATTTCGGTGCCGCGCACCGGGCAAGCGCCTTGCTAGCTTCGTTCGCATCACAATCCTTGCCGGAGGTGAGCATGCCGACCGATCCCAGCACGTCGCCCGCCACGCGCCATCGCCTCGGCGAATGGATGGCCCGCGAGGAATCGCACATGGCCGCATACCGCGAGGGCATCGCGAACGACGCACGCGCGCATGCGGGCGAACGGCTGCGCACGCCGGCCGTGCAGGAACTCGCGCGGCTGTTCGACGACGACGCGGTGCTGCGCATGAGCCTGACCCGCGCGATCGACGAGGCACGCGAAGCGGGCCGCACGCTCGGCTACACCTCGATCGGCGAACTGATGACGGTGATCGATCACCTGATGACCTACACGCCGCCATTCAGCGAAACGAGCCTGATCGTGTGCCCGCTGAACGCGTTCCTCGACTGGCCGATGTGCATGCCGTCGGGCCACGCGGTGTTTCGCGACGCGGCGGTCAACGCGCACCTGAAGCAGGTGCTGAACGTGTGGTGCGATTTCCTCGGCGGCCCGCATTCGCGCGCGCATCTCGACACGTCGTCGCCCGACGGCTGGTTCTGCGACGAAGCGCGCAAGCGCCTCGGCCTGTCGCAGTTCCAGTATCGCGAGGACCAGCCGCACTGGGGCTTCGACTCGTGGAACGACTTCTTCACGCGGCGCTTTCGCGCGGGCGCGCGGCCGGTCGCGGCGCCGGACGATGCGCACGTGATCGTCAGCGCATGCGAGGCCGCGCCGTATCACACCGCATCGAACGTGAAGATCCGCGACACGTTCTGGGTCAAGGGCCAGCCTTACTCGCTGCGCGACATCTTCACGCCCGCGCGGCTGCCGCTCGCCGAACGGTTCGTCGGCGGCGATCTGTACCAGGCGTATCTGAGCGCGTACAACTATCATCGCTGGCACGCGCCGGTGCGCGGCACGGTCACGCATGCGTACCGGGTCGACGGCACCTACTATTCGGTCGCCGAGGCGGAAGGCCCGGACCCGGCCGGCCTCAACGATTCGCAGGGCTACATGACGGCCGTCGCCGCGCGCGCGATCGTCGCGATCGACTGCGACGATCCCGGGATCGGGACCGTCGCGGCCGTGTTCGTCGGAATGGGCGACGTCTCGTCCTGCATCGTCGAAGTCGTGCCGGGGCAGCGCGTCGACAAGGGCGACGAGATCGGCTATTTCCAGTACGGCGGCTCGACCTGCTGCCTGCTGTTCGAGACCGGCGTGATCGACCGCTTCCCGTTCGCGCCGCCGTTCGACGGCGATACACCGGTCGTGCAGGTCAACGCGCCGGTCGCGATCGCACGCTGAACCGCGCGTTGGCCACGCGTGCGGGTGTCATGCATCCATGTATCGCGTGTCACGCGTCGAGATCGCCGGCCTCGCGGCCATCGTGCCGCTGCACGCACCGGACGACGGTCAACCCGTCGGCGGTCAAAGCCGGGCGACTCGTGCCCGATGCGTCCGGGCACATCACGATCAACTGTCGTTCGACCAGCGCGACGATGTCCTCGCGGTCGGTCTGGATCTGTTCCGGTGCGCGATGCACCAGGAACAGCGCGGCGAATTCATGGGCGGTCAGCATGCTTGTTTCCCCGTTGTGACGGCTTCGCACGATGCAGCGGCGGCATCGCGGCGACGCACGGCGCGAAACGTGCGCCGGCGACGACAGAAGCATGCAGGGAGCGTGCCAGATTGTGGGACGCGGCCGCCCCGTGCGCGACCGGCGCGCGGCGCGATGTGTCACCGCAAACCGCGTGATGGCCGCTGCAAAGTTTTCAATGGTGTGTAAGCGAGCACGCGCACGGTGCGCCGGCCGGCCCGCGCCGGCATTCCGCAGCCGCGCGGATCACGACTTCCTCGAGCGAAACAGCCCGGCCCGCGCCGTTTTGCCCGCCGCCTTGTCGCGCACGCGGAAATAGCCGCTGTGCAGCTCCACGCCGCCCTTGCCGTCCGCGAGCACGTCCTCGCACGCGGCCTCGATGCGCGCACGGCCGCGCTCGAACGCGTCGCGCAGGTCGGCTTCGAGCGCGGAGCGCGCGCCGAAATGGTCCTCGAGCGCCTCGACCGTGATCGCGCACGTGAGCGGCTTCCCGTCGACCTCGACGACGAAGCGCATCTGCAGCGCCGCACCGTCGAACTCGGGCGGCGCGTCGGTCAGCGTCACGTGATGGACGGAATCGGCCGGCATCGCTCAGCCTCCCCGCGACGCGAGACACTGCACCAGCGCGCCGTTGAATGCGGGCAGATCGTCGGGCTTGCGGCTCGTGATCAGGTTGCCGTCGCGCACGACCTCCTGGTCGCCCCACTTGCCGCCCGCGTTGCGGATGTCGTCCTGCAGGCTCGGCCAGCTCGTCATCGTGCGGCCGTCCACCAGCCCGGACGATACGAGCAGCCAGCCGCCGTGACAGATCGCGGCGATCGGCTTGCCCGCACCGACCGCCGCCGTCACGAATTCGCGCGCGGCCGGCAGCATCCGGATCGCGTCGCCGTTGACGACGCCACCCGGCAGCACGACCGCGTCGTAGTCGCCTTCGCGCGCATCGTCGAACGTCCGGTCGACCTTCACGCGATCGCCCTTGTCGACATGCCTGAGCCCCTGGATCTCGCCGCGCTTCTGCGAAATCACGTCGACCTGCGCGCCTTCGGCCTCGAGCGCGCGCTGCGGCTCGACGAGCTCGGCTTCCTCGAAACCGTCGACCGCGAGTATCGCCACCTTGCAATGGTCCAGCTTGCCGATCATGGAGCGCCTCCCTGTTGATGTTGCGGCACCCGTCGTGCCATGCCCGTCGCGCAGCAATTTGCGTGCCGCGCGCACGATCGCGTCGGTGGGGCGCGACCCGCAATCGCCGGGCGGCCTCACGCACGCGCGCCGCCGCGTGACGCGTGGGGGCCCTGAGTCACGCCGCGCCGCGCGACCTCTGCAAAGATTTCAACGGGATGTAACGCGACTGCCGGCGACTGCCGCCCGGCGCCGTCATGCAAGGCCGCGCCCGTGCGCGGGTCGCTATCGGCCCGACACGCTCACTGCAAGTGACGCGCCGCATCGAGCATCGCGTCGGTCAGTTCGACCGTCAGCGTCAGGTCCTCGGTGACGTCGGGCAGCGTGTCGAGCGTGGCCTGCACGGCATCGTGCAGCATCGCGTGCACGCGCATCCGCGCGCCGTCGTCGAGATCCGCATAGCGCTCCATCGTGTCGCAGTCGAGTGCGAGCACCACGGCGTGCCGCGCGGTATCGGGCGGCGCATCGGGCGCCAGCGCCCAGGCCGCATGAAACGTGATCCTGCCGGTCTCGACGTCGAGATGCACCGTCGTATCGAGATCGTCGGTATCGACCGCGTCGGTGTCCAGTTCGTCGTGGTCGATCGAGATCCGTGAATTCGATTGCATGATGTCCTCCTGCGTGGTGGCGGTGTGCCGGCCCCGTGGCCGACGCCCGCCATCGCGCCGCGCCGGTCGCGCCGGCGCGACACCGTGATCGTCAATAGCCGCTGGAACCCGCGCCGCCCGTACCGCCTGCGCCGCCGCCCGCGCCCGTCGCGCCCGCCCCCGCGCTGCCGCCGCCATTGGAGCCGCCCGTGCTGCCGCTGCCACCCGTGCCGGCGCCGCTCGGGCCGCCCGGCTTGGTGCGCACATGCGGGCGCGCGTGCGAACGCATGGCGCGCGGCTCCTGCATGCGGGTCGCGGGCGGCGGCGCCGCCGTATTGCCGTTCGACATGCTGTCGCCGGCGCCTTGTGCCGATGTGTCCGGCGGCGACAGGATCGGCGCGCCGGTGCCCTCGTCGGAGCGCTGCGAATTCTGTGCCCACGCGGCCGGTGCGGCCGCGACGAGTGCGACGGCCGCGCACGCAAGGATCCGGCGCACGGCAGATTTCGATTCGAATACTGACTTCATGGAACGTTCTCCCTCAATGGAATGGCTGTCGTGGAATTTCCTGCATCCCTGGTTCAGCAAGGCACGTGCCGTCGGCGACGCGCGGCACGCGATTTGCGCGTCCCACGACCAGCCCATCCCGATCCCGTACGGAGCCCTGTCATGCCTTCAGCTTCCGCTTCCCATCCGCACGGCAAACGCGTGACGCGCCGCCCCGGCCGCGCGCGCAGCAACGATCCGCATCATCGCAAGCGCTGGTCCGCCGACGTCATGAAAAAGAGCGATGCGCTGGACATCGAACCCGCGATCTTCAAGTCCGACGACCCGGGCGAGATCGCGGCGTCGCTCAAGCGCTCGGCCGAACACAGCCGCCGCCGCAAGGCGCCGCCGTTCCAGTCGGCGATGTCGATGCTCAACTTCTATCTGAACCGCGCGGGCCGCAACCTGCCGAAAACACGCCGCGCGACGCTCGAACGCGCGAAGCGGAAACTGCGCGAGGCGTTCGGCCGCAAGCCGTGACGCCCCCCGCCGCCTCCGTATCGACCTGCTCCGCCTGCACGCATGCATGAAACGCTGTGGTATCTGATCGTCGGCGCGG
This sequence comes from Burkholderia sp. RF4-BP95, assembly GCF_001521985.1. Classification (NCBI taxonomy): domain Bacteria; kingdom Pseudomonadati; phylum Pseudomonadota; class Betaproteobacteria; order Burkholderiales; family Burkholderiaceae; genus Burkholderia; species Burkholderia sp. RF4-BP95. The sequence continues at coordinate 121,150 of NZ_LOSX01000090.1, read as the reverse complement.
TGCTGATGGGCATGGGCGTCGCGACATCGGCGCTGCGTCACCTGCCCTGCAGCAGCGCGATGATCTATCTCGCGCTCGGCGTCGCGCTCGGCCCGTCCGGGGCCGGCCTCCTGCATCTCGACATCGAACGCGACGCGTCGCTGTTGCGCGAGATCGTCGAGGTCGCGCTGCTGGTGTCGCTGTTCGCGATCGGGCTGCGGCTGCGCGTGCCGCTGTCCGACCCGTTGTGGCTCGTGCCCTGCCGGCTCGGCCTGCTCGCGATGAGCGTCACCGTGCCGCTGCTCGCCGGCTGCGCGGTGCTGACGCTCGGGCTCGGCTGGGGTCCCGCGCTGCTGCTCGCGGCGATCCTCGCGCCGACCGACCCGGTGCTCGCGCACGACGTGCAGGTGCACGATCCCGGCGACCGCGACCTGGTGCGCTTCGCGCTGTCCGGCGAAGGCGGGCTGAACGACGGCATCGCGCTGCCGTTCGCGCTCGCGGGCCTCGCGCTGTGCGGCGCGGCCGACACGCCGCACGCGCGGCCGGCGCTGACGGGCGCGTTCGCGCTGGCCGCGCTGTGGGGCATCGCGGGCGCGGCCGCGATCGGCGGCGTGCTCGGCGCGGCCGCCACCAAGGCGATCGGCTGGCTGCGCACCCGCCACGCGCAGGCGCTCGGCTTCGAAGGCTTCTTCGCGCTCGCGCTGATCGTGCTGTCGTTCGGCGCCGCGCAGCTCGCGAATACGTTCGGCTTCATCGCGACGTTCGCCGCGGGCGTCGCGATGCGCCGCGTCGAGCATCGCGCGAGCGGCGACCGGCGTCCGCGCGAAGTGATCGGCCGGATCGATTCGGAAGACGTGGTCGCGACCGAGAAGCATCCGGAGAAGGTGCACGCGTTCATGACCGAATCGGTGCTGGACTTCACGATCGAGCTCGAACGGATCGCCGAGGCGCTCATCATGACGATGATCGGCAGCGTGCTCACGACGCTGTCGGCGCCGCTCATGACGTGGGGCGCTATCGCGCTCGCCCTCGTGCTGTTCGTGGCCGTGCGGCCGCTCGCCGTGCTGCTGTCGCTGACCGGCTCGCACGCGACCCACGCGCAGCGGCGGCTGATGGCGTGGTTCGGGATACGCGGAATCGGCTCGTTCTATTACCTGCTGTTCGCGCTCGAACACGGGCCGTCCAGCGCGGTGCGCCCGCTGGCGGCGCCGGTGCTGGCCGTCGTGTCGGCATCGGTGATCGCGCACGGCATCTCCGCGACGCCGCTGATGGACTGGTATTACCGCCTGCAGCAGCGCCGGCGCTGACCGCGCCGGCGACGTCACGACCCATCGAGCCGCGCGCGCATCTGCGCGGAGATGCGCTGCCGCGTCTCGTCGTAGCCTTCCCACGGATCGCGCGCGAGCCGGTCGAGCCGTTCGTGCAGCGTGTCGATCGTCCATTGCGCGCCGCCCGTCGTATCGGGCACCTCGTCCCAGCGCAGCGGCACCGACACGCCCATCCCGGGCCGCGCACGCGCCGAGTACGCCGCGATCGTGCTCGCACCGCGGCCGTTGCGCAGGTAATCGATGAAGATCTTGCCGCGACGATGACGCGGGCCCATCGTCGCGGTGAAACGGTCGGGCAGCGCGCTCGCGACGTGTTGCGCGACGGCGCGCGAGAAGTCCTTCACGTCGTCCCATCCGAGGTGCCGCGTGATCGGCACGACCACATGCAGCCCCTTGCCGCCGCTCGTCTTGCAGAACGACGCGAGCCCCAGCTCGTCGAGCAGCCCGCGCACGAGTTGCGCGGCCTCGATCATCGCGCTCCACGGCAGCGCGGGATCAGGATCGAGGTCGAACACGATCCGGTCGGGCCGCTCGATGTTCGACGCGTGCGCGTTCCACGTATGCAGTTCGATCGTGCCCATCTGCGCGGCACCGAGCAGCGCGTCGACGCTGTCGAGCGACAGCAGCGGACCGTGTCCCGGATCGAGCCCGGCATGTTGCGTGACGAACGGAATCTCGCGGCGTTCCGCGTGCTTCTGGAAGAACAGCTCGCCGGCGATGTCGCCGGGCGCGCGCACGAGCGACACGGGTCGCCCCTTCAGGTCCGGCAACAGCCACGGCGCGACCCATTGCCAGTAATGCGCGAGATCGATCTTGCGCGTGCCGCTTTGCGAGTCGAGCACGCGGTCGGGATGGGTGATGCGCACGCGGCCGAGCTGATCCGGGCCGGCATCGTTGCCGGCCGTGCGGGTGGATGACCGTGAACGCGCGTGGTGTTCGCGGCCATTCGCTTCATGAGCCGCGTGCGACGCGTGCTTGCGGGGATGTTTGTCGTCGTGCGTGGTTCGCTGTCGATCCATCGTCATCTCCGTTTCCGCATTTTCCGTCTGTTTCGGCACTTCGCGGACGATCTGCGTGGCCGGCTTGTCTTCGCGCAGCGCGATGAACGCGGCCTGCCGCACGATGCCGTCGCCGGTCCACTCCGCGAATTCGCATTCGGCGACGAGCGTCGGTTCGATCCAGTGCACGCGCGTGCGCGAGCGTTCGCGCGGCGGCGGATCGAACGGCGGCGTGTCGCGCTCGTGCTTGCGCAGGATCGCGGCAAGCCGGTCGAGCATGCGTGCGTCGAAGCCGGTTCCGACCCGGCCGACATAGCGCAGCGGTGTCGGCCCGCGTCGCCGCTTGCCGGCCGGCGCCGGTTCGTGCACGCCGAGCAGCAGCGCGCCGAAGCCGTGGCGGCTGCCCGACGGCTCGGTATAGCCGCCGATCACGAACTCCTGCCGGCGTCGGCATTTGAGCTTGATCCACGCAGGCGAACGTCCGGCCCGGTAGCGCGAGTCCGCGCGCTTGCCGATCAGCCCTTCCAGGCCCGTATCGCATGCGCTTGAGATCAGCGACGCGACGTCGTCGCCGAGATCGGGCGAAAAGCGCAGTCGCGCGGGGTCGCTGTCGGCCAGCAGCGGTTCGAGCAGCCCGCGGCGTGCGGTGAGCGGCGCGTCGCGCAGGTCGTAACCGTCAAGGAAGGGCAAATCGAATACGAACAGCGTGACCGCATCCGAGCGCCCCGCGCCGAGGGCGTTCTGCAGCGCCTGGAAATCGGGGAGGCCGTGCGCGCCGAGCACGACGGCCTCGCCGTCGAGCCATGCGTCGTCGACGTCGAGCGCGGCGAGCGCATCGCGTTGCGCGCGCAGCTTCGCGGTCCAGTCGCGGCCTTCGCGCGTCATCAGCTTCACATACCGGCGTGTGCCCTTGCCCGCGATACGCGCGAGGATCCGGTAGCCGTCGAACTTCAGTTCGTAGCGCCAGTCGCCCTGCGTGGGCGGGCCGTCGACCAGCGTCGCGAGTTGCGGCGCGACGCGCTCGGGCAGCGGCGCGCGCACCGCGCCTTCGATCCCGGAGGGATCGGCCGGCGGGCGTTCACGCTCGTCGTGTTCGTCGTGTTCGTCGTGTTCGTCGTGTTCGTCGTGTTCGTCGTGTTCGTCGTGTTCGTCGTGTTCGTCGTGCCGCGCGCCACGTGCATCGCGTTTCGCGGACTTGTCGCCGCGGCCGCGCGGCGTCCGGCGCGCATGCTTCGCGCCGTCGGCCGAATCCGCGCGCGCCGCAGACGCAGCGCCATCATGCACACTCCCCGGCCGCTCGCCGACGACGTCGAATTCGTCCGCGTCGCGCGCGTCGTCGTCGCGCTCCTTGATCAGCAGCCACTGCTCCTGTCGCCCCTGCTGGCGCCCGCTGCGCACGAGCGCCCAGCCGCCGTGCAGCTTTTCGCCGTCGAGCCGGAACGTGAGCTTGCCCGCGCGATAGCCGTCGCGTGCCTGCGCGAGGCCGCCGTCGGGCGTCCACGTGCCTTCGTCCCATACGACGACCGACCCCGCGCCGTAATGCCCGGCCGGAATCTCGCCTTCGAACGACGCATATTCGAGCGGATGATCCTCGACATGCACGGCGAGACGCTTCACCGACGGATCGAAGCTCGGCCCCTTCGGCACGGCCCACGACTTCAGCGTGCCGTCGAGTTCGAGCCGGAAGTCGTAGTGCAAGCGCCGCGCATGATGCTCCTGGATCACGAAGCGCAGCGGATGGCCGGTGCGCGCGCGCGCCCGCGCGGAAGGTTTCGCATCCGCCTTCGCATGCCGACGCCCGTGCGCGCCTTCCGGTTCCGGCGTCGCGCCGAAGTGGCGTTTGCGGCGATAGGGATCGAGCTTGCCGGGCATCGCATCACCTCGCTTCGCGCGGCGTCATGCGGCGTGCTTGCGGCGCTCGGTGGCTTTCTTCACCGCATGCTCGCCGTGCGCGGCACGTTTCGCGGCCGGCCGTTTCGCCGCCGCGGTTTTCGTGGGCGCGCCCTTCGTCGCGGTTTTTGAAGCCGGTTTGTGGCGCCCGCCGCCGCGCGACGACGAAGATGCCCCTTCCGTATTCGCGTCCTCGTCGTCGCCCGCGTCGCGCAAATCCGCCGCACGCGCTCCGCCGCCGCCCTTCAGGCTGCGTTTCAGCAACTCGGTGAGGTCGACCACGTTGGTCGCCGCGCGGCTCGTCTGCGCCGGCCGTTCCTCGATCTCCTCGATCTTGCCCGCGCGCACCTTGCGCTCGACCAGCTCGAGGATGTCGTCGCGGAACGTGTCGTGATACTCGTCGGGCGTCCACTTGCCGGCCATGTCGTCGATCAGCTTCTTCGCCATGGCGAGCTCGCGCGCGGTCACGCCCGCGCCCTTCGCGTCGTCGGCCGGCACCGACAGTTCGTCGAGCGGCCGCAACTCCTCCTGCCAGCGCAGCGTATCGAGCGCGAGCAGCGGCCCGACCGGAATCAGCGCGCCGAGATGCTGTCGGTCGCGCATCACGACCAGCGCGATGCCGATCTTGCCGCTGTCCTTCAATGCATCGCGCAGCAGCGCATAGACTTTCTCGCCCTTGCGGTCCGGCACGAGGTAGTACGGCGTGTCGAGATAGAGGAACGACACGGCGTCCTCGTCGACGAAGGTCAGGATGTCGACGGTCTGCGTCGATTCGGGGTTCGCCGCGCGGATTTCGTCGTCGGTCAGCACGACGTAGCGTTCCTTCTCGTATTCGTAGCCGCGCACGATGTCCTCGCGCGTGACTTCCTTGCCGGTGCGCTTGTTGATCTGCCGGTAGCCGACCGGATCCATCGAGCGCTTGTCGAGCAGCCGGAACGACGGCTTCACGGTGCGCGTCGCGGGAAACAGCTGCACGGGCACGTGAACGAGCCCGAAGCTGATCGCGCCTTTCCAGATCATCCGCGGTGCCATGCCTGTCCTCCTTGCCGCTTGCACGCCCACGCGGCGGACCCGCTCCCCCGTGCGACGTTCCGCGAGGCGGCGCGATTGCGCGCCGTCGGGTTGCGGTCGATTGCCGGATCGGGGAGATTCGTCATGCGCGCATCCTCGCATCGGTTCGGTGATGGACGGCGGCGTGCGTGGCCGTGTCGCGGCGCACACGCAGCCGTCACGGGAAACGGACGCGCCGCGCGGCGCGTGCCGCGGCGGCCCGCTACGGTGTCGCGACGGGCGGCTGCCGCGCCGTCAGGGCGCGCGCAGCGCGCGATCCAGTTCGTCGCGCGTCACGTCGAGCGCGACGCTGCATTCGATCTCGGCGTCCTCGACGCGCGGCTTCTGTTCGTCCACCGCGCGCCGCGCCATGTCGCACACATGCGTCCGGACGCGCAACCGGTCGGCCGTACCGAGCGATGCATAGCGCGTGAGCACGTCGGGATCGAAACGCAGGTCGACCGCGCAGCGCCATTGACGTGCGTCGTCATCGGACGGCACGCGCACCCACGACACCTGGATCGTCAGCCGCCCCGACGCGTCGTCCGCATGCACGACGACGGTCGACTGCGACGGAAAGCCGTTCGCGAGCGCATGTTCGAGTTCCGCGATGCGCTGCGAACGGTCGGGGGCGATCGTCATCGGCGCACGACTCCCAGCAGCAGCGTGACCAGGAAGATCACGACGAAGATGTAGAACAGGATCTTCGCGATCTCGGCCGCGCCGGCCGCGATGCCGCCGAAGCCGAACAAGGCGGCGACGAGCGCGATGATGAAGAAGATGATGGCGTATCGAAGCATGAATGCCTCCTGCAGTCCTGAATAACGAATCGTCGACGCGTGTCGCCGCACGATCAAGAATCGTGCTTGTGCCGGGGTTTGCCGTGGGCCGGCGTCGAAGCCATTTTTTCGAGTTCCTTCTCGCTCATCGACTTGGCCATCGACTTCGCAGGCGGCTTCAGGTCCTTCATCTTCGTGTCACCGCGCTTGGCCGACAAGGCGGCCCCCGCGGCGCGCTGCTGGGCCTGGGACTTGGCTGGCATGGCTGTTCTCCTCTCGGTGATGCGCGCGGGCACCGCGGGTCGCGGGCCGCGCGCGGTTCGGACGGTATCGTCACGCGGCGTCGCGCCGGCGCAGTTCAGCGGGCGGAATCTTCATCGCCTGGCGATACTTGGTCACCGTGCGACGCGCAAGAAGGATGCCGCGCCCCGCGAGATTCTGCGCGAGCGCGACGTCCGACAGCGGATCGGTATGGCGCTCGGCCGCGATCATGTCGCGGATCAGCACCTTCGCGGCCGACGCCGAGCACACGCCCTTGCCGGCCGCTTCCAGCTTGCGCGGGAAGAAATGCTTGAACTCGAACGTGCCGTGCGGCGTGGCCATGTATTTGTTGCCCGTCGCGCGCGACACGGTCGATTCGTGCAGGTCGAGTTCCTCGGCGATGTCGCGCAGCACGAGCGGCTTCATCGCGATCTCGCCGTAGCGGAAGAAATCGCGCTGCCGCGCGACGATGCATTCGCCGACGCGCTGGATCGTGTCGAAGCGCTTCTGCACGTTGCGGATCAGCCAGCGCGCTTCCTGCAACTGCTGGCCGAGCGGCGAATCGCGCTCGCCGCTCGACTGCGCGAACAAGGTCGCGTAGCGCTCGTGCAAGCGCGCGCGCGGCAGCACGGCCGGGTTGATCGTCACGATCCATTCGTCGCGCACCTGGCGCACGATCACGTCGGGTATCACGTAGTCGCCGCGCGTGCTGCCGTAGTGATTGCCGGGACGCGGATCGAGCGTGCGCACCAGCGCGCACGCGGCCTGCATCGTCGGCTGGCTGCAGCCCAGGCGTCGCTGGATTTCCGCCGTCTCGCGCCGCGCGAGCCGTTCGAGGTGCTCGCGCGCGATCGCCTTCGCCTCCGCGAGCGCGGGCGTGCCGGCCGGAATCGCGTCGAGTTGCAGCACCAGGCATTCGGACACCGAACGCGCGGCGATGCCGGGGCGATCCAGCATCTGCACGAGCCGCAGCGCGACCGCGAGATCCTGTTCCGACAGCAGCAGCGCCGGATCGGCCGCGACCAGCAGCTCGGCCAGTTCCTGACGCAGGTAGCCGTCCTCGTCGAGCGCATCGATCACGATGCGCGCGGCCTCGCGGTCGCGCTTGTTCAGCGGATAAAGGCGCAGTGCATCGTGCAATTGCTGGTGCAGCGACGGCTCGGCCGCCATCCACTCGCCGGGCGACAGGTCGCTCGCGTCGTCGGCCTGACGGCTCGTGCCGCGCGGCGCCGGAGCGGCCGTATACGACACCTCGCCGTCAGGCGGACGCACATCCTCGCGCTCGGGCGGCGGCTCGGGCGGCGCGGCTTCGGCAGTGGGTTCGGGCGCGTCGGCGGCGGCTTCGTCGTCGCCCTGGCCATCTTCGAGAAACGGATTCGAGTCGAGCGCCTGCCGCAATTCCTGCTGGAATTCGAGCGAAGACAACTGCAGCAGGCGAAGCGACTGCTGAAGCCTCGGCGTGAGTGCCAGATGCTGTCGCATCTGGAGCGCAAGCGTGACGGACATCGATGCCCTCCTGACGGTGTGCGGAATTGCGTTCACACGCATTCACGCAGCTTCCATGCCAAGGCGGCGAAGCACCGTCCGGCGCGGCTCTCGCGGGTTCGCACCCCGCCCGCGGCGGCTCCGGGTGCCGACTTTTTTACAAGCGCCGGCAAGTTAGGGGCACGGAATTCGCGCCGGGCGGACGCACCGGCAGCGCGCCGGCTTATCCGCGTGCGGCCGCCGCGCGCCGTTCCGCGCGTCAGTACTGCATCGGCGGCGGCGTGCCCGGCATCGTCCGGTCGCCCTGCACACCGTTCGGCCCCGGCGGCGGCACGTCGGCCGGCTCACCGCCCGCCGCGCCCGCCGGCAGCGTGTTGTACGGCGACGGACGCGTGTCGTAGCGCGTATTCGCGTCCGGCATCGTCGTGGTCGGCGACGCGCCATGGCCGTCCGGCGGCGCCGGCGGCGCGCCGTGCGCGCCATAGGGGCCCTGCGGTTGCGTGCATGCGCCCAGCGCGCACGCGGCGGCGAATGCACAGGCGCCGATACGCATCGTCTGGATCGGTTTCATCGGAATCCTCCGTTGAGTCGGCGGCAGGGGCCGGCCGTGGCGACACGGCTCAGAGCCGGTTGAAATGAAAATCGCCGGCATACGCGGTGGGCGCGCGGCGCGCCATCATCATGTCGAATTCGGCGGCGACACGGGCCAGCGCGCCGCGTTGCCGCTCGGTACCGGCCTGCTCGAGCGCCGTGAATGCGTCGGCGTCGAAGGTGACGGTCAGCGACGCCGGATGGCCATCGACACGAAAGCCGAAATGCAATGCGCCGGCCGGCTGCTCCTCGACATGGAACGGCATCGCCCGCGCCTCGAAATGGCGGCCGAGCGTCTCGGCCACGTCGCGCAGCATGCCGGGTTTCACGCGAATGCTCATCGTGGCCCCTCCTTGAATCGGGTGAACGCCACCGGCGGCACGCCCGTCGGCGGCGCGTGGATCGGCGGCTCCCGCGTCGGCGGCTCGCGTTCCGGTGGCGGCCGCTCCGGCGGATCGCCTTCCGGATCGTGATACGGCTCGGGCGTGCCGGGCGGCAGGTCGTCCGGCGGGGGCGGTTCGGGGTCGGGCTCGACGTCGGGAATCACCGGCTCGGGCCGATGCAGCGACTGAGCGGGATTTCGGACGACATCTCGGTTCATGGGCATGCGTTCGTTGTGCTGTCGTGACGGCATCGGATTGCGGCACGTTCGCAGCTCGATGCGCTACGCACTCGATGGCCGCAAGCCGCGTGCCGGTCATTCATGCCGCTTTTCGCTTGTCGACGCGCCGACCCGCAAGCGGACATGCAACCCGCCGCCCGGCGCGACGTGCATTCGCTACACCACGCGCTGCAATTCTTTCAAGGCCATCGCGTTACCCGTCGTACGCGGCCATCACGAGCCACAACTCGTGGTCGTCGTCGCGCACCCGCGCGGCGAGCGCATACGAATCGGCCGGCTCGCACGCGCGCTGCAGCGCGAAGCGCGCCGGCTCGGTCGAGCCGAAGGTCTCGTCGAGCGGCCGCACGTCGGCCTTGCCTTCGAACATGCGGCGATCGGGCCGGTAAATCAGCGGCTCCTGTTTCCACGTGATGAAGTGGCTCTTCACCGACTCGAACCCTCCGCCGCAGACGTTGACTTCATAGCGCACTCCCGGCCGCCGTTTCGGAATCGTCATCGTGCCCTCCCGTTCGATGTGCGTGTGCATGCGGCGCGTGGCGCCGCGTGTCGTCGTCGTTGCTACCGACATGGCAAGTCGCGTGCCGTCGCGATGCAGCGGGCACGGCCGTTGCGCGATGTGCGCCTCGACGTCACCGACACGGAGGCATGCCATGAAGGATTCGACCCGTTCCGGCCGCGACGCGCCGACGCACGAACCGCATCCCGATCCGTCGCCGCCGCTGAAGGACCAGGACCACACGAAAACGCGCCACTCCGAGCGGCATATCGACAAGCAGCTGGAGGACACGTTCCCCGCGAGCGATCCGCCGGCGACCGGCGGCGTCACGCGCATCGAGCCCGACACGCCGCCGGGCACGCACGACGACGGCCCGTGGCAGGACCCGGCCAAGCGCCGCGACGAATGACCGTCGGCGATTCGACGAACACGCGTGCCGAACGGCACGCCGCTTGCTGACTCGTACGGCCCGGACTCAAACCTGCAAGGAGGACTTCATGCATCGCGTCAACGAAATCATGTCGCAGGACGTCGTGCGCATCGCGCCGACCGACTCGATCCGTCATGCGGCGCAACTGATGGAGCGCTACGACATCGGCGCGCTGCCCGTGTGCGACAACAACCGGCTGATCGGCATGGTCACGGACCGCGACCTCGCGGTGCGCGCGATCTCGGCCGGCAAGCCGCCGGAGACGCGGATCCACGAAGTTGCGTCGGGCCCGATCGAATGGTGTTTCGAGGACGATTCGCTGGACGAGATCCAGCACTACATGGCCGACGCGCAACTGCGCCGCCTGCCCGTCGTCGATCACGACAAGCGCCTCGTCGGCATGCTGTCGCTCGCGGACATCGCGACACGCACGGCCGGCCCCGCGCGCGACGACGTCGCGAACACGCTCGAAGGCGTGTCGCAACCGAAGCGTACGTGACGGGGCGATCCCCGCCCCGCCCGACAACCCCGCGCGACCCGCAGGGCCCATCCCGGGCACGGTCGCGCTCCACGCAACCAGGAGGACAACCATGCAGACTTCCGATCGAGGACAGACGCGCATCATCGGCAAGGGCGCCGCGACGGCGGCCGGCCCGGGCCCCGACGTGATGGCGGCCGACACGCTGGAAGGCGACAAGGTCTACACGACCGACGGCGACGACGTCGGCAAGATCAAGGACATCATGCTCGACGTGCGCTCGGGCCGCGTCGCGTACGCCGTGCTGTCGAGCGGCGGCGTGCTCGGCATCGGCGACAAGCTGCTCGCGATCCCGTGGAGCGCGCTCACGCTCGATACCGAACGCAAGTGTTTCCTGCTGTCGGTGTCGTCGGAGCGGATCCGCAACGCGCCGGGCTTCGACAAGGATCACTGGCCGGCGATGGCCGACCCGCAATGGGCCGAGCCGCTGCACGAGTTCTACGGCAGCGCGCCGTACTGGAGCGCGGGCGACGAGCTCGGGCTCACTGATCCGACCGAGGAACTGAACGATCCTCGCACGCGCGGGCGGCACTGACCGTTCGTGATTTGCCGGTGGTTCAGGCGACAGGCCCCGCGAATGCGGGGCTTTTTTTGGCTTTTCGACGGATCCCGGAGCCAGCCCGATCCACCGAGGCCGGCGTCGCCGGCCGCCGGCCGTGCGTGCGACCGACGTGGCGCGCCGCCCGATTGATAACCATACAACATCAATCCTTCCAAAAATCGCACTTATCGTTTGTCCGTCTCCGGGCGAATATTGCCGAAACGACAATCGACCGCTCCCCCGGCGCATTCTTCCCGATTTCCTGGAGACACCCTGATGCACCCCTCGCCCAGCCTTCCGACCGCACGGTCGAAGGCCGCCGCGGTATTCCGCGTGACGGCCGGCAACTTCCTCGAGCAGTTCGACTTCTTCCTGTTCGGCTTCTACGCAACCCAGATCTCCGCCGTATTCTTTCCCGCCGCGAGCGAGTTCGCGTCGCTGATGATGACCTTCGCCGTCTTCGGCGCCGGCTTCCTGATGCGGCCGCTGGGCGCGATCGTGCTGGGTGCGTACATCGACGACGTGGGCCGCCGCAAGGGCCTGATCGTCACGCTGGCGATCATGGCGAGCGGCACGATCCTGATCGCGTTCGTGCCGGGCTACGCGACGATCGGCCTGCTCGCGCCCGTGCTCGTGCTGGTCGGGCGCCTGCTGCAGGGCTTTTCGGCGGGCGCCGAGCTCGGCGGCGTGTCGGTCTATCTCGCCGAGATGGCCACGCCCGGCCGCAAGGGCTTCTACACGAGCTGGCAGTCCGCCAGCCAGCAGGTCGCGATCGTCGTCGCGGCCGGCCTCGGCTTCGCGCTCAATCAATGGCTGAGCACGTCGGCCATCGCCTCGTGGGGCTGGCGCGTGCCGTTCTTCGTCGGCTGCATGATCGTGCCGTTCATCTTCATGCTGCGCCGCAACCTCGAGGAAACGCAGGCGTTCAAGGCCCGCAAGCATCGTCCGGGCATGAAGGAAGTGTTCGGGACGCTGGCGCGGAACTGGGGCGTCGTGATCGCCGGCATGATGCTGGTCGCGATGACCACCACGAGCTTCTACCTCATCACGGTCTACGCGCCGACCTTCGGCAAGACGGTCCTGCACCTGAGCACGGCCGACAGCCTGCTCGTCACGCTGTGCGTCGGCGTGTCGAACTTCGTGTGGCTGCCGATCGGCGGCGCCCTGTCCGATCGCATCGGCCGCCGGCCGCTGCTCGTCGGCATGACGCTGCTCGCGATCGCCACCGCGTACCCGGCACTGTCCCTGCTCGCCCATGCGCCGTCGTTCGTCAACATGCTGCTCGTGCTTCTGTGGCTGTCGTTCATGTACGGGACCTACAACGGTGCGATGGTCGTCGCCCTGACGGAAGTGATGCCCGTCGAGGTGCGCGTGGCGGGTTTCTCGCTCGCCTACAGCCTCGCCACGGCCGTGTTCGGCGGCTTTACGCCAGCCATCTCGACGGCGCTCATTCACATGACCGGCGACAAGGCCGCGCCCGGCTACTGGATGAGCCTCGCCGCGGTGTGCGCGCTGCTCGCGACGTTCGCCCTGTATCGGCGGCAGACGGCCACGCTGACGCCGGCGCACTGAAGCCTCGCGCCGAACGACCCGTCCCGACTCCACACGTCCAAGACCATGACCATGAAGAACCTGCTCCTGAAACTCTGCGCGATCGCGCTCGTCGCCACCTCGGCGGTCGCCGCGAACGTGCAGGCCGCCGACCTGCACGTGATGAGCTCGGGCGGCTTCACCGCCGCCTACAAGCTGCTCGGCCCGCAGTTCGCGTCCCGCTCGGGCAACACGCTCGAAACCGCGCTCGGCCCGTCGATGGGCAAGTCGCCTGAAGCGATTCCGAACCGGCTCGCGCGCGGCGAGCCGGCGGACGTCGTGATCATGGTCGGCTATGCGCTCGACGATCTGATCAAGCAAGGCAAGGTCATCGCCGGATCGCGCGTCGAGCTGGCCGATTCGCGCATCGGCATGGTCGTGCGCGACGGCGCGGCGAAACCCGACATCAGCACGGCCGAAGGCCTCAAGCAGGTTCTGCTGCATGCGAAGTCGATCGCCTACTCGGACAGCGCGAGCGGCGTCTACATCGAGCGCGAGTTGTTCAAAAAGCTCGGCATCGAGGACCAGGTGAAATCGAAGGCGGCCATGATCCCGCGGATCCCGGTCGCATCCGTGGTCGCGAACGGCGACTACGACATCGGCTTTCAGCAGGTGAGCGAACTGCTGCCCGTGAAGGGCGCGACCTTCGTCGGGAAGATTCCCGAATCGCTGCAGTCGGTCACGCGCTTCGCGGCCGGCATCCCCGTCGGCGCGCAGCACCCGCAGGAAGCGAAGGCCCTTCTCGACTATCTCGCATCGCCCGACGTGCAGGCCGAAGTGAAATCCACCGGGCTGGATTCCGTCTCCGCACACTGAGCACGACCGACGGGAAGGTGCGCGTCAGACCGCCTTCCCGTCGGGCCCGGCGCCGGCCTCCGCGTCATCGGCGCCATTCGGGCCAGCCGGTCCGGTCCCGTTCAGCATCCGCGCGAGACGCGCGCGATCGCACGCCCCTTCCCGCATCGAAACGAAGATCACCGCGCACGCGTTGCTGATCACGCTCGTCAGCGCACGCGCCTCGGACATGAAACGATCGATGCCGACCAGAAGCGCGACGCCCGCAACCGGCAGGTCGGGCATCACGGCGAGCGTCGCGACGAGCGCGACGAGCCCGCTGCCGGACACGCCGGCCGCGCCCTTCGACGTCAGCAGCATGACGGCCAGCATCGCGGCGATCTGCGGCGCGGAAAGCGGCACATCGCACGCCTGGGCGATGAACAACGCGGCGAGCGTCAGATAGATCGCGGTGCCGTCCAGGTTGAACGAGTAACCGGCCGGCAGCACGAGCCCCACGACGCCCTTGTCGCAACCGAGCGACTCCAGCTTGACGATCAGCCGCGGCAATACCGGCTCCGTCGACGAAGTTGCGAGGACGATCAGCAACTCCTCGCGGATGTAGCGCAACAGCCGCCACAACGCGAAACCGTGCAATCGCGCGAGCGGCGCGAGCACCAGCGCGACGAACAGCGCGCAGGCCACGTAGAACGACGCCATCAGCCACGCGAGCGAGCCGACCGAGCCGATGCCGAAGCGCCCCACCGTGAAGGCCATCGCGCCGAATGCGCCGAGCGGGGCGAGCCGCATGATCATCGCGAGCACGCGAAACACGATCTGCGCGACGCCGTCGATCAGCGCCAGCACGGGCCGCCCGGCCTGCGGATACGCGTTCAGCGAAAAACCGAACAGCAGCGACAGCAGCAGCACGGGCAGCACCTCGCCCTGCTGGAACGCGCCGAGCATCGTATCCGGGATCACGCTCAGCGCGAACGCGACGAGGCCGCGCGGTTGCGCATGCTGCGCGTATTGCGCCAGGACGCTCGCGTCGAGATGGCGCACGTCGACGTGCATGCCGGCGCCGGGCCGCAGCACGAACGCCGTGACGAGCCCGAATACGAGCGCGGCGGCGGTCAGCAGATAGAACAGCACCAGCGCGCGGACGATCGTGCGTCCGATGGCCTGCCCGTTCGCCAGCGACGTGATGCCGGAGACGATCGTGCAGAACACGATCGGCGCGATCATCATTCGCACGAGACCGACGAATGCATCGCTGAGCGGTTTGAGCGCCGCGCCGGCCGACGGCCAGAAATGGCCGACGCTCACGCCGAGCGCCATCGCCAGCAGAACCTGCACGTAAAGCGAACGAAGCGATCTTGCCAGCCTCATGCTGCGGTCTTCCTCGATGTTCCGGTCGTATTCGTCACGAGCATTACTTCGATGCATCGCTGCGCGGCGCACCGCCGCGCCTGGCGTCGATGACCGCCCGGTGAAATTCCTCCGCGGCGGGCGTCAGCGGGCGTCCGCGCCGTTTCACGATGCCCACCCGGCGCTTGACCGAAGGTTCGACGAGGGGCACGCTCGTGAGCAGCGGATGGTCGTGTCCCGGCATCGCCATCGACGGCACCGCGGCGACGCCGAGCCCCGCTTCGACCAGCCCGAGCATGGTCGTCACGTGGCGCGTCTCGCACACGCTCGGCGCGCGCGGCGCGACGCTCGTCAGTGCCTGGTCGAGCAACAGGCGGTTGCCGGACGTCTTGTCCACGGACACGTACTCGTATTCGTAAAGCTCGTTCCAGGTCACGCGCTTCTTGCGCGCGAGCGGATGATCGCGCCGGCACGCGGCAACGAATCGCTCCTGCAGCAGCAGCTTGAACTCGACCTCGGACTCCTGGCTGCCCATGAAGCTCACGCCGAAATCGGCCTCTCCGCTGATGACGGCGCTCAGCACCTCGTTCGCGCTCGCATCCAGCAGCTTGACCCTGATGCGCGGAAAGCGGCGATGATAGCTGGCGATCACGTTCGGCAGGAAATAGTAGGCCACCGACGGCACGCACGCGATCGTCACGTGACCGAGGCGGCTCGACGAAACGTCGCGGATGCCGAGCAGCGCGACGTCGAGATCGTCCAGCAGTTGCTCGGCGCTCGGCGCGAACACGCGGCCGACCGTCGTCAGCGTGACGCTGCGCGTCGTGCGCTCGAACAGACGCACGCCAAGCGCTTCCTCCAGTTTGTCGATCCGGCGACTCAACGCGGGCTGCGAAATGCTGATCGCCTCGGCGGCCTTGCGGAAGCTTCCCAGCTCCACCACCGCGCGAAACGCCTGCAAGTCGGTCAAATCGAAGTTGATTCCCACGGGTCCGGTCTCCGCATCTCGAATGCCGCGTATTGTGCACGATTCGGAGAAGCACACCCAGCCGGGACATGCCCGACCGCGACGCTCCGGGCGCGCCGGCATGCCGCGTGCGGCGGGCGAATGCGCGCGGCAGGACGACGTCCGATACCGTTTTACAAGCGCCGTGTAAGGCCCCGATCGGCCACGCTCGATCGCCCGCGGCGGCTCTCGCCTGTAGCCGGATGCCGTCCCGACGCAAACTGCGCATGCATGTCGACTGCATGCGGCATGCCGGTTGCTGCACGCACTGCACAGCATCGATATGGGAGCCGCCGATGTTCCGACTCGCCCGGATCTTCCCCCCGCTTGCCGTCCGCCGTCGCGCGCACGTCGACGCGCGCGCGGCGCAGATGGGTGCAGGAAGCACCCCATGACGCGCCAAGCCCCCGCAAAGCGCGCGGCGGTTTCGATCGCCGCCGACGACGATGCGCCGGCCACGCTCGACGCCTGCCGCCGCTGCGGACTGTGGGAACATGCGACGCAGCCGGTGCCCGGCGCGGGGCCTGCCGATGCGCGCATCATGCTGGTCGGCGAGCAGCCGGGCGACCAGGAAGACCGCGCGGGCATCCCGTTCGTCGGCGCGGCGGGCCGCATGCTCGACCGCGCGCTCGACGAGGCCGGGATCGAGCGCACGTCCGTCTATCTGACCAACGCGGTCAAGCACTTCAAATGGGAGCCGCGCGGCAAACGAAGGCTGCACAAGACGCCCGCGCAACGCGAGGTCGTCGCGTGCCGCTACTGGCTCGAACGCGAACTCGATGCGATGCGCCCGCGCGTGGTCGTCGCGCTCGGCGCGACGGCATTGCGCGCGGTGCTGCAGGACAACGAAGCAACGCTCGAGCGCACGCGCAAGCCGGTGCGCTCGCCCGACGGCTGTCTCGTCGTCGCGACCTATCACCCGTCCTACGTGCTGCGCACGCGCGGCGCCGATTCGCGCGAGCACGCATACCGGACGCTCGTGGACGCGCTGCGCACCGCGGCGCGCCTCGCGCGCGGCGCACCGGGAGACGCCGAATGAGCGACCTGCGCGGCGACGACGCGGTGCGCGACCCCGCGAGCGCCGCATCCCCCGCCCGGCCGTGGTACCGACGGCTCGGCCCCGGCCTGCTCGCGGGCGCGTCCGACGCCGACCCGAGCAACGTCGCCGTCTATGCGCAGGCCGGCAGCCAGTTCGGCTTCCACATGCTGTGGATGACCGTGATCACGCTGCCGATGATGGTGGCCGTGCAGCTCGCGTCGGCATTCATCGGGCGCGCCAACCGCGAAGGCCTCGTGGCGGCCATCCGCGAGCAGTTCTCCAGCCGCCTCGCCAAGGCCCTGATCGTGACGGTCGTGATCGTCAACGTCGTGAACGTCGGCGCCGACCTCGCCGCGATGGGCGACGCGACCGCGCTCGTCGTCGGCGGCCGCAGCTACTGGTATGCGCCCGTCTACGGCATCGCATCGCTCGCGCTGCAGGTCCTGCTTTCCTACGAACGCTACGCGCGCTGGCTCAAATGGATGACGCTCGGCCTGCTCGCGTACGTGCTCGAACTCGGCTTCGTGCACATCGACTGGCGCAGCCTGCTGCAGGCGATCGTGCTGCCGCACATCGCGTTCACGCACGACTATGCGACGACGGCGGTCGCGGTGCTCGGCACGACGCTGAGCCCGTACCTGTTCGTGTGGCAGGCCGCGCTCGAAGTCGAGGAAACCCAGGCCGAGCGCCGCAACGGCGACACCGCATGCGCACCCGGCGCGCGCCGCGAGACCGAGCGTCGCATAACGTTCGACACCTGGACCGGGATGATCGTGACCAACGCGGTATCGTTCTGCATCATGGTGATCGGCGCGGCCGTGTTCTTCACGAACGGCAGGCATGACATCGGCTCCACCGCGCAGGCTGCCGAGGCGCTGCGCCCGATCGCCGGCGAAGCGGCGTTCGTCGTGTTCGCGTTCGGCATCGTCGGCTGCGGGCTGCTCGCGATTCCCGCGTTCGCGGGCAGCGCCGCGTACGGCTGCGCGGAGGCGTGGCGCTTTCGGGAAGGCCTGAACGAGCCGGTGCGGCGCGCGCCGGCATTCTATGCGGTGCTGGCGGCTTGCGTGCTCGTCGGCATCGCGATCTGTTTCAGTCCCGTCGATCCGATCAAGGCGCTTTACTGGAGCGCGGTGCTCAACGGCGTCGCGGCGGTGCCGATGCTGGTGCTCGTGATGCTGTTGTCGCGGCGGCGCGATGCGGCCGGCCAGCCGGGCAGCGGCATCGCGTCGAAGGCGTTCGGGTGGCTGGCGGTCGTGCTGATGGCGGGGTCGGTGGTCGTGATGGTCGTGGACATGCTGACCTGACCGGAACCGTGGTGTGGTTGCGTTCGCAACCGTTCAACCATGGAGGAAGGACCGGAACGGCGAAGCAACGATATCGGACAGCCGGGCGGCCGCGCGAGCGGCGCGGCCCGGTTGCCCGAGAGGCAGGGTTACATCATCTTGCCGCGCGACTTTTCGGCACGCGCCGCATCGGCCGCCGATTCGACCTTCTTCACTTCCTCAGGCGGCGGCAGCACCGCCTTGAAGCCCATCGAGTCGATCCACATCTCGCGCGCCCAGCCACGGGTGTGATACAGGTGATGGTCCTCGTCCGCCTCGACTTCATCGTGCGCGGCCTTCAGCGCCTTCGCCGCGTCGCCGTCGCGCAACTGGTCGGCCGCGTAGCCGATCAGCTCCCAGTTCAGGTGATCCTTGGTTTCGGCCAGCACCACGCATTCGGCCGCGACGACCTGCGCGACCGCCGGGTCGGCCTGCTTCCTCGCCTGCTCGATCACCTGGACGAGCGACTTGCCGGTCGCCTCCACGGCGGCGCGGCCCGGCGACTTCGTATCCGGATCGAGGCCGAGCGTGTCGAATACCTGGCGCAGCACGTCCTGGTGATGCATCGTCTCGCGGTGATACTTCTCCCATTCCTTGTGCAAGTCCTCGTCGGTCGCGCACTGGAGCGCGGCCTCGTAGATCTTCGCGCCGCCAAGCTCGGTCTCGTATGCCTGGCAGAGCAGTTCGAGGATGCCTGCATGCTTCGATTGCCGTTGGGCCATGACTGCTTCTCCGAAAAAACGGGCCGCCCGCGCGGCCCTGGGGTTGAAACGGGCGCGCGTTACTGCGCGCCCACCTTGCGCTGGAGCGCCTCCGCCATGCTCAGGTGATGCCTGAGCGTCGGCAGCGTGGATGTCGCGAACGCACGCAGTTGCGTGTCCTTGCCGTCGCGCGCCTCGTCTTCGAACAGCGCGACCGCCTTCTTGTGCGCGTCCGGGCCGACCGCGGCGACATAGGCGGTGTCGAAGTCGTGCCCGCGCTTGCCGCGCAGCGCCTCGACGTCCGGATCCTGGATCTGGTCGACCTGCGGTTTCATGCCCTTGCGCGCGGCGATCTCGTCGAGCTTCATGCTCGCCTTGCCGTGGTCGGTCACCATCCGTTTCGCGAACGCGCGCACGTCCGCGGACTGCGCCTGCTGCAGCGCGAGCTGGCCCGCCTGCACTTCGGCCTTGCCGGCCAGCGCGGCCTTGTCGACGAATTCCGCATCGACGCCCTGCGGCGCCTTCGCGATGCCGGCATCGCCCGCCCCGGCCCCCGACGTCGGGTTGATCACGCCGCCCGGCACATGCGAATTCGATGCGGGCGGCTCGCTCGGCATCTGTGCACGCGCGAATCCCGACACAGCGAGCACGCCCGCGGCGAGCGCCGCGATCGTCCAGTTGGGTTGTTTCATGCGCTTTCTCCTGGTGTGGACAGCATCGTCACCCGCCGACGATCGAGCCGCCGTTCGGATGCAAGGTCTGTCCCGTCATGTAGCTCGCGCCTTCGGACGCGAGCAGCACGTAGCAGCCGATCAGCTCGTCCGGTTGCCCCGGCCGCTTGAGCGGCACGTTCGTGCCGAACTTCGATACTTGTTCGGCGGTGAAAGTCGACGGAATCAACGGCGTCCAGATCGGGCCGGGGGCCACGGCATTCACGCGAATGTCGCGCTCGGCCAGCTCGATCGAGAGCGAGCGCGTGAACGCGACGATCGCGCCCTTGGTCGCCGAGTAGTCGGGCAGCTTCGGGCTGCCGTGATACGCGGTCACCGACGCCGTATTGACGATGCGGCCGCCCGCCTTCATGTGCGGCAACGCGGCCTGCGTGCAGAACATCATTCCGTACACGTTCGTGCGGAACGTGCGCTCGAGCTGTTCCTCGGTCACGTCCTCGATGCCCGGCTGCGGATGCTGTTCGCCCGCGTTGTTGACGAGCACGTCGAGCCGCCCCAGCCGCTCGACCGTGCGCGCGACGGCGTCGCGCGCCTGCCGGCGGTCGCCGACGTCGCATGCGATCGCCTCGCAGCGCCGCCCCGCCTGCTCGATCAGGCGCTTCGTGTGCGCGGCATCGTCCGATTCGTTCAGGTAGACGATCGCGACATCCGCGCCCTCCTTCGCGAAACCGATCGCGACCGCGCGGCCGATCCCGCTGTCGCCGCCCGTCACGAGCGCGACCTTGCCGGCCAGCTTGCCGCTGCCGACGTAATCGGCCGCTTCGTCGTGCGGCTTCGGATGCATCTCCCGCTCGCGGCCCGGCTGTTGCGTCTGCGTCTGCGGCGGCGGTGTCCTGGCGGTGGTCATGGTTTCCTCCTTGAACGGGTGTCGCGAAGGCATCGCAAACGGCGTGCCGTGTACCGCGTGGCCGCACGCCGAGTGGCACGCGCCTGCGGAAACGACTCGTTCAGCGCGGACTGCCCTGCGTGGTGCCATCCGGCCGGCGCACCGGATCGAAGTCGCGCCACTCGCCGTCCTGCCAGTCGCCTTCGACGCGCTCGATCGACTGCGCGCCGGTCGCGCGCAGCACGTCTTCCGCGGCGGCCGCGGTCGTCGCCGTCACGCGCGCGGCCAGGATCACGCCGGTTTCGGTATGCGCAAGCGTGCCCTTGCCTTCGGCCTGCTCGCCGCGCATCCGTCCGAGCGCGCCGCCGAACGCGCCGAGATACGCACCGGCGAGCGCGCCGGCGGCCGGCACGAACCAGTAATGCACGCCGAGCGCATAGACGATCAGCCCGACGATCGCGCCGATCAGCAGCCCGCGCAGCGCGCCGACCATCGCGCCGCGACCGCCCGGCTTCGCGGCCGTATCGGCATACACGTCGCCGCCGATCGGAAAGCGCGCGTGCTGGCCGCCTGGGTTCAGGAAGAAGATCGACACGTCGTCCGGGCCGAACGCGCGCTCGTAAAGGTGGCGCGCGCCACCTTCCGCTTCATCGAACGTCGTGAAGCGTCCTGCGACGATCATCGCCATGTTCGTGCTCCTCGTGACCGTAAGGCGCCGCGCACGCGACGGCATGCGCGACGCGACGTGGCGGCGCTCACATCAGCCGCCCGAGCTCCTTCGACACCGATGCCGGCGTGCCGTATTCGCGATCGGGAATCTGCCTGAGCATGTCGAGCACGCGCGGATCGGCATGCGACCGCTCCGCGCACTGGACGACGTCCGCCTTGCTCGCCGGATAGTCCATCCCCTTCAGCGCCTTCTGCACGTCGACGGGGCTCGGCGCCTTGCCGTGCCCCGTCTGGTGGCCGCCCTTGTCGTGATCCTGCTGCGTGCGCTCGCCTTCGTGCGCGCGAGAATGGCTGTATTCGTGGCCCGTATGTTGTCGGGATGACATGGAAACCTCCTTCGAATGAGAAACGGGGAACCGGAAAGGAACGCGATTACGACGACGCGCGCCGCGCGCGTGCCAGCGCGGCGACCACCAGCGCCGCCGCGCCGAGCGCGACCGCGCCCGCGACCTTCGGCTGCTGCACCACAGCGTTGTACGCACAGCCGCGCAGCACGGGCCCTTCCATTCCTTCGCGCTCGTGCAGCGCGTGGCGGGACTCGTACAACGCGTTGTCGTCGCGCGGGCGCGCGGGGCGCACCGTGCGCTGGCCGCGCGAGAACAGCGTGGCCGCGACGCGATCGAACAGGCGCGGCGCGTGATACGCGCTGGCCGACGTCAGCTTCGCGGCGCCGCCGACGAACAGCGCGCGGCGCGGGTGCGCGGCGGCGAACAGGATCGCGTCGGCGACGAGGTCCGGGTCGTAGATCGGCGGCGGCAGCTTCGCCTCGACGTTCATGTAGTTCTTCGCGTGCATCACGAACATCGTGTCGATCGCGGCCGGCTTGATGAGCGTGACGGACACGGGCAGGTGATCCGACTCGATCTCGAGACGCAGCGAATCGGTGAAGCCCTTGACCGCGTGCTTCGACGCCGCATACGCGCTTTGCAGCGGCACCGGCGCATCGGACGCCTCGCTGCCCATGTTGATGATCGCGCCGCCGTGGAAATCGCTCTTGCGCCGGAAATGATCCGACGCGACCAGCGAGCCGTGCACGACACCCCAGTAGTTGGTGTCGAACAGCCGGCGCTGATCCTCGAGGGGCACCGACGCCGCCGTGCCGAAGATCGACACGCCCGCGTTGTTGACCCACGTATCGAAGCCGCCATAGGTGTCGGCCGCCATCGCGGCCGCGCGTTGCACGTCCTCGAGAATGCCGACGTCGCCGGCGACCGGCACCGCGAGGCCGCCGTGCTGGCGGATTTCCTCGCAGAGCGTGTTCAGCGCGTTCTCGTTGCGCGCGAACAGCACCAGCTTCGCACCGCGCCGTGCCGCCTTGCGCGCCGTGACGAGGCCGATGCCGCTCGTGGCGCCCGTGATCACGATCGTCTGCTCGCCGACCGGTTTGAGCATGCAGTTCATCACTGGACTCCTTCTACGGGGCCGAGGTTATTTCGGGCGGATGGTCAACTGGTTGCGCACGTCCTGCACGCCGTCGATCTGCTTGACGACGCTGGCGGCCTGCATGCGCTGCTGGTCGTCCGGCACGCTGCCGGTCAGCATCACGACGCCGTGGCGCGTCTTCACGTGAATGTCGCCGGCCGACAGGCCGTTCGTGCCGACCAGCTCGGCTTTCGCCTTGGTCGTGATGGTCGCGTCGCGGATCTTCGTGCCGGTGCTCGAATGCGTCGACGACGACATGGATGAGGATGACGATCCACTGTCGTCTCCGGCGGCGAACACGTTCGGCGCGACGGCGATACAGGCGGTGGCCGCGGCGATCGCGACCGCCATGCCGAGACGCTTCGCCGCGCGACGGCGGAATCGCGGAGCGCGGGCTTGCAGCGGGAATATCTTCATCGTGACCTCCTGTCGTGTGATGCCGGCATGGCCGGCGGACATCCGGGTGGCGCAAATCGCGTGCCGCGCGCAACACGCCGCGTGCACGCGCGGCACGCTGATCGGACGCCCTTTCATCCAACGCGTTGTAATTTTTGCGGCACATGGGCGGGGCACGCGCCCCGCGAAGTGCCGGGTATGGCGATTGCCGGAGAGGGACGCAACGGGGCTCGCCGGCGCGGCCCCGACCTCGGGAGCAACACCATGCAAAGAATTGCGTTGATCAGTGAACATGCGTCGCCGCTGGGGGTGATCGGCGGCGTGGATGCGGGCGGGCAGAACATCTACGTCGCGAACGTCGCGAAGCAGTTGGCGGAGCGCGGCCTCGACGTCGACGTCTACACGCGCTGCGACAATCCGCACCTGCCGGAAGTCGTGCGGATCGGTCCGCGCATGCGGGTGATCCACGTGCCGGTCGGGCCGCCCGCCGATATCCCGAAGGAGCGGCTGCTGCCTTACATGGGCGCGTTCGCGGACTACATGACGGCACGCATGCGGCGCGAGCCCGACCCGGTCGATGTGATGCATGCGAACTTCTTCATGTCGGGCGAGGCCGCGCTGCGCGTGAAGAAGCGTCTCGGGATTCCGCTCGTCATGACGTTCCATGCGCTCGGCCGCGTGCGCCGGCTCCATCAGGGCGCGGCCGACGGCTTCCCCGACGAACGCTTCACGATCGAGGACACGCTCGCGCGCCGCGCGGACCGGCTGATCGCCGAGTGCCCGCAGGATGCGCTCGACCTCACCACGCACTACCGCGCCGATGCCGCGCGCATCGAGATCGTGCCCTGCGGATTCGATGCGCGGGAATTCCGGCCCGTGCCGCGTGTCGACGCGCGTGCGCGGCTCGGCTGGCCGCACGATGCATTCGTCGTGCTGCAGCTCGGGCGGCTGGTGCCGCGCAAGGGAATCGACACCGTGATCGACGCGCTCGCGCGAATGCCGCGTGACCCGAACCGGCCGACGCGGCTCTACATCGTCGGCGGCAGCCAGGCGACGCCCGACCCGGCGCGCGATCCGGAACTCGCACGCCTTGCCGCGCTCGCGCGCGACACCGGCATCGCGGAGCACGTGACCTTCGTGGGCCGGCGCGAGCGCGACACGCTGCACCTGTACTACAGCGCGGCGGACGTTTTCGTGACGACGCCGTGGTACGAGCCGTTCGGCATCACGCCGGTCGAGGCGATGGCATGTGCCGCGCCGGTGATCGGCAGCGACGTCGGCGGCATCCGCACGACGGTGGACGACGGCGTGACCGGCTACCTGGTGCCGCCGCGCGATCCGGCCGCGCTCGCCGAGCGTCTCGTGCAGCTGCGCGCACGACCGGACCTGTGCGATGCGCTCGGCCGGGCCGGTTATCTGCGCGCGCACCGCTTCTATACGTGGCGCGGCGTGACCGACCGCCTCGTCGACATCTACCGCGACGTCGCGCATCCGCAACGCGCCGGCACGGCGGCCAGCAGTCGCCGAACGCCCGTCGCGACCACGCCGGGCGTACTCGCGAACCGCAAGGAGAACGCATGATGAAGGGCTACGATCGCAAACGGGTGCTCGTCACCGGCGGCGCCGGGTTTCTCGGTTCGCATCTCTGCGAGCGCCTCGTGACGGCCGGACACGACGTGCTGTGCGTCGACAATTTCTACACCGGGACGAAGGACAACATCGCGCACCTGCTCGATGCGCCGAACTTCGAGCTGATGCGGCACGACGTGACGTTTCCGCTATACGTCGAGGTCGACGAAATCTACAACCTCGCATGCCCGGCATCGCCCGTGCACTATCAGCGCGACCCGGTGCAGACGACCAAGACCAGCGTGCATGGCGCGATCAACCTGCTCGGCCTCGCGAAGCGCGTGAAGGCGCGCATCCTGCAGGCGTCGACGAGCGAAGTGTACGGCGACCCCGACGTGCATCCGCAGGACGAGCGCTACTGCGGCCGCGTGAACCCGATCGGCGTGCGCGCGTGCTACGACGAAGGCAAGCGCTGCGCGGAAACGCTGTTCATGGACTATCACCGCCAGTACGGCGTCGACGTCCGGATCGCGCGGATCTTCAACACATACGGCCCGCGCATGCATCCGGCCGACGGGCGCGTCGTCTCCAACTTCATCACACAGGCGCTGGCCGGCGAGCCGCTGACCGTCTACGGCGACGGCAAGCAGACGCGCTCGTTCTGCTATGTCGACGACATGGTCGATGCGCTGGTCCGGTTGATGGATGAACCGGGCGACGCATGCGAGCCCGTGAACCTCGGCAGCGACGACGAGATCGCGATGATCGACATCGCGCGCGAGGTCGTGAGGATCGTCGGCACGACGGTCGCGATCGAGTTCTGTCCGCTGCCGTCCGACGATCCGCGCCAGCGGCGGCCCGATCTCGACGCCGCACGCCGGCGCCTCGGCTGGCGCGCGACGACACCGCTCGCGAGCGGGCTCGCGCATACCGCGCGGTATTTCATCCATCGGCAGGTCGTGCATCACACGCCGGGCGATCTCGTGCGCAGCACGCAGATCGCATCGCACATGCTCGCGCAGATCAGCACACGGAACCGGCCGACGGCGACCTGAGCGGGACGGCGTGACGCGCGACGGCCGGTGCCCGTCGCACGTCAGCGGTCGGGCGTCGTCACGCGCGCGATCTTGTGCGCCAGCTCGCGAACGTCGACGGGCTTGCACAGATAGCCGTCGAAGCCCGCTTCGAGCGCGCGGCGCTCGTCGGCGAGGCCGGCGTGCGCGGTCACGGCGAGCACGCGCATATCGGGCGAGGTGCCGCCGTCCGCGGCGCCGCTGCGCAACGCGTCGAGCAGCCAGAAGCCGTCGCCGTCGGACATCGCGAGATCGGACAGCACGACGGTCGGCTTCACGTCCGCGACGATCGCAAGCGCGTCGCGGCCCGACGACGCGATGGCGACGGTCGCGCCGAGCGTGCTCAGCGCGGCGGTCAGGCTCGCGCGCGTGGTGGCGTCGTCGTCGACGATCAGGATGCGCTGCGAGTCGAGCATCAGCGGATCGAGCAGCCCGTCGTGCTGCGCGACGCCCCACGCCATTGCCCCCACCGGCTGCCAGCCGGCCGGCAACGTCACGGTGAACGTGGCGCCGCGATCGCGGCCCGCGCTTTCGACGCGAACCGTGCCGCCGTGCAGCTCGGCGATATGCCGCACGATCGACAGGCCGAGCCCGAGCCCGCGCCGCGACGACGCGGGCGAATCGTCCGCGCGGCGGAACATGTCGAACACGTACGGGATGAACTCCGGCGCGATGCCTTGCCCGTCGTCGGAGACGGTCAGCGTCGCGTGCGCGGCGTCGCGCGACAGCGTGACCGTCACCGCACCGCCCGCCGGCGTGAACTTCAGCGCGTTCGACACGAGATTCGACAGCATTTGCCGCAAGCGCTCGGCGTCGCCCGACACCACGCATGCCGGCGCGGCGCAGTCGAATCCGAGCGCGATGCCGGCCGACGACGCGGCCGTCTGGAATGCGTTCGTCGCATCGGCGAACAGCCGCACCACGTCCACCGGCATCGCTTCGATCCGCAGCTTGCCGGTCGCGAGCGACGATGCGTCGAGGATGTCGCCGACCATGCGCGTGAGCGAACGCGCGCTGCGGTCGATCGCGTCGATCGCCTGCTGCTGCAATGCGTCGTCGCGCGAATTGCGCAGCACCTCGACCCAGCCGTAGATCACGTTCAGCGGCGTGCGCAGTTCGTGCGATACGGTCGCAAGCAGTTCGTCCTTCAGACGGTTCGACGTGTCGGCCTGATCGCGCGCGTCGCGCGCGCCTTGCAGCGAACGGTGCGCGCGCAGGTCGCGGCGGCGCTGCGCGCCGGTCTCGCGCAGCGTCAGCGACAGCGCGACGCAGCTGCGCGCGTCGCCTTTCACCGGGCATGCGGATACCGTCGCGCGAAAGCGCCGGCCGTCGCGGCGCACGCACAGCAGCTCGCGCGGGCCGACCGGTTCGCGCAACGCGTCGAACGTCGCGGCCAGCGGGTTGCGCGCCAGCCAGCGCATCGCGATCAGCGCTTCGAGCGGCCGCCCGCACGCGTCGTCCTCGGCGTACCCGAAGATCCGCTGCGCGGCCGGGTTCCAGCTCACGATCCGGCCATGGCCGTCGATCCCGACGATCGCGTCCGGCGATGCCTCGACGACCGCGAGCTGCAGCCGCGACTTGTCGGCGAGCACGCGCGCCATGCCGCCATCGCGCAACAGCAGCACCGCGCCGTCGATGTTGCCGTCCGCATCGGCGATCGGCGACGCCGCCTCGACGATCGGCACCGGCCGGCTGTCGTCGGCGCCGTGCAGCCAGTGCCGGTCGGACAACGCATGCGCGCCGCCGAGCGCACGGTCGAGCGGCGTCGTCTGCACGCGCCGGCCGTCGTGATCGAACTCGCGCAGCACGTCGCGCACGGGTCGACCTGCCGCCTCGTCCAGGTCGCAGCCGGCCAGTTCGGCCGCCGCCGCATTCAGGTAAGTCACCCGGCCTTTCGCATCGGTCGCGATCACGCCGTGCGGCAGCGCCTGCAGCACGGCATCGAGCTGCCGCCGCGCGTCGGCTTCCCGCTGGCGCGCGAGCTCGTTCGTGAGGCGCGCGTGGCGCAGCATCGCCGCGACCGCGCACACCAGCGCGCCGACTAGCAAGAAGATGCCGAGCCGCACGAGGCGGGCCGGCAACGGTTCGGTATACGCGCCGGGATCGGACAGGAACAGCGTCCAGACCAGCAGCCCGCTCGCCGCGGTCGACGCGATCCCGAACAGGAACGACGTCGCCCACGCGGCGCCAGCCAGCATCGGGTAATACAGGACGAGCGACAGGTTGACGCCGCCGAAGCGGATCGCCAGCGCCTGCAGCACGGTCGCGATCGCGACGAGCATCACGGCGGTGGCGTAATTTCCGGCCGGCGGCCGTGCAAAATCAATCATCGGACACGCTCCTGCCGGCGCACCGGCGGCGGCGGGCCACGCGTGAACGGACGGGCACGTCACATGCTCGGCCGCTTACGCCGACCCGGGAGACCCTCACGCCATGACCATTCCGACACGCTGGCTCGCCATCTCGCCGCATCTCGACGACGCCGTCTTCAGTTGCGGGCAGTTGCTCGCGCAGTCGCCCGGCTCGGTCGTCGTCACGGTCTTCGCGGGGATACCGGCCCGCGGGACGGCCGCGCCGCCGTGGGACCGGCGCGCGGGTTTCCGCACGGCGGACGAAGCCATGCGCGCGCGCCGCGACGAGGATCGCCGCGCGCTCGAGACGCTCGACGCGCAGGCGGTGTGGCTCGATTTCCTCGACGACCAGTACGGCATGCCGGCCGCGTCGACGGCGATCGCCGCGCGCGTGGCCGCGGCCATCGACGCGCACCCGGGCTTCGGCGTGCTCGCGCCGGCCGGCCTGTTCCATCGCGATCACGTGCAGGTGCAGCAGGCCATGCTGACGCTGCTGCGCGACGACGGTCGGACGGGCGATGCATCGCGCATGTGGCGCTTCTACGAGGACGTGCCATACCGGCGGATCGACGGGCTGATGGCCAGGCGCGTGATCGGCTGGCGCGAACGCGGCTGGACCGGCCATCCGGTCGGCGCGCCGACCGGCAGCCGCATGGACGGCGCGGCAGCAAAGGCCGCCGCCGTGGACGCGTATGCGAGCCAGATTGCGCTGTTCGAGCCTCATATGCGTGCCGATCTCCAGGAACCCGAAACATACTGGCGGCTCGAATGCGACGGCTCGTCCACATAACGCCCGCGCATGTCGTGCTGCCGCCACGCGAAGCGCGCGTGACCGCGGTCGTGCTGACCTGGCGGCGCCCGACGGAACTCGCGCGCACGCTCGCACGACTCTCCAGCCTGCCCGACCGGCCGGCGATCGTCGTCGTCGACAACGGATCGGACGACGCAACCGCGGCGCTCGTACGCAACCGCTTTCCGCACGCGACGCTGGTGCATGCGCCGGTCAATCTCGGCGCGTCCGGCCGCAACCTCGGCGCGGCCGTCGCGCGCACGCGCCACGTCGCGTTCTGCGACGACGACACCTGGTGGGCGCCCGGCTCGCTCGCCGAAGCAGCGAACCTGCTCGATGCGTATCCGCACGTCGCGGCCGTCACCGCGCGCGTGCTCGTCGGGCCGGAGCAGCGCGAGGACCCGACCTGCCGGCTGATGGCCGACAGCCCGCTCGATGCGCCCGTCGCGCTGCCGGGCCGGCCGATCCTCGGGCTGCTGGCCGGTGCGACCGCGTTCCGGCGCGACGCGTTCCTCGCCGCGGGCGGATATCACCCGCGCTACTTCCTCGGCGGCGAGGAAGCGCTGCTCGCGCTCGACCTGTATCGCGCGGGCGCGTGGCTCGTCTATGCACCGCATCTGACGGTTCATCATCACCCTTCGATGCAACGCGACGTGCACGCGCGCGCGAGCGTCGCCGCACGCAACGCGGTATGGACCGCGTGGCTCAGGTGGCCGGCCGGCGCGGCGCTCGCGCATACGTTGCGCATGCTGCCGCTCCTGTGGCGCGAACGCGGCATCGCGCCCGCGTTCGCGGGCGTGCCGTGGATCTTGCGCGAGCGGCGCGCGCTGCCGCCGCATGTCGAGCGCATGCGTCGCCGCCTCGACGACGATGCGCGCCGCCGTGCGGGCGCGCGCGCATGAGCCTGTCGGGCACGACATCAGGAATCCGGTTTCTCCACTTCGTCTTCCAGTTGCGCGAGCCGGTTGTAGATCGTCTTCAGGCTGACGTCGAGCACCTCCGCCGCCTGCGCCTTCACGCCGCCGCATTGCGCGATCGTGCCGAGAATCAGCTTGCGGTCGACTTCCTCGAGCGGCGTGCCGAACGGCACCGTCACGCGCTCCTCGTTCGAGTCGACCATGTTCGACAGTTCTTCCATGATCGGCGGCGGCAGCGTGTCGATCACGTCCGCGTCGCTGAAGATGCTCGCGCGCTGCACGAAGTTGCGCAGCTCGCGCACGTTGCCGGGCCACGCGTAAGTCTTCAGCGCTTCGCGCGCGGCGGGCGCGAAGCGCAGGTTGCGGCCGCTTTCCTCGTTGTAGCGCTGCAGGAACGCATCGGCGAGCATCGGGATGTCGTCGCCGCGCTCGCTCAGCGACGGCAGCGGAATCGGAAACACGTTGATCCGGTGATAGAGGTCGGGCCGCAGCTTGCCGTCCGCCATCGCACCTTCCGGATCGCGGTTGGTGGCCGCGACGATGCGCACGTCGACGTCGATCTCGCGCGTCGAGCCGAGCCGCGTGAGCCGCCCGGTTTCCAGCACGCGCAGCAGCTTGACCTGCGATTCGACCGGCATCTCGGTGATTTCGTCGAGGAACAGCGTGCCGCCGTCCGCGCGTTCGAAGAAGCCCTTGTGCTGCCGCTCGGCGCCGGTAAAGCTGCCGCGGTCGTGGCCGAACATCTCGCTCTCGACGAGGTTCGCCGCGATCGCGCCGCAGTTCACCGCGAGGAACGGGCCGCGTCGGCGCAAGCTCAAATCGTGAACCGTCTGCGCGGCGAGCTCCTTGCCCGTGCCCGACTCGCCGGTGAGCAGCACCGACGCTTCGGTTCGCGCGACGCGGCCGATCGCATCGTAGACGGCCTGCATCGCGGGCGAGCTGCCGAGCATCCGGCCGAAGCGGCCGAGACGCTTCAGCTCGGAGCGCAGTTCGGCGATTTCCTCGTGCAGGGCGGTGGTGCGCGGCACGCGCGCGAAGATGCTGTTCAGCCGCTGCATGTTGAGCGGTTTCACCAGATAGTCGGTCGCACCGCGCCGCAATGCGTCGATCGCGGTTTCGAGGCTTGCGTGACCGGTGGTCAGCACCATTTCGCAATGCGCGTGCTTGGGCAATGCGTCGAACAGATCCATCCCGTTGCCGTCCGGCAGCACGAGATCGCACAGCACGAGATCGGGGGTATGCGTTGAAACGAGCGTGCGCGCTTCTTCGAGCGTCGCGGCCGTGTCGCAGGCGAGTTGCTGCGCCTGTGCGAGCGTCGCGAGCATCGTGCGCGTATCGGCATCGTCTTCGACGATCAGGACATAAGGCATCGAAGCTCCTTGGTGGTGCGGCTCGGGCGCCAAGATCGCCGAAACCGCGGCGGTCATGCGATGCGGGGTACGACGCCGCCCTCTGGCGCCACGTCCGCATTGCACACGAATGAGCAGACTAGCTGTCCTGCAATGACAAACGAGTGCTTAGCAGTATAGAAGAAGCACGTCGCGCGTTCGCCGCTCATCGAATAAATCTATCCCTCGACCACGGTGGCATTGCCAGATTCAATCCGGCAATTCCAGCATAAAAGGTATGATCTCCACATGAAAAAAACGACGCGTGACGGTCATTTTTTCATCCAGCCCTCGACGATTTCGGTCAATACTTCCCAACGCGATATCACTCATGTCGAAATCCGACGATGACGGCACGCGATTGTTCGGCCGCTCGCAAACGATCCAGAATCTGCTGCTGAAGGTATCGCGCGTCGCCGCTACGCGCGTCAGCGTGCTGGTGGTCGGCGAAAGCGGCGCCGGCAAGGACATCGTCGCGCGGCTCATCCACGACATGAGCCCGCGCCGGCGCGGGCCGTTCGTCCCCGTCAATTGCGGCGCGATCCCGAAGGACATCGCGGAATCCCATTTGTTCGGACATGAAAAAGGCAGCTTCACCGGCGCCGTTGCACAACATGTGGGCATGTTCGAAGCCGCGCGCGGCGGGACGCTGTTTCTCGACGAAATCGCGGAAATGCCGGCGGAATTGCAGGTGAAATTGCTGCGCACGCTCGAGTCGAACACGATCATGCGCGTCGGCGGTCACGAAGCGATTCCGCTTGACGTGCGGATCGTCGCGGCCACCCATCACGACCCCGTGGAGGCCGTGCGCAGCGGCCGGCTGCGCGAGGATCTCTTCTACCGGATCGCGACGATCGCGCTGCACGTGCCCGCGCTGCGGCAGCGCGAGGACGACGTCGGCGACATCGCGCTGCAGATCGTCGACCGGCTGAACGCCCGGCACCGCACGCGCAAGCGGCTGTCGATGCAGGCGATGAAGGCGCTGCGCGCGTACACGTGGCCCGGCAACGTGCGCGAGCTGCGCAACGCGCTGGAGCGCGCGTTCATCCTCGCGGACGAACAGATCGAACTGCAGTTGCCGCGCCGGCAACTGCCGCGCGACGAAGTCCGGCACAACGCGATGACGCTGCATATCGGCACGACGCTCGCGCATACGCAGCAGCGCTTCATCGTCGCGTCGCTGCGTCATTTCAACGGCGACAAGCCGCGCACCGCGAAGGCCCTCGGCATCAGCCTGAAGACGCTGTACAACCGCCTCGCGCTATTGTCCGAACACGAGCGCAACGCGGCGAACGGCGCGGCAGCGCCGGCGTCGGGCACGAGCAGCGCAAGTGGTGCAAGTGGTACAAGTGGCGCCGGCGGCACCGCGAGCGCGGGCACGCCACCGAATGCAACGAACCCGTAAGCGCACCGCCCCGGCGGCTGAACCGCTCACGACGCGACGTCGCACAACGCGCTATCCCACTCACGCACGAACCGCTCGATCCCGAACCGCTCGCACGCATCGCGCTTCGCGGCCGCGCCCCACTCGCGCGCGAGATCCGGATCGCGGATCAGCATGCGCATCGCGTCGATCAATACCGCCGGCCGCGTATCGGCGACGCCGTTGCTGCCGCTCTTGACGAGCTGCGCCATCTCCGTCGTTGCGAGCGCAACGATCGGCAGCCCGATCATCATCGCCTCGATCACCGCGAGCCCGAGGCTCGTGTAGCGGATCGGATTGAAGAAGAACCGGTAGTGCGACAGGAACTGCGGCAGCGCCGGATTCGGCACCTCGCCGATGCCGCCGAGCGCGGTCGAGCCCATGCCGACCAGATCGAGCGGCACGCTGTGACGCACGGACTCGAACAGGTCCGCGCCGAGACGCCGCCCGCGCCGCGCGATGTTGTTCACGACCGTCACGCCCTTCGGCAGCGTGCCCCGATACTCGACGCCGTCCGGAATCAGCACGCCATGTTCGATCACGCGCGTCGGCGTGACGCCGCTGTCCCACATCAGTGCGTTGAACGGCGTCACGTGCACCAGCAATACGTTCGGGTCCTGCACCGGGTGCAGCGTGTCGGTCGGATGCTCGCGCGGCGGATCGTGTTCGACGAACAGCGCCGGCAACGCACGCTGCGCGTCGCTCAGGAGCCACAACCGGTCGTGCGCGTAGTGATTGTGATGCTGGTACAGCACGCAGTCGAACTCGGTGTCGCGCACGCACTCGACGGGCACCTCATACACGTTGTCGCCCCACGGCAGGTGCCCGACCCGCCCCGCGTAACCGGGCGGATGCTGCGGCTTCGTCACGATGTAGAAATCGTGCGGCGCCTGCGACAGGTAATACAGATAGTTGCCATGCACGTGCCAGGTGAGCACGCGCAACCGCTTACGTGACATGACGTCTCTCCTCCGCGAGCAGTTCGCCCGCTCGTTCCATCACGTCGTCGACGCCGATCGCCGTCGCGCACTCGTGCCCGTACGGGCACGTGTCGAACATGCACGGCCGGCAGGCCGGATAGTTCGCGAGCACGCGATGGCGTTCCGCGTCGAGCGGCGCCCAGCGTCCCGTATCGC
This sequence comes from Burkholderia sp. RF4-BP95, assembly GCF_001521985.1. Classification (NCBI taxonomy): domain Bacteria; kingdom Pseudomonadati; phylum Pseudomonadota; class Betaproteobacteria; order Burkholderiales; family Burkholderiaceae; genus Burkholderia; species Burkholderia sp. RF4-BP95. Next base: position 87,611 of record NZ_LOSX01000090.1, on the reverse strand, counting down.
TGCCGCAGGCGACGACGATGCTCGGCGTGCCGAACGCCGCCGCGACATGCGACACGCCCGTGTCGTTGCACAGCACGAGACGCGCGCGGCCGATCAGCGCGGCCAGCGCGCCGAGCGGCGTGCGCCCGCACAGGTTCACGCACGGCCGCGCGAGATGTTCGACGAACGCACCGGCCAGCGCAAGTTCCGCGCGCGTGCCGGTCAGCACGATCTGCCAGCCGTCGTCCGCGAGCTGCCGTGCCACGCTCGCGAAGCGCTCGACGGGCCAGCGCCGCGACGCCATCCGCGCGCCCGGATGAACGATCACGTAGCGGCTCGCATCGAGCGCATGTTCGTCGCACAGCACATGCCATAGCGCGTAGTCGAGGCCGCCGAGCGGAAATTCCAGGTAATCGCCCCAGTCCGGATAACCGAGCTTGCGCGTCAGCGCCAGGTAGCGCGTGACCTCGGGTTCGCCGTCGCGCCAGACGACCGAGCAGTCGAGCGCGGTCGTGCCGCCGTCGGGCGGCACGAAGCCGGCGGTGCGCGTCGCGCCGAGCGACGCGACGATCGCGTTGGTCTGCGCGCCGCTGCCGTGCAACTGGATCGCCAGATCGAAGTCGCGCGCACGGCATTCCGCGACGAACGCCTCGCGCGCGGCCGGATCGGCGTCCGGCTGCTCGCCCAGGCCCGGCGCACCGGGAAACGCGATGAAGTTGTCGACGTAATCGGAGAAGCGCGACGCGAACTCGCGCGCCCACGGCAAGCCGATCAGCGTGATGCGCGCGTGCGGCTCGCCGCGCCGCAGCGCGCGCAGCGCCGGCACCGCGCACAGCATGTCTCCGAGCTGCAGCGCACGGAATACCGCGATGCGTGCCGGGCCGGACGATGAAGCGGATTCGAGCATCATAGGAAAAACACCCGGAAGTGAAGTGCGCCGCGCACGCGCCAATACAACGACACGGGCGGAATCGCGATCGACGTGACGATCATCTCGGCAACATGCGACGGCGTGAGCCGCGTGCCGCGCAGCCGCTTTACGCAGAACGCGGCCGTGATCACGGCCCAGGCCACCGCGCACGCAATGCCCGGCGCGCGCCATCCGGCCGCGAAGCAGCCGATCGCGCCGAGCACGAACAGCACGGCCGCGTAGTAATTCCAAGGCGGCATCGCACGGATATGACGCCGGTAGGTCGCGCGATGCTTCTTGTACAGCAGCGCGTCGAAATACACCTTCGATTGCTGGCCGATGCTCGCGCCCCAGCGTGCGGGGCGCACCGGATGCACGATCCGCGCGGCGTCGACGCCGACGATCGGTCCCGCGTGCTCGCGCAGCGCGAACATCAGGTCGGCGTCTTCGCGCCATGCACGCGTGAAGCGCTCGTCGAACCCGCCGACGCACTCGAGCGCCGTGCGCCGCACGAAACAGTTCGCCGTCGCGAATTCCGCATGCGCGAGGCCGGCCGCGTCGCGCTCGTAGTCGGTCGGACGCGCGCGCAGCGGCACGTCGATCCGCCCCGCCGCGGCCACCGCCGCCGGTTCGGCCAGCAGCGCGGCCGCGCCATGACGCAGCCAGGTCGGATCGGGAATCGTGTCGTCGTCGGTGAACGCGATCAGTGCGCCGCGCGCGCTGCGCCAGCCGATATTGCGCGCGCCCGCCGGCCCCTGCGTATCGGGCGCGGTCATGTACCGGATCACCGGCACGTCGTTCACGCGTGCGCGACATGCGTCGACGGTCTCCCATGCGCTGCCGGCCGGGTCGTCGTCGACGACGACGATCTCGTAGGTGGTCGGATCGAACACCTGCACGCACAGCGCTTCAAGGCAGCGCTCGAGCAGGTCGGGCCGCCGATACGTCGGCACGACGACCGACACGACCGGCGGCAGTTGCACGTCGCGCATGTTCATCTCGGCTTCTCCAGCAGGAACGAGCCGATCACGAGCGCGTCGAGCGGTGAAGTCCAGAAGCACTCGATCGCGTCGCGCGGCGAACAGACGATCGGCTCGCCGCGCGTGTTGAACGACGTGTTGACGAGCACCGGCACGCCGGTCAGCGCGTCGAACTCGGTCAACAGCGCATGCAGCAGCGGATGCTGGTCTTCATCGACGGTCTGCACGCGCGCGGTGCCGTCGATGTGGCGCACCGCCGGAATCGTCGCTTCCGCCCCCGGCGCAACGTCGTACACGAACAGCATGAACGGCGCACGCAGCGGCATGCGCCGGCCGCCGTTGAACCACTGATGCGCCTTGCTTTCGAGCACGACCGGCGCGACCGGCCGGAAGTCCTCGCGATCCTTGATCCGGTTCAGCTTGCGCTGCATGTTCGGATCGATCGGCGACGCGAGAATCGAGCGGGCGCCGAGCGCGCGCGGGCCGAATTCCATGCGGCCCTGGAACCAGCCGATCACACGGTTCGCCGCGAGCAGCGCGGCGGTCTGGGCGGCGACGTCCGCGAGCCGCCGATACGGCAGTTGCGCGTCCGTCAGAAAGGCCTCGATCGCGTCGTCGCTGTACGACGGCCCGAGATACGCGTGATCCATCCGCCACTCGCCGCGCATCCCGCGCATCCGGAAGTCGGTCCACAGTGCGGCGCCGAGCGCGGTGCCCGCGTCGCCGGCGGCCGGTTGCACCCACACGTCGTCGAACGGGCCGTGATCGCGAATCTTCGCGTTCATCACGCAATTCAGCGCGACGCCGCCCGCCATCGCGAGCTGCCGTTCGCCGGTCTCGGCGGCGAGCCAGTCGACCGCCTGCAGCGTCGTCTCCTCGAGCACCAGTTGCAGCGCGTGCGCGATGTCGCAATGATGCGGCTCGATCGGTCCGCCGCGTGCACGCGATGCGCCGAACAGCGCGACGAGATCGGCATCGACGATCTCGTAGCGTCCGTCGCCGCGGTAGCTCACCAGCTTGCGCATCTCGTCGGCGAACACCGGCTTGCCGTACGACGCGAGCGCCATCACCTTGTACTCGTCGGACGAATGCAGGAAGCCGAGGTAGCGCGTCACGCGCTCGTACAGCAGGCCGAGCGAATGCGGCAGATTGACCTGACCGAGCCGCCGGTACGACTGGCCGTCGAACGCGCCGTAACTCGTCGTCGCGCGTTCGCCGCGCCCGTCCATCGTCATCACCGCGCAATGCTCGTACGGCGCCGCGAGAAACGCGCTGGCCTCGTGCGCGAGATGATGCTCGATGAAGTGCCAGCGGAACGGCCCGTCGTGCGCGACGCCGCGAAACCGTCGCTGCAGGTGGTGTGGCGCGCCGCCGGCGAGCTGACGCGGCGCGTTCACGATCGACGACAGGAACAACGGATGCCACGGCGACACGCCGTCGGCGCGCGGCGCATGCGCGGACGGCGCAAGCGGCAGCGTGAGCGCCGTCTCGGTGCCGTGACGATCGAGCTCGAGCCACGGATCGTACGAATACGCGACGTGGTCGACATCCGCGAGCGCGATGTCCGCTTCCGCGAGACAGTAATCGATCGCGTGATACGGCAGCTCCCACGTCGAGAACGGCACCGGCCGCTTCGCGTGCTTCACGTGCGTGAAGCGTTCTTCCTCGGCCGCCGCGATCACCATGCCGTCGCGCACGAGGCAGGCGGCGCTGTCGTGAAAGGCGGCGTTGATGCCGAGCGTATAGGTCGGAGCGGGCATGCGTCAGTTCCTCGTGGTGACATGCGCGAACGGAATCACGTTCGACGCGTTCGCCGCAGCCGGCTCGGCACCGCGCACGGCGGCCAGCGCGGCCGCGCGTTGCGCATGGCGCGCGCTGCCGCGCAACAGCGCGTGGGTCGCCTCAACGACGTCGTCGACGCTCACGCCGAGCAGGCACGGATGGCCGGGCTGGTCGCATACGCTGCGGTAGCAGTTGCGGCACGGCACGTCGACGTTCAACGCGCGGTGCGGCACGCGCCATGGCGTGTGCTGCGGATTGGTCAGCGCGTACAGGTCGACGACCGGCGTGCCGAGCGCGGCCGCGAGGTGCACCGGGCCGCTGTTGTTCGACAGCAGCAGGTCCGCCGTCTCGATCAGCGCGCCGAGTTCGCCGAGCGGCAGCGTGCCCGCGAGCGCCACGGCGCGCGGTCCCGCGCGTTCGCACACGGCATCGACGAGCTCACGCTCGTCGGCGCTGCCTGTCACCGCGATGCCGTCGAACAGCGGCGCAAGCCGCGCGGCCGCGGCGCCGAAGCGCTCGGCGGGCCAGCGGCGCGACGCCGCGCTCGCGCCCGGATGCACGACCAGCCAGCGCGCGCGCGACGGGCCCGGCCGGCGCGGACCGCCGATCCGCTGCAACGCGGCGCGCAACCGCTGGTGCAACGCGCGTCGCGCCGCATCGCCCGGCTCGAACGCCATCCGCCAGTCGGAGGTTTTCGCGCCGACGGCGCGCACCAGCGCAAGCTGGCGCGCGACCTCGTGGCGCACATGGGAATCCGGCTCGGTTTCGGGCACGCGATCGGTCAGTAGTTCGTACGGATTCTCGCGGCAATGCGCGAGCCTCAGCGGGATGCCGGCGAGCCAGCACATCATCGCGGCGGGCAGCGGGCTCTGGCTGTACACGGTGAAGATCACCGCCGCGTCGAAGCGGCCGGCCAGCAGCCGGTCGATCATGTCGAGATCGGTCACCGGATCGCCGTGCGCGTCCGGATGCTTGACCCATGGCGCGTCATACGTCCACACGTCGTCGACCATCGGCAGATGTTTCGTCAGCGCGGCGCCGGTACGCGACGTCAGCAGCGTGAGCCGGCGGCCGTGCCCGCTCTCCTTCAGCGCGCGCAGTGCGGGCGTCGTCATCAGCACGTCGCCGAGGCTGTCGAGCCGCACGCACAGGATGCGTCGGGCGCGCTCCCAGGCGGCGCTCATCGCCGCACCCACGAGCCGTGACGGCGCACGGCCTCGCATACGACGATGTCGGCGGCGAGATCGAGACGGTCGACCACATGGTGCGGCGTGCGCGCGGCATCGAGCCGCCATTCGGTCTCGTTGCCGCAGTCGACGAGTATCGTGTTGCAGCGCGCGGCGCGGCCGGCCTCGACGTCGTCGAGAATGTCGCCGATCATCCAGCTCCATTCCGCGACCGCGCCGAACGTGGCGATCGCGCGGCGCACCATCGCGGGGCGCGGCTTGCGGCAGACGCAGTCGCACGTGTAGCGCGGCACGCTGCCGGCCGGGTGATGCGGGCAATAAAAAAAATCCGCCAGCGTCGCGCCGTTCGCTTCGAACAATTCGGCGAGACGCTGACGGACCGCGCCAAGCTTCGATTCGTCAAAGTAGCCGAGCGCGACGCCCGGCTGGTTCGACACGACCGCGATCGGCATGCCCGTCGCGCCGAGCGTGCGCAACGCGCGCGCGGCGCCCGGCGCGAGCCGCATCCGCGCGGGGTCGACGTTGTACGGGACGTTCTCCAGCAACGTGCCGTCCTTGTCGAGCAGCACCGCGCCGGGCAGCCGTCGCTCACGCCTCAGGGCCATGACGTCTCCTTCATCGGCAACACCATCAGTTCCGGCACGACGGTGCCCGGCGGCTGCGTCAGCACGAAACGCACGGCGGCCGCGACGTGCTCCGGCGGCTGGAGCGTGTCCTCGTCGATGTCGGGGAAGCGGTCGAGCAGGAACGGCGTGCGCATCCCGCCCGCGACGATCGCGGACACGCTCACGCCGGCCGGCCGCAACTCCGCATGCAGCGCATGCGACAGCCCGAGCAGCCCCCACTTCGTCGCGTGATACGCGGACGCATTCGGCCATGCGCGTTTCGATGCGGTGGACGCGATGTTGACGATGTGCCCCGCGCCGCGCGCCTTCATCATCGGCACGACCGCGTGGCACATCAGGTACGGGCCGAACAGGTTGGTCAACAGCACCTGTTGCCAGGCGGCGACGCTGACGTCGTCGATCGGCGCGGTCACGTCGATCGCCGCGTTGTTGACGATCACGTCGAGATCGCCGAGCGCCTCGCGCGCGTCGTGCACGACCTGCAGCACCGACGCCTCGTCACGCACGTCGAGCGGCCTTCCGACCGCCTGGCCGCCATGCCGCTCGAGGCGCTGCGCGACGGCCGCCGCGCGATCGCCGTCGAGATCGGCGACGATCACGTGCGCGCCATGTTGCGCGAGTTCCTCGCAGATGGCTTCGCCCAGGCCGCGGCCGCCGCCCGTCACGAGCGCGGTGCGGCCGGCGAGCGGCGTTCGGGCTGGATCGTGAGTCGCGTTCAACATGCACCTCCTGCGAGTGTTCGAAGAATCGTGGCCGTGACGCTTGCCGCGACAAGCGCCGGTGCAGGAGGTACAGCGAGAACCGTGCCAGACTGCGCACGCCCGCGCCGCATCGGGCCGCCGCGCCCGCCGACGGGCTTTTTTATAAGCTGCTGTAAAAACCGGCGCGGCCTGCGGCGCTCAGATCGCGAGCCCGTCCGGCGTCGCCTGCGCGCGGTGCTTCGCGAGCGCGCGCAGGCAGTGCGCGATGCAGCCCGCGAACGCCTCGTCGAACCACGGCTGCGCGCCCGACACGCCGACCACGATCCCGTGCTGCGCGACGCCGCCCCACAGGTTCGTGTCGCCCGCGCGCAGCCGGTACGGCTCCAGCGCCTGCACGACGTGGCCGTCGCGGCCGGTTTCCCACGACAGTCGCGCCTTCGCGCGCGCATAGGCGCGATAGTCGGCGTCCCAGTCCTTCGGGTCGGGCAGCGAGAACTCATAGAGGATCGCGTCCTCGAACGCCGCGTCGCGCGGCCCGAGCGCCGGATCCATGATGACGATGTGCAGGCAACCGCTGTCGCCGACGAAGTCGCTCTCCAGCGCGGCCGACAACGTCGGCAACAGCAGTTCGACGGCCGCGACCGCGGCCTGGCGACTGGCGAACGCGCTACCGGCGCGACGCTCGGTCAGGGCTTCGGATGTCGCCGGGTTCGGAAGGTTCGGCATGGATATCTCCAGAGGAAAACGCGAGCGCACGGAGCGTCGCGGAACACGAAGCCGAGCGCGTTCAGCGGCAGGTTGATCCGAATGATGTACGCGTTGATCAGCACGAGATCATCGATCGTCATCGTGCCGCGAATGAAAGCGCGCGCCCGAGCCTGTGCAGATGGCCGAACGTGCGCACCGTAAACGATGCGGCCGTGTGCTGCGTGCCCTGCACGAAAGCCATGTCGCCCACTTCGTTCGGCGCGTTCGGCGCGAAGCGCACGCGAAGGCCGCGTGCGTCGCGATCGTCACGTGGCCGGTCGTCAGTGCCGGTCGTCATGCGCGCGATGCCTGTGTCCGCGGTTGAATCATCCTCGTATCGGCGGTCAACGGCGCTTTAACGGCGCGTGTCGCGATCGCGGCCGGCACCGCTGCCCGGTTCCGGCTCGCGCACCGCGGGCTGCGTCGGCGTGACCGTGCGCTGGGACGGATGCAGCACCATGCCCGTATCGTGGTCGCCGTTGTTGCGTTGCACGCGCACACGATTTTCGACGTCGCGCACGCACATGCAGCTATCGGCGATGTCCTCGATGTCGTGCCTCATCCAGCGCGACGGCACGGTCCCGTCGAGTTCGACGCGGCCGTCGCGCACCTGCACGGAAACGTCGCTCACGTCGATGTCGAGCGCATGCGCGAGTCGCTCGCAAACGTCCTCGCGAATCCGCTCGTCCGAGCGCGTATAGCCTTTCGGGCCGCGACGGTGGCGCATGGTGTCGCGTTGCGCATCGCTGCCGAAGCGCGACGGATCGCGAGAATCGTAATCGCGCTCGCCGCCATACCAGGCCATCCGGTGATGGCCACGGAACCCCTGCTGGTCGCCGCCGTAGCGGCGGGGACGACCGTTGCCGTCTTCCGGGCGACGGCCTCGGTCGCCATAGCCGCGTTCGGCTTCCCATGCCGGATCGCGCGCGCCGTCCGGGGCGTCGCGCCAGTCACCGCTTGCACCGCGCTGTTCGGCCGACGAGCGTGCCGAGCGCTCGCTCCATTCGCTGCCCCAGTCTTCCGGGCCGACGTCCTCGCTCGCGAAGCGCCGGTACGCGGATTCGTAGTCGGCATCCTGCCGTCGGGATTCGTCGCCGCGCAGATCGCGCTCGCCGGTGTCCCGGTACGCGCGTGCGCTGCGCTCCTGCCAGTCGGGCGGGCCGCTCCGTTCGGCTTGCCGTCCGGGATATCGTCGTTGCATCGTGTCCCTCCTTGTTCGCGGCTGTGCCGCGCGCGGCCCCATGTCGCGTCGCGGCGCGCGTCGGTCAACCGGTTGCAAGTCACGTGCCGCGTGGCCGGCGGTCGCGCAGAGGCGGCGCGCCGACGTCAATAGTCCGGTCCACGCCGTGATCGCCGTATCTCGCGCCCGATGCCCACGGACGGGCGACGCTGACCGGTCACTCGTCGCCGAATGTCCCTTGCCGGGCCTCCCTATCTGCAACGGGATTGCAGATTTTGCGCGGCCGGTCGCCGTGCAACGACCCTATACGTCGCCCGTGCCGGGTTCCTCAGGCGCGTCCGGATCGTCGACGCCGCCGGGCTCGCTCAGCCGTTCCGTGCGATCCGGCTCGATGTCGGCGCCTTCCTCGAGCCCCGCGTCGCCATCCGCGGACGCGCGCTCGCCGGTGCCCGCGCGGTCCGTATCGCTATCGAGGGCCGCGTCGCCGCGCTCCAGCGCGTGTTCGTCGAGCGGCGAATCGACGTCGAACGGATGGCGCCGCGCGCCCGCCGTGTCGCTGCCGCTGTCGGACGAGTCGCTCGGCCCCAGGGCGCGGCCGTCGCGCCCGCGCCGCGCGTTGTCGTCGTCCGGGCCGGCCGGTTCGTTGTCGGGGTTCAGTGTGCTGTTCATGTCGATGCCCTCGTGTAGCCGCAAAGCGTCGCACCGCTCCCGGCCGGGGCTCTCGCGCCCGTCCCGTCGCGGCGTGCGGACCGGACGGCGATGCAATCGCCATGCCGCACCGCCGCCGCCCGGCCGTCCGCCGGCAGGATTTCGCACCGCGCGCGCCGCGCGGCACAGGCCATGCGCCCCCATTGATCAGGTGAATTGACCTCCCTTATGCTTTCGGGCGTGTCAATCCGATTTGAATGGCCGCCGCCGGCCGGGCCGGCTGCGGCGGGGCGGCGTTCTTCCGCCCGCATCCGACTTGCCGTGACGATGAAGACAAACGACACCATTTCCGATCCGCCCCCGCCGCTCGGACACAACGACGCGCGCGATCTGCTGCACCGCTTCGCCGAGTTTCGCTTCGAGACCGTCGTCGGTGCGATCACCGACTACGCGGTGTTCATGCTCGACACGCATGGCAACGTCGCGACGTGGAACGCGGGCGCCGAGCGCATCAAGGGCTATCGCACGGCCGACATCGTCGGCCACCATTTCTCGCGCTTCTATCCGCCCGACGCGATCGCCGCCGGGCGGCCCGCATTCGCGCTCCGGGAAGCCGTCGCGCACGGTCGCTTCGAGGACGAAGGCTGGCGCGTGCGCAAGGACGGTTCGCTGTTCTGGGCCAGCGTGACGATCACGGCCGTGCGCGACCATGCGGGCCAGCTGGCCGGCTTCATCAAGATCACGCGCGACATGACCGAGCGCAAGCGGCTCGCCGAGCTCGAAGTGTCGACGCACCGGCTCAGCGTGTTCATCGCGATGCTCGCGCACGAATTGCGCAACCATCTCGCGCCGCTGCGCCATTCTGTCGGCGTGCTGCAGAGCCTGCCCGATCCGGCGCCCGCGCTCGCGCAATGCCGCGACGCCGTGCACCGCCAGGTCGGACAGTTGACGCGGCTGGTCGACGATCTGCTCGACGTCGGGCGCATCACCGCCGGCAAGGTCGAACTCGACGACGCGCCGGTGACCGTGCGCGACCTCGTCTGCCGCGGCGTGGAAAGCATCCAGCCGAAGCTGGCCGTGCGCGAGCAGCACATTCGCGTCGACCTGCCGGCCGATCCGCTGGTGGTGCGCGGCGATGTGGCGCGGCTCGTCCAGGTGCTGCACAACCTGCTCGACAACGCGTCGAAATTCTCGCCGCAGGGCGGGCGCATCGACGTCTGCGCGCGCGCCGAAGGGCCGACCGTCGCGATCCGCGTAACCGATCACGGTGTCGGCATCGCGCCGGGCGCGCTCGAATCGATCTTCGACCTGTTCGAACAGGAAGGCGCGTCGGGCCGGCGCCCGTCGGACGGCTTCGGGCTCGGCCTCGCGATCTGCCGGTCGTTCGTCGAGCTGCACGGCGGGATGATCGCCGCTGAAAGCAGCGGCCCCGGCCATGGCGCGACGTTCACGGTGCGGCTGCCGATCGAGCACGCGACGCGCGCGGCGCCCGGCGACGCGCCCGCACCGCGCGCAGCCGAACAGCCGGCCGGTGCGCCGCTGCGCATCGTCATCGTCGACGACAACCGCGACTCCGCCGACACGCTCGCCGTGCTGCTGCAGGTCAAGGGTCACGCGCCGCACGTCGCGTACAACGCGAGCGACGCGCTGGCGCTCGCGAGCGAGGTCGTTCCGCACCTGATGCTCGTCGATCTCTCGATGCCCGACGTCGACGGCTTCACGCTGCTGCACGAACTGCGCGCGATCGACGTGCTGGCCGACACGACCTGCGTCGCGTTGTCCGGCCATGCGAGCCCGGCCGACCTCGCACGCACCGCGAGCGCGGGCTTCGACGATCACCTCGTCAAGCCCGTCGAGATGGCGGTGCTCGACGCGCTGCTGCAGCGCGTCGCCCGCCAGGTTCACGACACGCGCTGACCGTTCAGGCCATCGCGCGGCACATCGCGGCGCAGGTATCGCATGCCAGCGCGCAGCGCCGGCAATGGTCGTGCGCGTGCTGCAGGCATTCGGCCGCACACAGATCGCATGCAAGCGCGCAAAGCGCACACACCTGGGGCGCGAGCACGCTGGCGCGCGCCATCGCGCCCGATGCAAGGCGGCACAGCTGCGCGCACTCGATGTCGAGCGCGATGCAGGCGGTCAGGGTGTGCGCCTCGGGTTCCGCCAGGCATCCCGCGATACATGCGTCGCACGCATGCGCGCACGCGTCGCATGCGGCCATGCAGTTGTCGTAGCGATCGTCGATCTCGTTCATCACTGCCCTCCTCCTTCCGGTTCGCATCGTCATGGCGTCAGCTTCACCTTCATCCAGCCAGGCTCGCGCACGTCGAACGCGCGATACGCGTCGATCGCGTTCGTCAGCGGCTCGCAGCGTGTCAGCACGGACGCCGGGTCGAACGCCCCGCTGCGCACGAGCTCGATCAGCCGCGGCGTGATGGTCCGGTGATTGCAGTTGCCCATCTTGATCGTCAGGTTCCGGTTCATCGCCTCGCCGACCGGGAACACGCGCGCCTGCGGCGGATACACGCCGATGATCGCGACCGTGCCGGCCTTCGCGACCACGCGCACCGCCCATTGCAGCACCTGCGACGGCCCGTCGCCGGGTATCCAGTAGCGGCCGTCCGGCTTGCGGCGCGGTGCGACGGCGTCGACTTCCGCATCGAACGCGCGCGCCGCGTCGCGATCGGCGGTGGCCAGGCCGTGCGTCGCGCGCATCGCGTCGACGCCGACCGCGTCGATCGCACGATCGACACCGATCCCGCCGGTGAGCCGCAGCACCGTGTCGACCGGGTCCTCCTCGGAGAAGTCGATGGTCTCGGCGCCTTGCGCGCATGCCATCTCGAGCCGCGACGCGATGCGGTCGATCGCGATCACGCGCCCGGCGCCCATCAGCTTCGCGCTCGCGATCGCGAACTGACCGACCGGCCCGGCGCCGAATACGGCCACCGTGTCGCCCGGCTTGACCTCCGCGAGCTGCGCGCCGAAGTAGCCGGTCGGGAAAATGTCGGACATCAGGATCGCGCGGTCGTCGTCGATCGCGTCGGGCAGCCGGATCAGGCTCGCGTTCGCGAGCGGCGTGCGCGCGTATTCGGCCTGCAGCCCGTCGAACGGCCCCGTGTCGGCCGGTCCGCCGTAGAACGCGGTGCCCGCGCGCGGCCCGCCCGGGTTCGCGACGTCGCATTGCGCGGTGTAGCCCGCGCGGCAGTACACGCAGCTGCCGCACGCGATCGTCGATGGAATCAGCACGCGATCGCCACGCTTCAGGTTGCGGACGTCGCGCCCGACCGTCTCGACGATGCCGACGCCCTCATGGCCGAGGATCGTGCCCGGCTTCATCCCGCCGAGCGTGCCGCGCACCATGTGCAGGTCGGTGCCGCAGATCGCGCTGGCCGTGAGGCGCACGACCGCATCGGTCACGTCGGCGACTTCCGGGTCGGGTACCGTATCGATGCGAATATCGCCGATGCCGTGAAATACGACTGCTTTCATGTCAGGCCCTCCTTGTCGAAAGCGGAAACGGTGTGGATACCGTCGCGCTGTTCGAGCAAGGCGCGCGCCCGTCGGCGAGGGGAACACCGGGCGGTTCGCGTTTTGGTTCGTCGTCGCGAACGCGTCGATGGCGCAACGGGAGTCGCGGTACGCCGGCCTCCGCGCTTGTCGCGACGCTGCAACGACCGTTGCATACGCAACGCGTTGACCGTAGCGTGCATCCGTCAACGCACGGTCGCCAGCCCGCTCACGCGTGCGTCGCGCCCTGCTGCTCGAGCGCCGCTTCCGCGCGCAGGCAATCGAGATCGCGGCCGATCGTCGCGACCGCGAGCCGTGCGTTGCCGTGCCAGTACGTCACCGAACCGTCGTGCGCGCGCAGGTCGCCGTCGATCTCGACGCGATCCCATTGCTCCGCGTGTCCGACATAGCGCACCGTCAGGTCGTAGTGCTGGCTCCAGAAGAACGGCACGGCGTCGAACGGCTGCTGCCGGCCGAGCATGTTGCGCGCCGCGACGATCCCCTGTCGCTCCGCGACGACCCAGTGCTCGACGCGAATGCGTTCGCCCGTCAGCGGATCGGGCCAGCGCGCGATGTCGCCGGCCGCGTAGATGTCCGGCGCGCTCGTCTGCAGGAAACGGTCGACCGTCACGCCGCGATCGACGGCCAGCCCCGCGTCCTGCGCAAGCGTGACGTTCGGATGCACGCCGATGCCGACCAGCACGACATCCGCCGGCAGCACGTCGCCGTTCGACAGCGTGACGCGATCCGACGCGATCTGCGCGGGCGTCGCGCCGAGATGGAACGCCACGCCGTGCGACTCGTGCAGCGCGCGGATCGTATCGCCGAGCGCGTCGCCGAGCACGCGCGCCATCGGCCGCGCATCGGGCGCGACCACGTCTACGTCGAGCCCGCGCGTGCGCAGCGCGGCGGCCGCTTCGAGGCCGATGAAGCTCGCGCCGACCACGACGCAGCGCCGCGCGGCCTTCAGCTTGCCGATCAGCGCATCGCAATCGGCACGCGAACGCAGCACGCACACGTGCGGAAGATCGGCGCCCGGTACGCTCAGACGGTTCGGCTCGGCACCGGTGGCGAGCAGCAGCGCGCCGTAGCCGACGCGGCTGCCGTCCGCGAGTTCGACCGCGTGTTGCGCGGGGTCGATCCGCGCGACGCGCGTGCCGCAGCGCACGTCGATGCGCTGGTCGGTATAGAACGACGCGCCGCGCAGCGGCAACCAGTCGGCTTCGGCCGTGCCGGCCAGATAGTCCTTCGAGAGGTTCGGTCGATCGTACGGCGGCTCGCTGTCCGCGCTCAGCAGCGTGATCGCGTACGGATAGCCTTCCTGCCGCAGCGTCACGGCCGCCGAGATCGCGGCCGCCCCACCGCCGACAATCACCACCGATTCGGGCAATCCGGGCGCATTCGACACGGGCGGCGACGCGGCAGGCTGCGCGCCGAGCACGACCGCGCGGCCGTCTCGACGTTCGACGCGCCAGCATGTCAGGCCGTCGAGCGCCGGCGCACGCAGCCGTTCGCCGGTGCGCAGGCAGAACGCCGCGTGATGCCACGGGCAGCGAATCGTGTCGCCGACCAGCAGCCCATCGGCCAGCGGTGCGCCGTAGTGAGGGCATTGCGCGCCCACGGCAAACAGGGCGTCGGCGCGGCGCACCAGCAGCACCGCGTCGTCGCCGACCTGGCCCTCGATCATCGCGCCGTCGGCGATGTCATCGAGCGAAATGCCCTGCGCAAGATCGGGGCGTGAAGACGATGCGTCGCTTCCGGACATGGCGCGGCTCCCGGCTGAGGTAACGATCCCATTATCGGCGTCCTTCCTGAAAAGAGCAGGGGCGGACGACCCCGCGGCGCACGCAAACGCGAACCACCGCTCGTACGCGATCCGCAACCGGCGCGGAACGTCATCGACGTTGCGGCGCAACACGCTGGATACGCGTGCGCGGGTGTCAAGCGGGCGAAGCAATCCGCATGCCGTGTACGGCGTGCGGCCTGGCGAGCATCCCGGGCGGGCCGGACACGGCGAGCTTGCCGGCTGCGGCCATTTCAACGATGACACTGCTATCGATGTGGAATCCTTCGTTCTTCGCCGACGGCGCCGGCCACGCGCACGCGGGCGGCGTTACCGACGCGTGTGCGCATCTTCCTCGACATCGTCGACTTCCGCCGGAAAACGATGCTGACCGAAACTGAGGATCAGTACGCCTACCGCGAGCAGCACGATTCCGAACGTGGTCATCAGCATTCGCTCGGGGCTGTCGGTGGCGCCGCGCAGGATCAGGTCGCGCGCAAGCGACGTCATCGCGATGAACAGCGGAAAGCGCACCGGCAGCCGGCCGAGCCGCAGGTAACGCACGTCCATCGCGAGCACTTCGAGATACAGGAACATCAACAGCAGGTCGGTCAGCGACACCTCGCCCGCGAGCACAACCTTCCACGCTTCCTGCGTCATCGCGAAAGCGGTCGCGAGACCGATCACGATCAGCCCGGCCAGCTCGGCCGCATGGAGGAAGTGTCCGAAGCGGCGGCGGATGCGCTCGGCGGCCGTATCGGCGGAAACAGTGGACGTATTCAAAACGATGACCCGTGCAATGGCTTAGGCGCCGCGATCGATACTCCATCGACACGGCGGATGGTTTCGCGAGGATGAACGGTTGCGCACGCATCTATCCGGGCGATAGCACTCATGGAACGCGACGCAGGCATCTCGTCGCCCGTGCGGTCCGGCGACAACCGGTAGCCGGGATACCGTTCGAGGCGATCGAGCCGCGCGTTCACCTGCGCGTTGCTGAGCATCAGGCTGGACGCCGCGCCGGCCACCCCGCCATGCTCGATCACTGCACCGAAAATACGCGTCTCTTCCAGAAGGTTCATCATGATGGTTCTCGTCGGCGGGCGGAGCGAATCCAATCTACTGCACGCGCCACGCCCGCTCAAGAGCACAGCGCCGCGCGCTTCAGGAGTACAGCTGCACGCCCGCTGCGCGAAATCGGACCCCGATCAATCCATTCGAATGACAGTTCGCCGATACGTGTTCCAAAGACCCGCCGAAGCTGCTAGATTGCATGCTCGACGCCGTCACGCGGTGCGGCAAGGTCACGCGCCGGGCGAATGCGCGGCCACCCCTGCCACCCGTTGCGCCCGGGCGGCAGGCCGCCGCCGTGGCCCGTTGCGCGACGCATGCGCAACGAACGTCCTTCATCCGCATGTCACAAAGAGAACAGTCGCATGACACAGTCCAACCGTTCGTCTTCGCGCGCCGCGGCATTCGCGGCCCGTCCGTCCCGACATGACTGACCGGCAGGCCGCGATGCAAACCCTTCCCCCGCTCTCCCAGGCCGTTCACAGTCCGATCACGCGCAGCGCGATCTTCCTCGTCGCAACCGTCAACCCGGGCCCCGACCGCGCCGACACGATCCGCGCGTGGTGCGGCGACATCGCCGCGCTCGTGCGCTCGGTCGGCAAGCGCGTGCCGGGCGGCAACCTGTCCTGCGTGTGCGGCTTCGGCGCCGACGCATGGGATGCGCTGTTCGGCGATCCGCGCCCCGCGTCGCTGCATCCGTTCCGCGAATTCGGCGCCGGCCAGCGTGTCGCGGTCGCGACGCCGGGCGACATCCTGCTGCACATCCGCGCCGAGGCGATGGATCTGTGCTTCGAACTCGCCACCCAACTGCTCGGCGCGCTCGGCGACGCGGTCACGGTCGTCGACGAGGTGCACGGCTTCCGCAACTTCGACCAGCGCGCGATGATCGGTTTCGTCGACGGCACAGAGAACCCGGAAGGCCGCGAGGCGGTCGACTTCACGGTGATCGGCGACGAGGATTCGGCATTCGCGGGCGGCAGCTACGTGATCGTGCAGAAGTACCTGCACGACATGGCCGGCTGGAACGCGCTCGCGGTCGAGACGCAGGAGCGCATCATCGGGCGCACCAAGCTGTCCGACATCGAGCTCGCGCCGGACGTGAAACCGTCGTGTTCGCACAGCTCGCTGACCACGCTCGACGAAGACGGCAAGGAAGTGAAGATCCTGCGCGACAACATGCCGTTCGGGCGCCCCGGCTACGGCGAATTCGGCACCTATTTCATCGGCTACGCGCGCTCGCCGGCGCCGATCGAACAGATGCTCGAGAACATGTTCGTCGGCCGCCCGCCCGGCAACTACGACCGGCTGCTCGACTACAGCCGCGCGGTCACCGGCTCGCTGTTCTTCGTGCCGTCGGCCGACCTGCTCGAAGCGCTCGCCGATCGCGCCGCACCGGCCGCCGACGCCGCTGCCCCCTCGCAGCCGGCCCCCACCTCCCCCGAGTCGCGCCGTGACGGCTCGCTGAACATCGGATCGCTGAAAGGAGCCAAAGCCCATGAATAACCTGCACCGCGAACTCGCGCCCGTTTCCGCCGCCGCCTGGGAACAGATCGAGGAGGAAGTGGCACGCACCTTCAAGCGCTCGGTGGCCGGGCGCCGCGTGGTCGACGTCGAGGGCCCGGCCGGCCCCGCGCTGTCGGCCGTCGGCACCGGGCATCTGCGCGAGGTCGCCGCGCCGCGCGAGCAGGTGAGCGCACGGTTACGCGAAGTGCGTACGATCGTCGAGCTCACGGTGCCGTTCGAATTGAGTCGCGATGCGATCGACAGCGTCGAGCGCGGCGCGCGCGACGCCGACTGGCAGCCGGCGAAGGACGCCGCGCAACGGCTCGCATTCGCGGAAGACGGCGCAATCTTCGACGGCTACCTGGCCGCGGACATCGTCGGCATCCGCGAAGGCACGTCGAACCGCAAGCTCACGCTGCCGGCCGACGTCGGCGCGTACCCGGACGCCATCAGCGATGCGCTGGAAGCATTGCGGCTCGCCGGCGTCGACGGCCCGTACTCGGTCGTGCTCGGTTCGGACGCCTATACGGCGCTGAGCGAAGCGCGCGACCAGGGCTACCCGGTCCTCGGCCACATCAAGCGCATCGTCAGCGGCGAGATCATCTGGGCGCCGGCGATCAGCGGCGGCTGCGTGCTGTCCACCCGCGGCGGCGACTATGAACTGCACCTCGGCGAAGACGTGTCGATCGGCTACACGAGTCACACCGACACGGTCGTTCGCCTGTACCTGCGCGAAACGTTCACGTTCCTGATGCTGACGAGCGAGGCATCGGTGGCCGTGGCGCCGCAGGCCACCGCGGCGACCTGACGTCCCGCCCGCGCGCGATGCCTGCCGGGCATCGCGTGCACCGGCCGCGTTGCCGGCCGTACGTTCGTCGTCGCCGCACCATCCTGAATGGAGGCGTGAAATGAGCGAATCGAATGACGCATTACAGGCGCTGCAAGCGTCGGTCGACAGCCTGAAGCAGGCCGTCGACGCGAACGCGAGCCGCCACGCCGGCGACACCGCCGTGCTCTTCACCGTGGTGGCGCTGATGCTGGCCGAGCTGCCGCCCGACACCCGCAACCTGATCGAGGATTCATTCTCCGTCTGGGCCAACGATCTGCAGGATGCAGCCCTGTCATCCGCCGTGAAGCAGATCGCACGACAGCGACTTGCGATGACGCTCTCCGACTGACGCCGCTTCGCCGCCACCTTTTCGTATCCCGCACGCCGCACCCGCGTGCGCGCTCGTCTGTACTCCTTGCATCTCCCGAGCACATGCATGTGAGGGTGCAATTCGCGGCCGCGCCGATGCGGAACTGTGTCTTGGAGGCCCCGGGCCGATTCGCTATTTTGAACGCAGTCGAAGCAATGCCGCGGGCTCCGCGAAGCGCCGGCGTTGCTGGCGTCGAACGCGACCGGTCGCGAAGGCATTCGGCAAGACGTCGTCCGGTGCGAGGATGGACGCGCACTGAAACCCGACGGGCCCGGATGCACGGGCCCGCATGACCGGCTCCGTCCGCGGGACGGGACCGCCCCATGCCGCGACGCGGCGCAACCCGAGCCACCCTGCAGCGGGTCCGGCTCATGGAGAGTCACATGACAAATCGACGCGAAGTGTCGGGCATCAGAAAGTACGATGGACCCGCCGGCGGTTGGGGCGCGCTTCGCGCGACAGCCGATGCCGTGCGCACGCAGATGGAAACCATCGAGGCGCCGATCGTGCTGATGCGGACGAATCAGCCCGACGGTTTCGACTGCCCCGGCTGCGCATGGCCCGACAAGGAACACAAGTCGACGTTCCAGTTCTGCGAGAACGGCGCGAAGGCCGTCACGTGGGAAGCGACGACCAAGCGCGTGACGCCCGAGTTCTTCGCGGCGAACACGGTGTCGTCGCTGCTGCGACTGTCAGACTACGAGCTGGAGAACGAGGGCCGGCTCACGCATCCGCTCGTCTACGATCGCGTGACCGACACGTTCCGCGCAGTCGAATGGGACGACGCATTCGCGCGCATCGGCGAGGTGCTGCGCGCGTTGCCGCCCGAGCAGGTCGAGTTCTATACGTCGGGCCGCGCGTCAAACGAAGCCGCGTACCTGTATCAGCTCTTCGCGCGCGAGCTCGGCACCAACAATTTCCCCGACTGCTCGAACATGTGCCACGAGCCGACCAGCGTCGGCCTGCCGCAGTCGATCGGGATCGGCAAGGGCACGGTGTCGCTGGAGGATTTCGACCACTGCGAGCTGATCATCTCCATCGGCCACAACCCCGGCACGAACCACCCGCGCATGATGGGCACGCTGCACGAGTGCTCGCGCCGCAACGTGCCGATCATCGTGTTCAATCCGCTGCGCGAGCGCGCGCTCGAACGCTTCGCGGATCCGCAGGACATGATCGAGATGGCGTCGTTCGGCTCGACACGCATCGCTTCGACGTACTATCAGGTCGACGCGGGCGGCGACGCCGCCGCGCTGAAAGGCATCATGAAGGCGCTGCTGCGGCTCGAGACCGAGCGCGGCGACGTGCTCGACCGCGACTTCATCGCGCAGCACACCGACGGCTTCGACGCGTTCTCCGCCGACCTGCAGGCGACGTCGTGGGGCGACATCGAGCGCGCGAGCGGCCTGAGCCAGGCGCAGCTCGAACAGGTCGCGCTCGCCTACGCGAAGTCGAACGCGACGATCGTCACGTACGGGATGGGCGTCACGCAGCACAACAAGGGCACCGCGACCGTGCGCCTGATCGCCGACCTGCTGCTGATGCGCGGCAACTTCGGCAAGCCCGGTGCAGGCATATGCCCGCTGCGCGGCCACTCCAACGTGCAGGGCAATCGCACCGTCGGCATCACCGAGAAGCCATCGGCCGAATTCCTGCAGAAGATCGAGGACGTGTGCGGCTTCAAGCCGCCCGCGCATCACGGGCACGACGCGGTGCAGGCGATGCAGGCCATGATCGACGGCCAGGCCAAGGCGCTGCTGTGCCTCGGCGGCAACTTCGCGGTCGCGCTGCCCGATCCCGAGCTGTCGTTCCCCGCGATGGCGAAGCTCGATCTGAGCGTGCATCTCGGCACGAAGCTGAACCGCTCGCATCTGCTGGTGGCAAAGGAAACCTACGTCCTGCCCGTGCTCGGCCGCACCGAGCTCGACATGCAGGCGAGCGGCCGGCAGTCGATCACCGTCGAGGATTCGATGTCGATGGTCCATGCATCGGCCGGCAAGCTCAAGCCGGCGTCCGACCAGTTGCGCTCGGAGCCCGCCATCGTCGCCGGAATCGCGCATGCGACGCTGCCGAACAGCAAGGTCGCATGGCTCGACCTGATCGCCGACTACGACCGCATCCGCGACCTGATCGATCGCACGGTGCCCGGCTTCGAGGCGTTCAACGAACGGATCCGCACGCCGGGCGGCTTCCGCCTGCCGCTGCCGCCCACCGAGCGCGTGTGGCCCACGCCGACCGGCAAGGCGACATTCTCGGTCTACAAGGGCGTGAAGGAAGACGCCAACGTGCTCGGCGCCGAGCAGGTGCTGCGGCTGATCACGCTGCGCAGCCACGATCAGTACAACACGACGATCTACGGGCTCGACGACCGCTATCGCGGTGTGTTCGGGCGGCGCGACGTGCTGTTCATGAACGCGGCCGATCTCGCGAAGTACGGGCTCGAACACGGCGACCTCGTCGACGTCGAGACGATCACCGCATCCGGCCGCACGCTGCGTCTCGAGAAGATCACCGCGATCGAGTACGACATCGCGCCGGGGTCGGTCGGCGCGTATTACCCGGAAGCGAACGTGCTCGTGCCGCTCGACTACATCGACAAGGAAAGCGGCACGCCGTCGTACAAGTCGGTGCCGGTGCGGGTCGCGCGTTCCGTGGGTGTGTGATTCGCGGCGCGGGCGAGATTGCGACGTCCGGTACGACATGCCGCGCGCCTGAACCGGCTCGCCGCCCCTCTTCCCCCTCTCCCGGCCGCCGCGTCGCATCCGATGCGGCGGCCGCTTCCTTTCGTCACGTCGAGAGACGATCCGTTTACCGCGCCGCCGACGACGGCAGCTGCGCGCCCGTCTGGCGGCGCCGGTACGCGCTGTCGCGGGTCGCGAGCCAGTAGTACAGCGGCGACGTCAGCACCAGCCCGACGAGCCACGACAGGTCGGCGCCGCCGAGATGCGCGGGAATCGGGCCCGCATACATCGGCGTGTTCATGAACGGAATCTGCACGGCGATCCCGATCGCATACGCGAGCAACGCCTGCGGATTGAAGCGGCCGTATACGCCGCCGTCCGCCATGAAGATCGACTGGATGTCGTACTTGCCCTTGTGGATCACGTAGAAGTCGATCAGGTTGATCGCCGTCCATGGCACCAGCACGACGAGCAGCGCGAGCACGAGATCGACGAGATTGCCGACGAAGTTCGTCGACGCGCCGATCGCCGCGTAGCAGCATGCGATGAAGATCACCACCGACACCACCGCGCGCGTCTTCGCGGTCGGAATCCACTTGTACGCGAAGGTCTGCACCGACGTGATGACGGCGAGCACTGCGCCGTAAAGGTTCAGCGCGTTGTGGCTGATCACGCTCAGCAGGAACAACACCAGCATCAGCGGGCCGAGCGGGCCGGTCGCCTGCTTGACCGCATCCATCGTGTCCGCACCGGCCGGCACCGCGAGCACCGCGACCGCGCCGAAGATGAACGCGAGCGTCGAGCCGATCGTGCAGCCGAGATAGGTCGCCCAGAACGTCGACGCGACGCCGACGTCCTCCGGCAGGTAACGCGAATAGTCAGACACGTACGGCGCGAACGCGATCTGCCACAACGCGGACAGCGACACCGTCGCCAGCCACCCGGCGAAGTCGAAGCCGCCGCGCGTGAGGAAATCGGCGGTGCTCACGTGCGACAGGATCATCCAGAAGCCGACCACGATGCCGATGCCGAGCACCCACGTGCCGATCCGGTTCAGGATGTGGATGAATCGGTAACCGACGATCCCGATCAGCCCGGATCCCACCGCGCCGATCACGATGCCGACGGGCACCGGCACCGACGACGCAATGCCGTGCACCGACTTGCCGGCCAGCACGATGTTCGATGCGAAGAAGCCGACGTACATCACCGCCGCGATCACCGTGACCAGCAGCGCCCCCCACGAGCCGAACTGCGCGCGGCTCTGGATCATCTGCGGGATGCCCATCTGCGGCCCCTGCGCCGAATGCAGCGCCATCAGCACGCCGCCGACCGCCTGGCCGACGACGATCGCGACGATCGCCCACATCAGGTTCAGGTGAAAGAGCTGCACGCCGAGCGCGCCGGTCACGATCGGCAGCGGCGCGATGTTGCCGCCGAACCAGAGCGTGAACAGGTCGCGCACCTTGCCGTGGCGTTCTGCGGGCGGCACGTAGCCGATCGTGTGTTTCTCTATCATGGGGGACGCGTTGCGGTCCGCGGTCGTCATGGCGAAGTCTCCTGTCCTGCGCGGCGATGCGCGCGTGCCGTGTCAGCCGGCGCGCGCCGAAGCGTGCGCCTGCAATCGGGTCCGGATACGCTGGCGGCAGTTCGCCGCGCGCATGCGCGCTTTTGTCGCGATCCGGATTGGAGACGATGGTGCGCCACGCATGCGGCGCCCGGAAAATACTAAAAATATTTCCGAGACATACGAAAAAGCTCTGCAGCGGAAATGTCGGCGCCGATTTTCTTCAGGTAAGGTGCTACCCGAAACGATGGACCGATTACGCGCTCCGGCGACGCATGTGCGCCGGGGCCGAGTATCAGAGGTGCCTGTGGCTCACTACACTTTGCGGCAACTGAAATATTTCGTGACGACGGTGGAATCCGGCAGCGTCGCCGAGGCGTCGCGCCAGCTCTTCATCGCGCAGCCGTCGATCTCCAGCGCGATCAAGGGGCTCGAGGAGAGCTTCGGCGTGAAGCTGTTCATCCGTCATCACGCGCAGGGCGTGTCGCTGACGCCATCCGGCACGCGTTTCTACCGGAAGGCGCAGGAACTGCTGCGCATCGCGCACGAATTCGAACAGAACGCGCTCGCCGACAACGACGTGATCACCGGGCAGATCGACATCGGCTGCTTCGAGACCGTCGCGCCGCTCTACCTGCCGCAATTGATCGCGGGCTTTCGGGAACGCTATCCGGGCGTCAACATCCGGCTGCGCGACGGCGACCAGCAGGAGCTCGTGCAGGGCCTGACGGCCGGCACCTTCGATCTCGCGTTCCTTTACGACCACGATCTCGACGGCACGATCGAAACCGAGCCGCTGATGCCGCCGCAGCAGCCATACGTGCTGCTGCCGGAGAACCACCGGTTCGCGGGCCAGTCGCACGTATCGCTGCACGACCTCAGCGTCGAGCCGATGATTCTCCTCGACGTGCTGCCGAGCCGCACATACTTCGTCAGCCTGTTTCGCGAGCTCGGGCTCACGCCGAACATCGTGTTCGCGTCGCCGTCGATCGAAATGGTGCGCGGCATGGTCGGCCAGGGATTCGGCTTCTCGCTGCTCGTCACGCGGCCGCACTCCGAATACACGTACGACGGCCGGCGCGTCGTGACGATCGCCCTCAGCGAAACGGTGAGCCCGTCGGGGCTCGTGAGCGCGCGGCTGAAGCGCGGTCAGCTGACGAAGCAGGCGCAGTCGTTCGTTGAGTTCTGCCGCGAGCGGCTGGCGCAGATCGTCGCGGAATCGGCGCGATAGCAACAAGGAAACCGCACGCGCCGCGAAGCGGCGGCGTGCGAGATGCGGCATGCGGCTCCGCAGCCTGATCAGTCATCCGAAGCGAGATACGCCGCGAGACGGCCCAGCATCGCGTCGCATCCGTTCAGTTGCTCGACCGCGACGAACTCGTCGGGCTTGTGCCCCTGGTCCATGCTGCCCGGCCCGCACACAACGGTCGGAATGCCGGCCTGCCCGAACAGCCCGCCCTCGGTGCCGAACGCGACCGTGCCGAATGCGTCGGAGCCGCTCAGCATCGCGAGCAGCCGCGCGGCCTCGCTGTCCGGCGACGTCGCGAGCCCCGGATACGCACCGAGCGGTTGCAGTCGGATATCGGTATCGGGTTGCACCGCGCGCATCTTCGGCAACAGTTCGGATTCCGTATAATCCTGCAGCTTTCTCGGCACGTCATGTGCGTCGAACGCCGGCAGCGCCCGCACTTCGAAATCGAATTCGCATTCGGCCGGCACGATGTTCAGCGCGCGGCCGCCCTTGATCAACCCGGCCTGCACGGTCGAGAACGGCGGATCGAAGCGGCTGTCGTGATGCTCGGGCCGCGCGAGCGCCGCGCCGATCTCGCCGAGCCGGCCGATCAGCTTCGCCGCGTAATCGATCGCGTTGACGCCGAGCGGCGCGTATGCCGAGTGACACGCGGCGCCCTTCACGTGGCAGCGCATCGCGAGCTTGCCCTTGTGACCGAGCACCGGCTTCAGTTCGGTCGGCTCGCCGATCAGGCACAGGCGCGGCCGGTGCTCGCGCACGGCCAGCGCATCGAGCATCGGCCGCACACCGAGACAGCCGACTTCCTCGTCATACGAAAACGCGAGATGCACCGGCAGGCTCAGCGGCCGCGCGACGAACGCCGGCACGGCCGCGAGCACCGACGCGATGAAGCCCTTCATGTCGGCCGTGCCGCGCCCGTACAGCCGGCCGTCGCGCTCGGTCAGCCGGAACGGCTCGACCGTCCACGCCTGCCCGTCGACCGGCACCACGTCGGTATGGCCCGACAGCGCGATGCCGCCGCGATCGCGCGGCCCGATCGTCGCGTACAGGCTCGCCTTCGTGCGTTCCGCGTTATAGAACAGCTCGCTCGGGACGCCGAGGCCGTCGAGGTAATGGCGGATGAATTCGATCATCGCGAGATTCGAATCGCGGCTGACCGTCGCGAAGCCGATCAACCGTTCGAGCAATGCCCGGCTCGACGTGTCACTCATCGCCCGGCACTCCGTAGCTCGGCGCGGCCGTCGGGTTCAGCGCGCGTGTCTGGTAATCCTGCATCTGCGGGCGATACGCTTGCCACAGCGCATCCAGTTGCCCGATCGGATCGGCATCGGCCCAGTCGACGCGCAGGTCGACGATCGGCCAGGTCACATCGCCGACCACCTTCAGTGCCGCCGAATGCACCGGTCCGGCCTCGCCGCCCGCCGCGATCGCCGCGTGCATCGCGGCCAGCAAGCGGTCGGCCAGCAGCCCGGGCGACTGCTCGAACGCACGCGCCATCGCGTCGATCACGCCCGGCGCGGCCAGCAGGTTGCCGGCCGCCACGCATTGCTCGCCCTCAACCGCATGGTGCGTGCCGAGCGCTTCCTTGCCGGTGAAGCACGCGGTCTGCCCCTGTCCGTCGATCACCGTGACCTGCCGATATTGGCTCCAGCCGTTCGCGCTGAGCGCGCGGTCGAGCGCGGCCGCCGGCGCGAGCTGCCGGTGCTCGATCAGGTCGAGGATCTGCGGGCCGAGCGCCGGCAGCGTGACGTTCTGCGTGGCGACCGCGCCGACGCCCGCGCGCACCCACGGGCAGCGCGCGCCCACCGCGATGCTCGACGAGCTGATCGCGATCCCGAGCTGCCCCGTTTCCGGACAGCGCCCGACGATGGAGAAAGTCATGTCGCCTCCTATGCGCGGTTCGGTTGCCAGTTGTCCGGGATCACCGCGATCACGTCGATCTCCATCAGCCACTGCGGCTGACCGAGCGCCGAGACGACGAGTCCCGTCGAAATCGGGTAGACGCCTTTCAGCCACTTGCCGACTTCCTGATACACGGGCTCGCGATAGCGCGGGTCGATCAGGTAGGTCGTCGTCTTCACGATGTGCGTGATGTCGCTGCCGGCTTCCTCCAGCAACTGCTTCACGTTCTTCATTGCCTGCTCGGCCTGCGCGCGCGGATCGCCGAGGCCGATCAGGTTGCCGTCGAAATCGGTGCCGACCTGGCCGCGCACGTAGACGGTGTTGCCGGCGCGCACGGCCTGGCACAGGTCGTTGTCGAGCGTCTGGTTCGGGTAGGTATCCTTCGTATTGAACATGCGGATACGGGTGTGGGTAGGCTGGCTCATCGAGGTCCTTCGAATGACGGTGGGTTCGCCCGCCGCGCCGGGAGCGGTCGCGGCGGGTTCCGGTTGTAGCGGGGTCGCCGCGTCCGGGCGCATTGCCGGGCGCGGCACGTGCCGCGAGCGCGTATCAGCCGATCGCGTCGACCAGCGGGCGCGCATCGGCCTGCCCCGCATGCGACGTGTCGTCGTGCCCGGTGCGCGTTTGCGCGCGGCGTTGCGACGCGTCGTGATAGTCGAGGTACTTGCGCTGCGTGACGATGTGGTCGGCGATGTGTTTCGCGTCGTGCCACACGCCCCAGATGAAGCTGGAGCCGCGCCGCGACAGCCACGGCAGACCGAGGAAATAGATCCCCGGCTCCTTCGACACGCCGCGCTGGTGCTGCGGCTTGCCGTTCGCGGCGAACGCGTCGACCTTCAGCCAGCCGTAGTCGACCGCGTAGCCCGTCGCCCAGACGATCGACGTGACACCGGCACCGGCGAGGTCGAGCGCGAGGATCGGCCGCGTGACGCAATCCGGATTCGGCAGGATGCGGCGGGCTTCAGGTTCTTCGGGCAGGTCGAGGCCGTTGCGCGCCGCATACGCGTCGGCCGCATCGAGCAGCGCCAGGTAGTTCTCGTCGCCGCGGGCGAGATTGATCGCGAGATCGCGCTCGAACACCGCGACGCCGCCGTCGAATGCCTTCGTCAGCCCCACCAGCGTCACGCCCTGGTGCGCGAGGGCGCGGAAATCGACCGTGTGGCCTCCGCGCGCGCCGCTCACCGCGATCGTCACGTGTTCGCGTCCGGGCGTCGCGACTTCCTTGTCCCATTCGCCGAGCACGCCGAGCCACCAGCAGAAGTCACGGCCGCGATACGCGCGCGGCGGGCGGTCATGCGGGCCGACCGACAGATAGACCTGCCGGCCCGCGCGCTGCAGCTCGTCGGCGATCTGCACGCCCGACGAACCCGCGCCGACCACCAGCACCGCGCCGTCGGGCAACTGCGCCGGGTTGCGATAATCGGCCGAGTGGATTTGCATGAGGCCGGCATCGTCCGGCGCGATCGGCGGGATGACCGGGCGCTGGAACGGGCCCGTCGCGACGACCACGCGGTTCGCCTCGATCGTGCCGTCCGAGGTGTCGACGATGAAACCCGGCTTGCCCGTGTTGCGCACGACGTTCTTCACTTCGACGCCGGTGCGGATCGGCGCATTGAACTTGCGCGCATAGGCTTCGAAATAATCGGCGACCTGGTCCTTCGATGCGAACGCATCGGGATCGAGGCCGTCGAATTCGAGCCCCGGAAAACGGTCGTGCCACGCGGGGCCGTTCGCGACCAGCGAATCCCAGCGCCCGGTGCGCCAGCGCTCGGCGATGCGGTCGCGCTCCAGCACGAGATGCGGCACGCCGAGCTTGCCCAGGTGCTCGCTCATGGCCACGCCGGCCTGGCCGGCTCCGACGACCAGCGTATCGATTGAGGTTGTTTCCACTGCCACGGCTGTCTCCTTGAAGTGCGGCTCGCTGCGACGCTCGTGTCGTTGCGCGAGTGGGAATGGAGACATTCTGCTGACAGGCCCGCGTGGGCGAAATGATGTTTTTTGTGGTTGTTGACGAGAAAAAAGCTGGGGGGTGCGACGCCTGCCCGATGTTCGCGTCGCGCATTCCGGCGGGAGGCCGTAAGGTCACGCGCTCGAGTCAATGCCCGCCGTTGATTTCCGTGTCCTCGAATGCCAGATGCTCGAAATAGCTGCCTGTGAAATCCACGTCCAGCCCCTTGAGTCCATGCGCTTCGACCGTGCTTCCCGTGCAGTCCAGCACTTGCACCGAATGCCACGTGTTGCCGTCGAACCGAACGCCGTTCCACTTGCACCCGAGAAATTTCACGCCTGACATCATGCGGCACGAAATCACGGCGAAAATCGATAAACCAGACCTTTGATTTTATTGACTATTCCCCTTACCTCAACGCGCAACTGCGCCTCCACCCGCCCGTTGCCGGACAATTCTTGACGGTATGCGCTCTCCCGAACTGGTAGCATGCGCGTCGCCTCGCCTCATGCAATGCGCCATCGGCCTCATGATCGAGCCCTTTATCTGTCCGCACGCGAACTTCGCGCGAACTCCGTACCGCGCCCGCCCGGCCCCTCGTTGAACCCGTAGCCCCCGGCGCCGCCCCACCCGGCCCCGTTGCAGCAACCGTTGAAGTGGCGCACGTTGCGCCTGCAAGCATGAAGAAACTGAAACAGCACATCCGCACCCTGAGCGAGATCGACCGTACGCCGGCGGTGCGCGTCTGCGCGCTGCTGCTGATGGTCGGCCTGCTATACCTGCTATGGCCGTCCGCCGAAGTCGCGCGCCTCGCGCTGGAATCGGTCGTGCGCTGACGCACGGCTCGCCGCCGCTACGCTATACTCGCGCAATGGAAACCAAACCTGCCTCGCCGAACGTGCATTGCTGGTGGCGCGCCTGACCCAGGCGGCCCGTTTCCTTTTGCATGTCCCGAACGTGATGCCGCCAGCCATGGCGGCATTGTCGTTTCTGCGCTCACGTCATGGCTGGTGGCTTCGATAACCCGGAGCCAATCCACACCATGACGCACCCGACCCGACCGATCATTCTCACCGGCGACCGCACGACCGGCCCGCTGCATCTTGGCCATTACATCGGCTCGCTGCGCGCTCGCGTGCAGATGCAGCACGAAGCGACGCAGTTCCTGCTGCTCGCCGACACGCAGGCGCTGACCGACAACATGGGCCGCAGCCAGCGCGTCACCGAGAACGTGATCGAGGTCGCGCTCGACTACCTGGCCGTCGGCATCGATCCGGCGATCTCGACGATCGTCGTCCAGTCGCAGGTGCCCGAGCTCGCCGAGCTGTCGCAATACCTGCTCAACCTCGTGACGGTCGCGCGCCTCGAGCGCAATCCGACCATCAAGGAAGAGATCCGCCTGCGCGGCTTCGAGCGCGACATTCCGGCCGGCTTCCTGACCTACCCCGTCAGCCAGGCTGCCGACATCACCGCGTTCAAGGCGACGCACGTGCCGGTCGGCGACGACCAGCTGCCGATGATCGAGCAGACCAACGAACTCGTGCGCCGCTTCAACGCGACGGTCGACAAGCCCGTGCTGGTGGAATGCGAGGCCGTGCTGTCGGCGGTCACGCGGCTGCCGGGCATCGACGGCAAGGCGAAGATGAGCAAGTCGCTCGGCAACGCGATCACGCTCGGCTCGACGCCCGACGAAATCGCGCAAGCGGTGAAGGACATGTACACGGATCCGAACCACCTGCGCGTGAACGATCCCGGTCAGGTCGAGGGCAACGTCGTGTTCACGTTCCTCGACGCGTTCGAGCCCGACGTGCAGAAAGTCGACGAACTGAAGGCGCACTATCGCCGTGGCGGCCTCGGCGACAGCGTCGTCAAGCGCGTGCTGAACGAGCGGCTGCAGGCACTGATCGAGCCGATCCGTGCGCGCCGTCGCGAATTGGAAGCGGACAAGGCGGAGGTGATGGCGATCCTGAAGCGCGGCACGATGCATGCGCGCGAGGTGGCCGGCGCGACGCTGGCCGAGGTGAAGGGCGCGATGGGGCTGACGTACTTCGATTGAGCCGCGCGCGCGGCAAACGCGACCGGCGGCGCGCTTGTCCGCGACTCGACGGCACGACACCGTGCCGCGGGCGATCAGTCGTCGGCGAGTGTCGTCACGGCCGCTCGTGCGCCGCTGGCGCAGCGTGGCACACGGCTTCGATCCGGTTGCCGGCCGGATCGACGACAAAGGCCGCGTAGTAGTCGGCGTGATAGTGCGGCCTCAAGCCGGGGTCGCCGTCGGGCCGCCCGCCCGCGGACAGCCCCGCCTCGAAAAATGCATGCACCTGCTGGCGGGAAGCCGCCTTGAAGCACCAGTGTCGCTTGCTCGTCCCGACTTCGGCGGGATCCAGATAAATCGCCAGAAAGGTCGATGCGGTGTCGGTGGCACTGCAACGTTCGCCGTAACCGAGCGCGGTGCCGCGGTCATAAACCTTGGTCGCGCCCAGCGCGGCCATGACACCGTCGTAGAAGGGGCGGGCCTGGTCGATATCCGGAACGCCGATGGACACGTGGTCAAGAAGTTGCATGATGTTGGCTCCATTGAACGAGCACGAGTCTACACAAACTTTCTTGGTCGACTCCGCCGATGTCGTGCCTGCGCCCTTTCACGCCATCATGACGCCCCACAAAATGATCGACCGGCGCGACTGAAACGAACCCGAGCGGCTCCTCGTGGACAACGCGTCACTTCATCTGCATGAGCTGCACGAGGTTGCCGCACGTATCGTCGAGCACCGCGACCCGCACGGGCCCCGCGTCCATCGGCGCCAGCGTGAAGTGCACGCCGAGCGCGTCGAGCCGCGCGTACTCGGCGTCGAGATCGTCGACCTGAAACGACGCCGCCGGGATGCCGTCCTCGTACAGCGCCTGACGATAAGGGCCGACCGCGCGATGATGACTCGGTTCGAGCATCAGCTCGGTGCCGTCGGGCTGATCCTTCGACACGACCGTCAGCCAGCGGTACGCGCCCACCGGCACGTTGTTCTTCAACCGGAAGCCGAGGATGTCGGTATAGAACGCGAGCGCCTTGTCCTGATCGTCGACAAAAATACTCGTCACGTAGATGCGCATGCGAAGTTCTCCCAATCGTGCCCGCCGCGACGCGCGTCGCGGTGCCGCTTACGTGATCTGATACGTCGATGCCGGCACGAACTCCTCCGGCATCGCGCGCTCGCCCAGCTCGAGCACCGACCGCTCGACCGTGCGCGCCATCGCATCGAGCGCCAGCGCGTTCGGCGCGAGGCCGAACGGCTCGGCCACCTCGTTCGCGATCGCTTCGAGCGCGATCAGCGTGTACGAGATGAACACGCAAATCAGCGGCGTGAAGTATTCCGTCGAATCGACGAGGCCGAACGGCAACAGCACGCAATAAGCATAGACGGTGCGATGCAGCAGCACGCTGTACGAGAACGGGATTGGCGTCGTCAGGATGCGCTCGCAGCCGCCCACGGCCTTGCCCAACTCGGCCAGTTGCATATCGAACATCCAGCACGTTGCTTCGCTGCCGGGCGCGCGACCCAGCGCGCGGACGATTCCGCCGCGCAGTTCATCGAGAATCGCGACGGGCTGGTAGCACTTGTGCGCGAACGCGGCGGCGCGCTCGGCGCCGAGAATACGCTGCAGGTCCTGCGCCGGATCGGTATGACGCAGCTGATGCTTCAACGCATACGTGAACGCGATCAGCAGATCGGCGAGCCGGTCGCGCTCCGCATCGCCGACGCTGTCGGGCAAATAGCGCCGCAGTTGCGACGTAACGGTGCGCGCCGCGATCAGCAGGTTGCCCCACAGAAGCCGCGCCTCCTTGAAACGCTCGAAGCTCGCGTTGTTGCGAAACGCGAGAAAGATCGCGAGGGCCAGCCCGAACAGCGTGAACGGCGCGGTGTTCAGCGGAATCTTCTCTCCGAAGATGCGCCCGTTCGTGAAGACCGCCAGCGTGCTGACGATCGCCATGAACACGAGTTGCGGAATGATCGATTGCAGCACGGAACCGTTCCATATGAACAGCATCCTGAGCCAGTTTTGTCGTGGTCTGACGATCATGGTGTTGTCTCGACTGCCGATGAAATACGCCATGCGGATCGTCGCCGCCCGATGTGCAACGGCCCGCGCGTGGCGGGCCGCTGCCCGGTCGATGCCGGGCCGGGTGACGCGCTTCACCGCGCTTGCGCACGATGATACGCCCGCGCCCGCCCTGCCCCGTCACCGGGGCGCGCCGGTCAGTGATAACCGGCGTCGCCCTCGCGCACCTTGCCGCGGAACACGCGGTACTGCATCGCGTTGTACACGAGGATGATCGGCAGCACGATCACGGTGCCGACGAGTGCGAACAACTGGCTCGAATGGCTCGACGACGCGTCCCAGATCGTCAGCGACGGCGGCACGATGTTCGGCCAGATGCTGATCACGAGCCCTGTGTAGCCGAGGAACACGAGCGCGAGCGTCAGCAGGAACGGCGTCGCCTCGTGCTCGCGCTTCACCGTGCGGAAGATGCCCCACACGCACGCGACGACGAGGATCGGCACCGGCAGGAACCAGCCGAGGTTGCCGCTGCCGAACCAGCGATGCGCGACGGCCGGCAGCCCGATCACGGTCCACAGGCTGACCACGCCCATCACCGCGAGCAGCACGCCCGCGAGCGGCTTCATCAGCATGCGCATCTTGCGCTGCAGCTCGCCGTCGACTTTCAGGATCAGCCAGCCGCAGCCGAGCGTCGCATAGGTGACGAGCACGCCGATCCCGCAGAACAGGCTGAACGGCGACAGCCAGTCGAACGGCCCACCCGCGAACTGGTTGTTCACGATCCGGATGCCCTGCAGCAGCGAACCGAGCGTGATCCCCTGGCAGAACGCGGCCAGCGCGGAGCCGCCGATGAACGCGAGATCCCACAGGTGCTGCGTGCGGTTCGCCTTCGCACGCAATTCGAACGCGGCACCGCGGAAGATCAGCCCGACCACCATCAGGATCAGCGGCAGGTAGTTCGCCGGCAGCAGCGTCGAGTAGACGACCGGAAACGCGCCGTACAGGCCCGCGCCGCCGAGCACGAGAAAGGTCTCGTTGCCGTCCCATACCGGCGCGACGGTATTCAGCATGACTTCGCGTTCGGCCTTCGCGTCGAAGAACGGAAACAGCAGGCCGATGCCGAGATCGAAGCCGTCGAGCATCACGTAGATGAACACGCCGAGGCCGATGATCGCGGCCCACACGACAGGAAGATCGATGTGCATCGCTTACTCCGCTTCGGTGACGTTCAGCGGCGTGGACAGCGCGCTCTTGCGCAGCCCCGGATGCCGGTGCAGCTCGATGTATCCGGCCTGGGCGGCCGGCCCGCGCTTCATCAATTGCATCATGTAGTAGATCCCCGTTCCGAACACCAGGAAATACACGACCACGAAGATCAGCAGCGACACGCCGACCTGCTGCGCGCTGAGCGGCGCGACCGAATCGACGGTGCGCAGCACGCCATACACGGTCCACGGCTGCCGCCCGACCTCGGTCGTGATCCATCCGGCCAGCAGCGCGACGATGCCCGACGGCCCCATGCACACGACGAACCACTGGAACCAGCGCGTTTCATACAGGCGTCCGCCTTTTCTCAGCAGCAAGCCGAGCAGCGCGGTGAGCAGCATCAGCATCCCGAGGCCGGCCATGATCCGGAAGGTCCAGAACACGATCGGCGAATACGGGCGATCCTGCGCCGGGAATTCCTTCAGCCCGCGAATCTCGCCGTCCCAGCTGTGCGTGAGGATCAGGCTGCCGAGGTGCGGCACCTGGATCGCATAGCGCGTCGTCTCTGCCTGCATGTCGGGCAGACCGACGAGGTTCAGCGCGGTGCCGCCCTTCTCGGTTTCCCACAGCCCCTCGATCGCCGCGATCTTCGCCGGCTGGTATTCGCGCGTGTTCAACCCGTGCGCATCGCCGACGACGATCTGGATCGGCGCGAGCAGCAGCAACATCCACAGCGCCATCGAGAAGCTGCGCTTCACCGGCTCGTCGCGGCGCCCCTTCAGCAGGTGCCACGCCCCGCACGCGGCGACGATGAAGCCCGCGACGATGAACGCGGCGATCGTCATGTGCACGAGGCGATACGGGAACGACGGGTTGAAGATGACCTTGAACCAGTCGACCGGCACGACGAGACCGTTCTCGATCCTGTAGCCCTGCGGCGTCTGCATGAAGCTGTTCGATGCGAGGATCCAGAACGTCGAGATCAGCGTGCCGACCGCGACCATCAGCGTCGCGAAGAAATGCGCACGCGGGCTGACGCGCTGCCAGCCGAACAGCATCACGCCGAGAAAGCCGGCCTCGAGGAAGAAGGCCGTCAGGACTTCGTAAGTAAGCAGCGGGCCGGTGATGTTGCCCGCGACGCGCGAGAAGCCCGCCCAGTTCGTGCCGAACTCGTACGCCATCACGACGCCGGAGACGACGCCCATCCCGAAGCCGATCGCGAAGATCTTCGACCAGAACTGGAACATGGATTTATAGGCGGCGTCGCCGGTGACGAGATAGCGCCATTCCAGCACCGCCAGGAAGCTCGCCATGCCGATGCTGATCGCCGGAAACACGATGTGGAACGACACCGTGAACGCGAATTGCAATCGGGCGAGATGGAACGCATCGAAGATTTCCATGACCGTAATTTGCTCGTGATTGTGAGGACGTCAGCTCGAAGCAGGAAATCGCGCGACGGCTTCGCGACGGCACGTGCGGACAAGAACGGATCGCGGGGTGCGGCAACGAAGCGTGAATGACGATATCGCGTTTGCGACGATACTCGCAATCGCGCGAACGTGCGCTGAAACTGTGCTTTCCCCGGGGCCGAAGATGTGTGCACGGAAAACCCGTTGCGGGGCCGCGAGGCTGTCGGCTGTACTGCTTTCCGCGCGGCCACGCTGTGCATCCGCGTCACGGCCGAACGCCCGTACCATCGGCTCGTGGCCTGCCGGTGGC
This sequence comes from Burkholderia sp. RF4-BP95, assembly GCF_001521985.1. NCBI lineage: Bacteria > Pseudomonadati > Pseudomonadota > Betaproteobacteria > Burkholderiales > Burkholderiaceae > Burkholderia > Burkholderia sp. RF4-BP95. The sequence goes on along the minus strand of NZ_LOSX01000090.1, from coordinate 53,474 downwards.
GAGCCGGCGCGACACTGCGCACCGCCCCTGCGCAGAATTCGCGCCCATCGCTCGGCCCACGCGCCGGGCGATCCCCCAGGAGAAAACAGCATGCAGCCCAGCGACCGGCGGCATCCATGCGGCCGCCTGGTGCGATCGCGACGGCGCCGTCCCGTATTACGATTTTGCGCACTGGCTCGCGTGAGCACGAACATGAGCATGGATTGGCGCGTCATGCCCGCCTTTCGCGCATCCAGGACGACGAACTGTATTCCTGCATTTCGGGCGGGATTGTGTCTCTGCCGATGGAATCCAGCGGCCTATCCTCACGATGAGGCTCGTCACGACCCGTGCGCCGACACCTCTGCGCACGCACGGCCGATCGGCGACGCCGTTCCGATCACTTCATGCAGGCAGCCGAACCCATCGTGAATGCCATCGCTTCCGCGCCGGTCGCCGCCGCAACCGGCGGCGCATCGCCCCGCATCTTCTCCCGCCCGCTCGACACGCTTGCGCGGCCGCTGCGCGACCTCCGGCTGTCCGTCATCGACCAGTGCAATTTCCGCTGCGGCTACTGCATGCCGCGCGACAGCTTCGGCCCCGACTATGCGTTCATGCCGTCGTCCGAGCGGCTGTCGTTCGCGCAACTCGAGAAGATCGCGCGTGCGTTCGTCTCGCTCGGCGTCGAAAAGATCCGCCTCACCGGCGGCGAGCCGCTGCTGCGCCGCAACCTCGAAGCGCTAATCGAACGGCTCGCGATGCTGACGACCGTCAACGGCAAGCCCGTCGAAATCGCGCTGACGACCAACGGTTCGCTGCTCGCCGCCAAGGCACGCACGCTGCGCGATGCAGGCTTGTCGCGCGTGACCGTGAGTCTCGACGCGATCGACGACATCGTATTCCGCCGGATGACCGACACCGACGTGCCGGTGGCGCGCGTGCTGGCCGGCATCGAGGCCGCGCAGGTGGCCGGGCTCGCGCCCGTGAAGGTCAACGCGGTGATCGAGCGCGGCGCGAACGACGACCAGATCCTGCCGCTCGTGCGTCACTTCCGTCATAGCGGCGTGGCCGTTCGCTTCATCGAATACATGGACGTCGGCGGCGCGAGCGCGTGGTCCGGCGACAAGGTCGTGCCGGCCGCGCGGATGCGCGAGCTTATCGAAGCGAGCTATCCGCTCGTGCTCGTCGGCGAACCGGGACACGATGCCACCGCGATCCGCTGCCGGCACATCGACGGCGCGGGTGAGGTGGGTTTCATCGCGAGCGTGTCGCATCCGTTCTGCGGCACGTGCTCGCGCGCCCGCGTGTCGGCCGATGGCCAGCTCTATACGTGCCTGTTCGCGATGCAGGGCACCGACCTGCGGCCGTGGCTCGATGACGCCGCATCGATCGACGGCCTCGCCGACATCGTGCGCACACGATGGACGCTACGCGACGACCGCTATTCCGAACGGCGGGCCACGCACGCGGCCAGGCCGTCCGGCAAGACCTACCCGACCGTGCGCATGTCGCTCGTTGGCGGCTGACGGGCTGTCGTGCGAAGCGGAGCGAACCGCCTCCTGGAGAATCGTCATGACCAGTTTCACCGAATCCCGTGTCACGTCATCAAACGAGCCGCCGCCGGCGATCGCAGCCGGTTTCGAGGTGCGTGTGCAGTACACGGCGATCGACGCCGGCACCGAGATCGCGCCGATCATTCGCAATCCGAATGTCGGTGCGGCCGTGAATTTCCTCGGTGTCGTGCGCAACGAAGGTGACGTCGACGACGTGATCGCGCTGGAAGTCGAGCACTATCCGACGATGACCGAGCAGGCGCTCTGGAGCATCGTCGAGGAGGCCTGCGCGCGGTGGCGGCTCGAGGCGGTCAAGGTCGTGCATCGCGTCGGGCGCATTCCGTTGGGCCATGCGGTCGTGATCGTCGTCGTGGCCGCCGCGCATCGCGCGTCGGCGTTCGATGCGTGCGAATTCATCATGGACTTCCTGAAGACGCATGCGCCGTTCTGGAAGAAGGAGATCCGGCACGACGGCGTGGCCGGCTGGGTCGAGCCGAAGGCGCATGACGATCAGGCGATGCGCCGCTGGGGATGAACGTGCCGGCCAACGCCTTTCCGATCCCGCCGATTGCACCGATTTCGCTCAGGACATCGTAATGAAACTGACGATCAAATACTTTTCGAGCATTCGCGAACAACTGCATACCGACGAGGAAGTCGTCGAGATCGATGCGCATGAGCTCACCGTCGACGCGCTGCGCGCCGCGCTCGCCGCACGCGACGCGCGCAGTGGCGAAGCGCTGCGGCTGGACCGCCCCGTGCGCGCGGCCGTGAACCTCGAGATGGTGCCCGGCGCATTCGTCGTGCGAGAGGATAGCGAGGTGGCGTTCTTTCCGCCGGTGACCGGCGGGTGATGCCGTTTACATCCAGCGGCGACTGACGGATCGTAGCCGTTCGACGCTCAACGGGTTGGCTAATGGAGCCCGCGAAGAAAATCCGGAACCGGATGGTCGATCGAAGCAAGATAACCCGCCATCGCACCAGCCACTTTCCTCACGGCCGGACGCGCGGTCATCCGTTCGCGCCAGGCGAGCAGGTTCGGCGTCTCCGCCGTCATCGGCGCGCCCTTGCGTGCGCCGAACAACTGCGCCATGTAGAACGCGATGTCGGCGTACGAATAGGTGCCGGCGAGGAATTCCCGGTCCGCCAGCACGCGTTCCATGCGTCGATAGTATTGCCGCGCTTCGTCGCGTGCGGCCTGTGCCGCGGGGTGATCGGGCGTCTCTTCGAGGCCCATCAGCCGGATCACGTGCGGAAAATAAACCTCGTCGCTGCAGTGCTCGAGCTGACGCGCCACCGCGCGCGCGTTCGGCTGCTCGGGCCATAGCGCGGGATCGGGCTTCAAGTCTTCCAGGTACTCGAAGATCTGCGTGGAATCGAAAATCTCCAGGTCGCCGTCGATCAGCACCGGCACCTGACGCTTCGGATTGATGCGCAAGACGTCCGGATGCTTCGGGTCGTAGCCGCGCTGCTGGCTGAACGGCACCAGCACGCGCTCGAAGGCGATGCCCTTCTCGTGCGCCGCGATCTCGACTTTCGCGCCGAACATGCTCAGCGGACCGGTCATGATTTTCATGTATCGCTCTCCTCGTCAGGTTTCGCGCAGTGGCCCTCACATGAGCACCGCCCGCGCGTCGGCAAGCCCGCGCCGACTCCGTTGCGCGCCAGCCGATCGCGGATGTGTCGAATTATGGATCCGATAACATGACATCCTGTGTCATGTATTCCGGATGAGGTGCCACACATGAAAGCCAGCCGGCTGTTGTCGATCATGATGATGCTGCAGGCGCGCGGCCGCATGACCGCGCCGGCGCTGGCCGCCGCGCTGGAAGTGTCCGAGCGGACGATCCTGCGCGATATCGATCAACTGTCGACGGCCGGCGTGCCGATCTGGGGCGATCGCGGACGCAACGGCGGCTTTCAGTTGCAGGACGACTGGCGTACCGATCTCACGGGGCTGACCGAGCAGGAGGCACATGCGTTGATTCTGGCCGGCCTGCCGGGGCCGGCGGGAGAACTCGGGCTCGACGGGATGGCTGCGTCCGCGCGGCTGAAGATGATCGCCAGCCTGCCGCCGGACTCGCGCGAACATGCCGATCGTGTCGCGAGCCGGCTGCATGTCGATACCGTGGATTGGTATCGGGCGCAGGAAACGCCGGCGTTTCTGCGTGAAGTCGCCGATGCCGTGTGGCAGTCGCAGCGGATCGAGGTGACGTACGAGAGCTGGCGCGGTGTGTCGCGCCGCGCACTCGATCCGCTCGGGCTGGTGCTCAAGGGCGGTGCGTGGTACGTCGTGGCGAAGGTCGCCGGCAAGCGCGATGCGCTGACTTTTCGGCTCGCGAACATTCGGGAACTCGCGGCGTCGCGCCGCCGATTCAAGCGGCCCGCGCGGTTCGATCTGGCCCGGCACTGGCGTGATTCGATGAGCCGGTATGAAGCGGAGCTTTACCGGTTGAGCGCGCACGTCGCGGTGTCGGCGCGCGCAGAGAGCTGGCTGATCAATGCACGCGTCAAGGTCGCGCCCGTCTCGGATAGCGCCGGCAGCAGCGCGGTCCCGCCGGGATGGAAGGAATTCCTGATGCCGATCGAATCGATCGAGCACGGTGCGCGCAAGCTGCTTGGATATGGTGCGGAGTTGAAAGTGCTCGGGCCGCGGGAACTCGTGGTTCGATTGACCGACGAGGTTGCAGCGACGAAGGCGCTGTATTCACCCGCGCCGCCGGCGATCGACGACGCTCCAACATTCGCGGCTTGATCGGAGCGAAACTGCTCGCATTCACCGTCTTCACCGCGCACTCCGTCGTGATGGGCGTATTCCTCGAAGACACTGCCCGCCGAGATCGCCTGGATCGGCATCGGTGTCTTCATCTTGCCTATCTTGCGTTGGGATCTTGAAGCTTCACTGCGCAAGATGTCGGCATTTCTGCTTTCATTCGCCCTATTTTTCGCAAATTCGCAACGCCGCGCCTTTTTCGATTGGCGTTTCTGCCCATGCGGACGGCGCGCGCGGCGCCGATATTGCGCAGCCTCGGGCGACCGACCTCGAACGGTTTGCCCCGGATTTTCCACATGATGAAATCGCGTCGGGCGAACGCCGCATCTGCGACCGGCCATACGCCTCACACACAACTCTTATATAAGACATAAGACATTTGACGCCTGACCATATTGCGACTAGAATCCCGTCCAAGCAGTGAAGCAGTGTCCGGAACAGCAGCCTCGGCGTGCCTGGAAAGCCCTTCCCCTGAAACGCAATCTCAGCAGGTCCCCCCATGCTTGAAAACTTTCGTGCTCACGTGGCCGCCCGCGCCGCGCTCGGTATTCCTCCCCTGCCGCTGACGGCTCAGCAAACCGCCGAACTGGTGGAACTGCTGGCGAACCCGCCCGCTGGCGAAGAGCAGACGCTGCTCGACCTGATCACCCATCGCGTCCCCGCCGGCGTCGACGAAGCCGCGCGCGTGAAGGCCGGCTTCCTGGCCGCCGTCGCGAAGGGCGAGACGGCCTGCCCGCTGATCTCGCGCGAGCGCGCGACCGAACTGCTCGGCACGATGCTGGGCGGCTACAACATCCAGCCGCTGATCGAGCTGCTGTCCGACGAAGCAGTCGCGGCCGTCGCTGCCGACGCACTGAAGAAAACCCTGCTGATGTTCGACCAGTTCCATGACGTGAAGGAACTCGCCGACAAGGGCAACGCGCACGCGAAGGCCGTGCTGCAGAGCTGGGCCGACGCCGAATGGTTCACGAGCCGTCCGGAAGTGCCGGAAAGCCTGACCATCACCGTGTTCAAGGTCACGGGCGAAACCAACACCGACGACCTGTCGCCGGCCCCGGACGCAACCACCCGCCCGGACATCCCGATGCACGCGCTGGCGATGCTGAAGAACGCGCGCCCCGGCATCACGCCGGAAGAAGACGGCAAGCGCGGCCCGGTCAAGTTCATCGAATCGCTGAAGGACAAGGGTCACCTGGTCGCCTACGTCGGCGACGTGGTCGGCACCGGCTCCTCGCGCAAGTCGGCCACCAACTCGGTGCTGTGGTTCACCGGCGAAGACATCCCGTTCGTCCCGAACAAGCGTTTCGGCGGCGTGTGCCTCGGCGGCAAGATCGCCCCGATCTTCTACAACACGATGGAAGACGCCGGCGCGCTGCCGATCGAACTCGACGTGTCGCAGATGAACATGGGCGACGTCGTCGAACTGCGCCCGTACGAAGGCAAGGCGCTGAAGGACGGCAACGTGATCGCCGAATTCCAGGTCAAGTCCGACGTGCTGTTCGACGAAGTGCGCGCTGGCGGCCGCATTCCGCTGATCATCGGTCGCGGCCTGACCGCGAAGGCGCGTGAAGCGCTCGGCCTCGCGCCGTCGACGCTGTTCCGCCTGCCGCACCAGCCGGCCGACAGCGGCAAGGGCTTCTCGCTCGCGCAGAAGATGGTCGGCCGCGCATGCGGTCTGCCGGAAGGCCAGGGCGTGCGTCCGGGCACGTACTGCGAACCGAAGATGACCTCGGTCGGCTCGCAGGACACCACCGGCCCGATGACCCGCGACGAACTGAAGGATCTGGCCTGCCTCGGCTTCTCGGCCGACCTCGTGATGCAGTCGTTCTGCCACACCGCCGCTTATCCGAAGCCGGTCGACGTGAAGACGCACCAGACGCTGCCGAACTTCATCAGCACCCGTGGCGGCATCGCGCTGCGCCCGGGCGACGGCGTGATCCACTCGTGGCTGAACCGCATGCTGCTGCCCGACACCGTCGGCACCGGCGGCGACTCGCACACGCGCTTCCCGATCGGCATCAGCTTCCCGGCAGGCTCGGGCCTGGTCGCGTTCGCGGCCGCCACCGGCACGATGCCGCTGGACATGCCGGAATCGGTGCTGGTTCGCTTCAAGGGCAAGATGCAGCCGGGCGTCACGCTGCGCGATCTCGTCAACGCGATTCCGCTGTACGCGATCAAGCAGGGCATGCTGACGGTCGCCAAGCAAGGCAAGAAGAACATCTTCTCGGGCCGCATCCTCGAAATCGAAGGCCTGCCCGATCTGAAGGTCGAGCAAGCGTTCGAACTGTCGGATGCGTCGGCCGAGCGTTCGGCAGCCGGTTGCACGGTGCACCTGAACAAGGAACCGATCATCGAGTACCTGAACAGCAACATCACGCTGCTGAAGTGGATGATCGCGCAGGGCTATCAGGATCCGCGCAGCCTGCAGCGCCGTATCGCGGCGATGGAGCAGTGGCTGGCCGACCCGCAACTGCTGTCGCCGGATGCCGACGCCGAATACGCGGCCGTCATCGAGATCGACCTGGCCGACATCCATGAACCGATCGTTGCCTGTCCGAACGATCCGGACGACGTGAAGACGCTGTCCGACGTCGCCGGCGCGAAGATCGACGAAGTGTTCATCGGTTCGTGCATGACCAACATCGGTCACTTCCGTGCCGCGTCGAAGCTGCTGGAAGGCAAGCGCGACATCCCAGTCAAGCTGTGGGTCGCGCCGCCGACCAAGATGGACCAGAAGCAACTGACGGAAGAAGGCCACTACGGCGTGTTCGGCACGGCCGGCGCCCGCACCGAAATGCCGGGCTGCTCGCTGTGCATGGGCAACCAGGCACAGGTGCGCGAAGGCGCGACGGTGATGTCGACGTCGACCCGCAACTTCCCGAACCGTCTGGGCAAGAACACGAACGTGTACCTCGGCTCGGCGGAACTGGCGGCAATCTGCTCGCGTCTCGGCAAGATCCCGACCAAGGACGAGTACATGGCCGACATGGGCGTGCTCAACGCCAATGGCGACAAGATCTACAAGTACATGAACTTCGACCAGATCGAAGATTTCAAGGAAGTCGCCGACACCGTGCAGATCTAAGCATGCGGTCGAGCTGCGGCGGGCCATGCTCGTCGTGGCGACACGCGATGGCGCCGCGGGCTGAATGCCCGCGGCGCTTTTTTTTGGTTCTTCGTGGATTTCCGGGGGGAGGACGCCGGCGAGGAACGTCGGCGTTCGGCCACTAGCTGACATTTGGCGTCTGAAGTCGAAAATGCTGGCTTCTCGGCTATCTCCGGTCGCTCCTGATGTGAGACCCTCCCGGACAAGCGCACGTCTGCTGCCGAGCAAGCGAGCAGTCTATTTCCCCACCGACGGATCCAGGAGAAACAGGAAACGAGGGCATTCGCCTCCAAGGAAAAGGCCGGCTATCAAACGCAAACTCGACTACGTTAGCGCGTCGTGGCGAATGCACATCACGTAACGAGCATTGCGCGCCACGGACGGGTCTGGATCGGCGGCCAGCCGGGCAAGCAGGGCCGACGCCGTGCCATTGAATTCGGCGAGCGCCTGACAAATACGTACACGGGTCTGGACATCGGCTGGACCGTCTGAGATCGCTGCTTCAAAGCGCTCCACAATTTGCTTTGCGATCGCAGGGTCTTCCGCCAAATCGGCTAACGCATCGGCCGCCTCGACATCGTGAATCCCGCCAAGAACCTGCTCGATCAGCAGGGGAATGGCGTCGCGTATCCCCCATCCGCCAAGCACCCGCGCAGCGCGATACCGCACGCGCTCCGCGGGGTCGAGGAGCGAGCCGCGCAAGCTCTCCACCGCATCGGAACCGCCAAGTTTCGCCAGCGCGAGCACGGCCCGTTCGCGTACTGCCGGATCGGGCTGTTGAAGCGCCGCGCCAAGTACGCTGGTGCCGCTGCCTACGGTTCTTCCCAGCGCCCAGTGCAGCGCACCTGCGACATTCGGCTCTTGTTCCTGGAGCAGTGCGTGGGCGATGAGTGCTGCAAGCGGGGCATCGCTGGACGCGGCGTCAAACGCAGCACGCTGTCTCTCAGGTGCATGCGTCGACTCCAGTCCTTTCAGCAGATGCACGACATCAAGCACAGCTGACCAATCATCGGGAGAGGTGGCGGACACAGCAGTCAGCCGGCAAAGCAACGCCTGCTCTGCGGCCAGCCGCTCGCGGCTGCGAACCATCAGCGCGTCAATGAGCACATCGGGGTGAGGCGCTTGCTGGCTGAGCGCCTGACGCACCTCGGCCAGCCCAAGGCCCAGCGAACGCAGACTCTCCACTTGGAACAGGCGCAAGGCATCGGCTTGCGAATACTCGCGGTATCCCGCTTCCGTACGTCCCGATGGGCTGACCAGTCCGATCGCGTCGTAGTGCCGCAGCATGCGCGCGCTGACGCCGGAACGATTGGCCAACTCGCTGATGCGCATCACTTGTCTCCGGTGTCATCTGGTTCACGCCGCCCTGTGTCTCGGCCTTGGCTCCAATCGAGCCTCGAAAATTCTAACAAACCGCCAACGGCTTCCATCACCTCGGCCAACACGTGGCTCATCACATCGATCGCCGTCAACCCGCCTGTTCATCGGCGTCGGGCAACGGCGCACCTGCGCGCCACGCATCGGCTGGATCGAGCACGAACGCACGCTCCGGGTCGGCGATGAGCCTGAGGCTCGCACAGGCATGAACGCGAACCGCCGGGTCCGTGTGTCGGGCCGCCGCCGCCACGAGCGGGGCCATGGCGTCGTCTCCAAGCATGAGTAATGCCCGGCTCAGACTCCGCTTGAGGTCCTTGTCGCCGCGGCCTAGCTCGCGAACCAGTTCGCCTGCCAAGGCGGCTCGTTGCCAGGTCGGCACCAGCCCCGCTGCGGTGCGCCACGCAGTTCGTGCCACCTCCGGATCGGGGTCATGCAGATGCCCGCTTGTGATCGCCGACCAGGTTGCGGGGTCGCCGATCTTCGAGAGCGTATGTAGCGCCTGGCTACGCGCTTGCGCCAGCGGCGAGCGCAGCTCGTCAAGCAGCAATGGCAAGGTCAGATCCTGCGTGTGCCGGGTGAGCGCCCAGGTGAGCATGTCGCGAACGAAGAAATCCGGTTCGACACCGCAACGCTTCACCAGTAGCGTGATCTGGCCTGGATCGGGAGCCGTGCCGGCACCTAGCGCAGCCGCAAGGCGGAGCGAAGCGTCCGGATGCTCGAGTGCCGTGGTCAATGCGTGACGGGAAGTCGGGGGATAGTGACGGGTCATGAACGCCTCCTCGCCCGACAGTGGACACCTTGTCACTATGACAAGGTCAAGTGTTTTTCGGGCGAGGGGCAAATTGCACGCCCAGGCAGTCGTTCGTGGAGCCGATCACAACCTCCTCCGCAGGTGACGGGCGGCCAGTTTCAGCCATTCGACCTTCCGAAGAAAATCGTCGACAATTCGGGGCGGTATAGGAATCTCCTTGGAGATCGTACCGGATGAGGAAGACACTGGGCTACCTGCACGAGGTTTGGCTCTGCCCGGACGAGTTCGGCAACGCTCTTCCTGCATGCATTGCCCATGGACCGGACGGAGATGCTGCCAGGGCTCTCAATGAGCCGGGTAGCGAATGGATATGGACGTTTTGGGCATCGTCACATGCGGAGGCGATGTGCGTTTATTACGAATTCGTCGGCTATGGAAAGTACACGTCCCAAGCCGACGGCGATCTTCTCCCATATCCGCAAGCTTGGTATGAGCGTCAGGTCGCGTATTTGGACCGCAAGTGATCAATGCATAGGCGTCGGCCCAGCTTCTTTGCAAGTCGGTCACGGTAGGCAGCTTCGGGCAATTGCCGGCCAGTTGCCGCCGTTTGCCATCATCGTTATGCGGTCATTCGAGCGACAGTTCCACTACCCGGAGCAGTCGTCGTTGCTAGTGCCAAAGGCGGAACGGCCTGATCGGTCAGCTACGGGTGCGTTCAGGCAAACATACCGGCCCGTCATTCCAACGGGCGCTTCACTCCGGAACCTCCCGCATGCTACTGCTTAGGAGATCTTTCTTGCCGGCCTGCTCGCCTACGCCTTGCGCCCGCTTGCATCCCAGTTGCGTCCCCACGATCCGTGTTAAACCCGAAAGAGGACACCCGATATGAAAGGACGACGCGTGAACGCATGTCAAATGGCCTATTTACATTGATCAGCCTGACCGACATGCTTGAGCAGAACAGTTTCGCCATTAATTTTCCCGGTATCGCTAGAAAGCGTGCATAGGAAGGCGATCAAATTGTCGATATCTCTCCCGGACAGATTGAGGGGCGTTAAAAGCGCGTCGAAGTGATGATCCGGGATCGACGCATCGGCTAACGTGGAATAGTGGCTGACGACGTCCCTTAAGGTCCGATAGGAACCGTTGTGCATATACGGGGCCCTATTCGCTACATCTCGGAGTGATGGTGTTTTAAAGGTACGGAAAAGATCGGGGTTCTCATTAAGCTGTTGCACAAGCTTTCCTGTCGGGCCGGATGGGCAATCGCTAAATTGTCCCGAGGGACCGAAAGGATTGGAACGCAGGAACGCGATCGCTCCGAGTCGACCGGGATCGTCCCCTCGCTGTGCATGTGAATCCCGCAACAGAACATCATGGAATTCCTCGTCGGTCAGATCCAGGCCATGATGGCAATTGACGCACCGGGCCTTCCCGATAAAGAGCTTCAATCCCGCCTGCGCTTGGGCACTCACCTGCGCGCATTGACCTCGTCGATCACGCAGACAGTCGAGGAAACGATCAAACGGGGCGTCACGCGCCTGCAATGTCGTTTCAAACGCTGCGATTGCCTTGCCCACGTTCGCAAACGCAAGGTCGGTCGGTCGACATGCATCGGATGCGTAAGTGGATCCCGCGCTGCTGTGACAGCCATCTGGGCGGTCGATTTTTCCGAACACTGCCTCATACAGTTCCCGGAGTTTTGGGTCAGATCCGATTAGCTCGACAATGCTGGAGCGGTTTCCCGCAATTTCCGTCGGAGATTCAAGTGGGACCAGTGCCTGTGACCAAAGCGTGGCGGCTCGACCGTCCCAGAAGTACCAGCGACGATTCCCGACATTCCATAAAGAGGGAGTGCGACGCGAGCCGGGTCCTTCGCCCAAGGATTTCGGCAAGCCATCCGACCACTCGAGCTCCTTTTGATGGCAGGTGCTGCAACTGACTGATCCGGAAGCCGATATCCGCTTCTCAAAGAAGAGCGTCTCGCCTAACCGGATAGCCGTCGGATTCGTGGCCACGTGGTTCGTCTCATCGCCTCGTTCAGCACGCTTCGAAAACAGCGATAGAACAGCGCGCCGCTCGTCCATGCTCAGACGGTCTTCTTTTTCGCCTGACTGTACCGCAGTGTAGCTTCCGGTCCCCCAGCAAATAAGGCAAGCAATCGCAAGCAGGTACCGACGTCGCGACGACATGTCAGTTTCCGACACGTACGTCGGACTGTGCACGCTCTACGACAATGCCATTGTCGAGATCGAAGTTGATTTCCCAGAAGCCAGGCATATGCAAAAGCATCCCGGATACTTGCCACAGGCCCGGTCCAACGGAGGTCACTACAGGCTTGACGTTCATGCCGTGGTAATGGGCCGGCATGACAGCGCTCACAGACAATCGCACGCCCTCACTTGGTTTTCGTGTGTCTTTGGACAACACGCGCACATTCATGTCAAAAATTTTGTTCAGTGCCACCGGTCCGTTGGTTGGCGTCCATGAGACGAGATAATTGCTACCGTTACTCAAGAGTGGCGCGCGTTGAGGTACGCCGCTCTTCGCCTGATTCTGGCTGGCAAGCGCGAGCGGTGGCGTGTATCCGTCACCAATACCGAACATCGTGATGAAATTACCTTCGGGATCAAAAATCTGTGCCCGGTGGTTGCCGAAGTCGGAAATGATGATTCTCAGGTGATCGTCCTGGGTCAGTCCTTTGGGTTTATAGAACTGTCCGGGTTCGGTTCCCCAACGGCCCCAAGTGACAACGAGCTGTCCGCTCTCCGAAAACTTCTGAACCCTGTTTGCCGCGTCGTCGGATACGTACACAAATCCGTCTTTTCCGGACGTGATCCCGAACGGATGAACGAACTGGTCACTACCTGGGCCCGGCTTTCCCCATTGGGCCAGATACGACCCATCAATTGAAAAGACCTCAACCCGAAAATTGTAGGTGTCGACGACATACAGTTTCTGACCGTCCCTACTAAAGGACAGATCGCTCGGAACAAGCAGCTCGCCGTCTCCACTGCCTCGTGTGCCGATGGTGCGGATCAGGTTGAGTTTGCGATCTAGTACCAGCACGCGCCCGTTATGGGGATCAGCGATGTAGTAGTTGCCATCAGGGCCAAGGCGAATGGCGCCGGGCTCGACAGGGGAATGCCCAGAACCGTCATTGCCGGCCGGGCTGATTCCCGCAAAGCCCTGTGTGCTTAATGAGTCGAGCCCCAGGCTGATCACGCTTTTTGCAAACAGGGCTTGGCTTTTGTTCGGGACAAAGCGTGGGCCACCCGGCTTTCTTTTCTTTACCTCAGTCAACTGGAACATTTCCAGGCGATGGTTGCCGCCATCCGATACGAGAATCCGCCCCGCATCCGGATCGATCAGCATACCAGATGGCCGGACAAAGCTGCCAAGGTCTCTCCCTTGTCCCCCCAAGCGTGTAACGAAAAGCGGGTCGACGGTCGATATGTCGAATACGAGTACGGAATGGGTGTCCGGCTCCGAAATGGAGAGAATATTCTTTGCCGATGCTGCTCTCGATCCGTAGTGAAACCTGCCTGCCTTGTCCCACCACGCCTTGTCATCGACGTTGGCAACCTGCGCGAAACTGTTGTCACCGAATATCTGGCAGCGGTACTCGAATGGCTCACACACGACCACCGATTGACCACTGCGCGAGACGGACAGGCGATAGGGATAGTGCAAGCGGCCGTTTCCTTCATGGCCTGTGGGCGGGTGGCGTCCCCATTGATAAAGATAGTTTCCTTCCAGATCGAACACCTGAATCCGGTGATTGATCAGATCGCTCACGAAGACACGTTCGTCATGGATTGTCAGGCCACTGGGATTAGCCAGTAAACCTGAAAAAGATCCCCAGCCGCCCCAAATTTTAATGAGATGCCCATCAGTCGAAAATTTCTGTATCCGGTTGTTGTATGAATCGGCAACGTACAGATTTCCAGAGGAATCAAACGCAACATCTGTCGCGAAGTCGAATTCACCCGGTGCCTGGCCGGATTTCCCGATCGACCTGATAAATTTTCCACTTCTATCGAAGATCTGTACACGCTCATTGGCCCGGTCGGCTACGGCAACTGCGTTCTCGGTAGCGGCGATGCCAATGGGCTCGTTAAACTGTCCATCGCCGCTTCCTGTTTCACCCCAGGAGGTAAGATACTGGCCTTTGGTGTCGAATACTTCTATTCGGTTGTTGCCCGTATCGCAGACGAAGACGAGATCGTCTTTTGAGATAGCGATCGCCTGCGGAAACCTGAATTCTCCTTTCTGGTGCCCCAGACTCCCCCACGAACGAATGAAGCTTCCGCTGCTCGAATACACGTTGACGCGATTATTGAATGTATCAGCGATGTAAATCATATCGTCGGGCCCGTAAGCGACTGCCCCAGGTTCATTCAATTGTCCATTATCGGATCCATACTGACCAAACTGATGCAATGGCGGCACTATATTTGGATAACTAAGTTCCTGAGGGAAAGGTGGCGGGCTTGCTGCCACTCGCTGCTGGACGTTCAGAAGGCAAAGCGCAAGTATCACGAAAATACATTTCGTATGTTGGCCCATTTTTCTCTCCTTATTGCGTTCTTATGACACCGCCCGCTCTGGCCCGTTAATTGCTTAACGCAGAAAGGACGCTGTCTGAGAGGGGGGATCGTGTAAGCCATGGTCAAATAATAGGCATGGCAAGAAGGATTTCTCCCCGTGTTTTCCATTAGCCGATTATATGTGGCGAGTCTTCTTTGCCGCCAACAACTGGATTCTCGCGCGTTGCGGTGGTCAATGCCTGACGAACTGCTTTCACTTGACTTTTGTCATGTGCTCAGAGCACATAACGTCAGGAATCCTGGGTATGACATGAAAGACGCGCAAGCGCAATATTCCCTGGCCCGTCAACCCGGGACATCGACCGGCGACGCCCGGCGAATCACCACGGCTGAGCGGACATTCGATTCTCTGTTCGTTCCAAATCGACACTTCCTGACTTAACTCCTCTCTAGGAGCTGCCGAGAAAAGGCTTGGAAAGCAATTGTAGCGATTTGGCACTTGAGCCTGCGCGAGATACCATTCCGATAGTGCTTTGAGATCCTATTGCGCGATGCTACCAATGACAACAATCCCGCTGAATCGGCAGTTTTACGAGTGGAAAGAAGGCACAGACTGGGCGGCGTATTCAAAATATCGAGCGGCTGCGGGCTTGTCGGATGGTTTGCTAGGCTGGCCCGAGCTACTCGCCAGGCGCCGGGTCGTAATTCTTGCTGAGGCGGGTAGTGGCAAAACCGAAGAGTTGGCCGAGCAGGCACGCCTGCAGGCAGCCGCAGGTCGGTTTGCTGTGTATGCGACTGTTCAGGATGTCGGGCGAGACGGACTCGACAAGGCTTTGCGGCCCGCTGACCGGCAGCGCTTGACTGCCTGGCGCAACAGCAGCGACCCGGGATGGTTTTTTATTGACTCCATCGACGAGGCAAAGCTCGACAATGTCCGGCTAGAGCGAGCGCTGCGACAGATAGCCGAGGGGATTGCTGGTGGAGAGGCGCGCGCGCACATCGTCCTATCCGGCCGACACACCGATTGGGAATTCGCGCGGGATGCCCAGCGGCTGAGGGAAGAACTGCCACTCCCACGCGACAACCCCGCCGAGCCGCTTCCCACACTTGAAACGCTGGTGCGCCAAGTCCTGCATAACGAAAAGCGCCCCGAGCCGACGCCTGCGGAAACACCCTTGCTCGTGGTGATGGCCCAGCTCAATATATGGCAGGTGCGGACCTATGCTGCTGCCAAAGCTGCTCAGGATCTCGATGGGCTGATGGCCGCTATTGGGGCAGGAAGCCTGTGGGGATTCGCCTGCCGCCCGCTCGATCTGGACTGGATCGTGCGCTACTGGCACAGCCACGGGCGGCTTGGCAGCTTCAGCGTGATGATCGAAGTGGGGCTGCGCGAGCGACTACAGGAAACCGACCCGGAGCGCAGTCGTCGCGATAGGCTCGACGCCGTGCGCGCCCAACACGGCCTGGAGCGGATCGGCGCAGCGCTGGTGTTTGGACGACAGTCGACCATCGCTATACCGGACAACGTAGCCGGGCTCAAAAGCGAAGGTCCTGTAGCCAAGATCGACGACGTGCTGCCGGACTGGTCTAGTGAGGACCGGATAAGGCTGCTCACGCTGCCAGCGTTCGACCCAGCAACCTTTGGGCGCGCGAGGTTGCATAACGACAACGAAGGCGCAGTGCGGTCATATCTGACAGCACGTTGGCTGCAGCGGTTACGTCGAGCCAATCTGCCACAACGCCGATTGCATGATCTGCTGTTTTCACGGACCTATGAAGTTGAACTGGTCAGACCGTCAATGTCGAAAGTGGCAGCCTGGCTTGCCCTGTGGGATGAAAGCATCGCTGCCGAGGTTGTGCGTCGCGCACCGTTTCTGCTGTTTACTGCAGGAGATCCTGCTCATCTCTCATTTGAAACCAGGCGGACGTTGCTAACGGCGTTGGTGGAACGGATGCGCCGGGACGAAGAAGTGCCGATGCTGGATCTCAGCAGCCTCGCACGATTCGCCCAGCCGGACATCGCTCCGGTGTTGCGTGAGATCTGGGCGGCAGATAAAGAACATGGCGAAATTCGCCGTTTCGTGCTGCGGTTGATTTGGTTGGGCAAGATCGAAGATTGCACCGACCTCGCGATCTCTGCGTCATTCGGCCAATACGGAGATCTCTACACGGCCATGACCGCCGGCCGCGCGTTGCTCGCCACAGGCGATGAATGCACACGGAGGCGGTATGCCGAGTACATCAAGTTGCATTGCGCATCGATGTCGCCAACGCTCGTCTGGGAAGCCGTCGAAAGCCTGTTCCCTCAAATTATCAGCGTCGATGACTTGGTGGCCATTCTGGCGATCGTTCCACTCGGCGACGCAGAGGGAGGAGGCTTCAACTTCGAATGGCACGGGGCGGAGCTCGTCGAGCGGTTATCAAGCGCAGCCGACCTAACCCGATTGATCGAAGGGCTCTTGAAACAGCTGGAAGCGGGCCCGCAACCGGGTATTGACGAAACGTCGCCGCGGGATGAGCAATATGCTCCAGCACTCGGCACGGCCGCACGGTGTCTGCTGGATGTGTCGCCACCCCACCTCGCGCCTAGTGCTGCGATCGACGCATTGCTGCGTATTGGCGATCGGCATCTGAACATGAGGTCCCGGCGGAGTGAGGGTGGGTCCGATGCAGTTGTCTTGCTGCGTCGAACGCCGGAGCGTCGTCGTGCCGCCTTCTGGCGCGCTGCAGAGCGGCTGCGCAATCACCGAACACTGATATGACTTCGCGTGTCAATGGGGATCGGTTTTCAGCTTCTCGAGTACACGTCACACGAATTTCCTGAGGGCGACGTAGCAGTAAAACTCGACGGTGGATCACACTGATATTCGCGGGTTGATTACCGCATTACAGAGGTCCGCCCAACGAGCCTGCCGCCATCTAAATTCGCAAGTCGGATGTTCTCCGTTGCGTAGTGTTCTCGCGGGTTACTCGCGTGCCGGGCTACGCCGCCTTCAGGAAACTCTTCATCCAATGGTTAAAGTGAGGTCAAGGGGACTCAGGCGCTGCATTACGCCACGTGCACCTCGCGCGGTACGGCGAGCGACATCGCCAACTGGCTGATGTCCCAGATGAACCCACCGAGCTCGCGGGCGACCGCGACCACAGCGATGTTCTTTTCCTTTCCGTGAGCGACGAGCTTGCGATAACGCCGGCACAGTCGTATCTGCGCGTCCCAGGCGCGATCTATGATGGGCTTGGGAAGACCCTCATGTCGCCGCTGGATCTCGGGGCTCACACGTGCCGGGTGCCGGTAGCTCCAGGCGGCCTCGACTAACAACTTTCTTGCATAGCCGTTACCCGTTTTGGTGATGCTGCCCTGGCGACGTTTGTTGCCGGAGGAATGTTCTGACGGAGTAACGCCAATCCAGGCCATCAACTGGCGCGGGTGCGCGAAGCGTGAAAGATCGCCCAATTCGGCGAGCATGCCCACTGCCGTGGTGAACTGCACACCGCGCATGGCCTGTAAGCCCAGTACAGCAGGATAAAAACGCCAGTTGACCACCGCCTCGCGCAGCGCAACCTCGAGCCGATCACACTGCGCGAGCCGGTCCTCGATTGCGCGTCGAAGCTCGTCAAGCGCCAGTTTCTGCCAAAGGTTGTCGAAGGAAAATGCGCTCAGCCAGCGCCGGTGCGCAGGCCCCCAGTCGGCCCGGCCCGTATAGCGCACGCCATGCGACAGCAGGAAGGCCTTTAGCCGTTGCCGCGCACGCTTCATATCGTCTTTGGCGCTCACCCACGCACGTGCCAGATCGCGAAACGCTTCATCGTCTATGGTAGGCACGTACACTGCTGACAGGTCGCCGGTACGAAGCAACCGCGCCAACTTGACTGCGTCGCGTCGGTCGGTCTTGACGCGCTCGCCAGGTTTTCTAGGAATCAGTGACGGTGCGCACACCATGCAGTCAAATCCCTTTTTCGCGAGCTGACGGTAGAGCCCATATCCGCACGGGCCCGCTTCATAGACGACGCGTATACAGTGTGCTTTGGATTGCAGACGTTTGCACAGCCGATCGATGTCCGTCTGCGTCGTCCCGATTCTGCCAAGCAGTTCCACCTCGTTCGAGCCGAGCGCGTACGCGACCGTGATCGAGTCCTTGTGAACATCCAGACCGACGTACAGCGTGCTATCGTGTTCCATGCTGGCCTCCGTGCGGGAAAGTGCCGGGTGTGGCACCGTCCACACCGTGCGGCTCTGGCAGCAATGCTAACCCGCGTTTGCTTCCCCACCGCAGGCCAGCCCTCTACCTCACGCGAAGTCATACTGCCTAATGGGACGCCCATTGCTTTGCTCCATCGTTTCCAGATGGAGGTCCTCGGCTGGTCTTCGAGCCTGGTGCTCGACGACATTGACTGGCTTCTGCTCGACGGTGCATCTCGGACGCACGCGACTGAGCGGCAACTGGCCATCAATTCGGCGCTTAATCTTTGGTCCACATCCGGTGAGTCTGAGGTGCTGAAGGCACGCCTTGCCAGCGTTGCAGTGACGGACGCGGAGATGCAGGCCGCCTATGTTGAATGGATGACGCCGCGCATGAAGTCGGCGGAAGAAATCAAGAGCGAGGAAGAGCTGGCAGAGAGCATGAGGGAAGCCGAGCGCAAGAGGTCCGAGCAGGAGCGGTCTTGGATTGCTTTTATCGAGGATCTGCGAGCAAATCCCGAGCAACTGCGTCGACTGAACCTCACCACAACAACGAGCGTTGATGGCCGGATGTACAGCCTTTGGCAGCTGCTCAACCAGGCCACTCCTAGTAACTCGCGTTACGCGATCGATAGCGTCGAGCCCATCCGAGAGCTTGTCGGCGAGGAGGTGGCGGCGGCGTTTGCTGCCGGGCTGCCGGAAATTTGGCGAGCCTGGAAGCCGACACTGCGCAGCGCGCGTCCGCCCAGCGAGCGCAATCTTGTCAGCACCATTGATTGCCTAGGCATCACGGGAATTTCGATTGAAGCAGCAGGGCGGAGCGATTGGGCGCAGCACCTGACTGAACAACAGGCGATTCGCGCCTCTGAATATGCGACGCTGGAACTCAACGGGTTTCCCGAGTGGATCGCAGCATTGGTAGCGACATGGCCGAACGCGGTAGAAGACGTGTTAGTGCGAGAGGTGGTGAGCAACCTGGACGAGTCCACGCCGGAAGGACATTACACGATACTTGATGCGATCAGCCGAAGCGATGAAAGCCTAGTGCGCCTGATGTCACCGGCCCTGATGCGAGAACTGAACGCACGACCTGACTTGAGCAGGGCTGCACTGCGGCCGTTGCTGTTCATCCTAAAGGGTGGCCTGTCCGGCGACTGGAAGCAAGCGCTCTACGAGCTGGTGCTAGCCAGATTCCGGTCGTCTGCGGAGCCGCGGGTCAGTGCGCAATACCTAGGCGTTGCATATGCCATCAATGCGCAAGATGCGACGGACTGCCTGAAAGCGAAGCTCGATGTGATGGGCGAAGCGGAGAAAAGAGCGCTCGTGGAGCATGTGTTGCCACAGATTTTCGGTTCTCGGTGGTCGCTCTCTGCACCGTCCCAAGCGCGTCTCGACGTAGCAACGCTGGAACGCCTGGTCCTGCTCGCATACAGCACTGTGCGAATGGAAGATGACCGGGATCGCACGAATAAGGGCGTATATTCGCCAGACGAACGTGACGAGGCGCAGGAGGCCCGCTCCACCGCATTCAATGCTCTGGTTACTATGCCAGGGCATGCCACATATTCCGCGATCCTGCGTCTAATGGAGGCACCCGGTTTTCCGGTGGCTCGATCGCGCCTGCTCGCGCTGGCACAGGAACGGGCAGCCAATGATGCGGAGCACACAATCTGGGCCGCCGATGAGCCCTTCCGCGTTGAGCAGCAGTATGAACGGCAGCCGGTGACCGGACGGGAACTACAAGTTGTGGCGCTGCAGCGGCTGGAAGATCTGCAACACGACCTTGTTCACGGTGATTTCCAGCAAGGCACCACCTTGAGCGCGCTGCCTGACGAAGCGGCTGTACAGAATTGGTTGGCAGATCGACTAAGACAGGCGCAGGGAGCATCCTATTCGATTGAGCGCGAGGTACGGGTTGCGGACGAGAAGGAGCCAGACTTGCGACTCCGGGCGAAGGTCAGCGACGCGAATGTGGCTACTGAAATCAAGGTTGCGGAAAGCTGGACGATGCAGCAGCTTGATGACGCGCTCATCAAGCAGCTATGCGGCCAGTATTTACGCGGACAAGATGGTCGGGAAGGCATCCTCCTTCTGGTGCACCAGAAACCGCGTCCAAAAGGCTGGGAGCTGTCCGATGGCACTTTCCTGAACTTCGGGGCGGTGGTGGAGCGGCTGCGTGCTTTGGCTGCGCGTATCCGAAGTGAATCAACTGCAGGCCCGCAGCCAGAACTCTGCGCAATCGATGTCTCTAGTTGCGTTCATCTTGTCAAACGTCCCAAATCCGTCCCTAAGAGGTCGAAGCGAGTGAGCAAAGACAATTCCGCTTAGGGGCGGAAGGAGTTATTCATTGACGGTGAGAAGTGACGCACTTGCAGCCAACGCACCGCCCCGTATCGCCACGTCGGCAATGACCAACACGAGCGCGATAATTCAGGCGCGGTCCGGCTGCTCCACTCCGTTACCGGCCGTTCGAACCACGCGGGTCCGACTGGCGGCAATGGGTCGACAAACGACGACCACGAAAATCCACGAAGAGCCTTTTTTGCCCGTCCCGGTTCGATCGAGGATGGTTGCCCGCATGATCGTCCGAAGGCGTTCATCCCCCTCCCGGCCGGATCCACGCGTTGACATAGGAACTGATCAGTCCATATACTGACGCCAAATTGCAGGAGATCTCACCCATGGCACATCCGACCGGTCTTGGACGTCCGCGCGAATTCGAACTGGACGATGCCGCGCGCGACGCGATGCAAGTCTTCTGGGACCGCGGCTACGAAGGCGCGTCGCTGCCGGATCTGATTGCCGGCACCGGCTTGTCGCGCGGCAGCCTCTACAAGGCGTTCGGCGACAAGAAAGGGCTGCTGCTGGCGGCGCTGGACCTGTATATGGCCGACGGGCTCAAGGCAACCGCCGACATCCTGTCGCAGCCGGGCACGGTGAAGGACGCCATTCGCGATTCGCTGCTGCGCTATGCGCGCCTTTCCGTCGGCGAGGCAGGCCGACGCGGATGCCTCGCGATCGCGATGACTACCGAAATGGCGGCCCGCGATCCGGATGTCGCGGAACGCACGGCACGCATGTTCCGGCGTTTGCAGCAGCTTTATGCCGGCGCGATCGTGCGCGGGCAGGCAAGCGGCGAGATGGCCGAACGCGACGAACAGGCGCTCGCGCGTTTCCTGGTCTGTCAGGTCGAGGGAATGCGCGTGCTGGGCAAAACCGGCGTATCGGAAGCGGACATGCTCGCGCTCGTCGACAACACGATGCGCGTTCTCGATTAATTTTTTTGGCCAATTTGGAACTGATTGGTCCCATATGGAGGCTCACCCATGACCCGCAACGATTCCGTCTCGCCGGACCCGCGCCGCTGGGCAATGTTCTCGGTCCTGCTCGTCGGCGCATTCCTGCCTCCGCTGGACTTCTTCATCGTCAATGTCGCGCTGCCGTCGATCCGGGGGGAATTGGGCGCGTCGTCTTCGGCCGAGCAATTCGTCATCTCGTCGTACGCCGGCCTGTATGCCGTAACGCTGATTACCGGCGGCCGGCTGGGAGACCTGTTCGGGCGGGGACGCATGTTCTTTCTCGGACTGATCGGATTCGCGACGGCATCTGCGCTATGCGGCCTCGCGAGTTCGCCGTGGACACTGATCGCGGGCCGGGCGTTGCAGGGGCTGACGGCGGCCGTCATGGCGCCGCAGGCGCTCGCGTCGATCCAGGCGATCTTCCCCGAATCGGAAAAGCCGCTCGCTCTCAGCCTTTATGGCGCGGTCTTCGGGCTCGCCGCGGTCGTCGGGCAGGCACTGGGCGGCATCCTGATTTCGCTGAATCTGTTCAATCTCGGCTGGCGGACGATCTTCCTCGTCAACCTGCCGCTGGCGATCCTGGTCGTGCTGTTCGGCATCCCGCTGCTGAAGGAAACGCGCGCGCAGCATGCACGCAAGCTCGACCTCGGCGGCACGGCGCTGTCGATGGCAACGCTCGGCGCGCTGGTCGTGCCGTTGATCGAAGGGCGTGACGCAGGCTGGCCGCTATTGGCCTGGATGTCGCTGATGGCGGTACCGGCGCTCGCATGGTTGTTCTGGCGCTACGAGAGCCGGCTCGCCCGCAGCGGCGGCGCCCCGCTGCTCGATCCGGCCGCGCTGCGCGCGCCGGGGCTGGGCCGCGCGCTGCTGATCGCGCTGTTGCTGTACTCGATCGGCGCGTTCTTCCTGCTGTTTTCGATCTATCTGCAAAGCGCGTTGCACGTCGATGCGCTGAGCGCGGGCCTCGTGTTCCTGCCGTTCGGCGTGGGCTTTCTGCTCGGGCCCTTGTCGACGCCGCACTGCTCACGCGTTCTCGGCGCGTACGTCAATCCGTTCGGCATGGGCCTCGAGGTCGTCGGCCTCGTCGGCCTGGCCGGGTTGATCGCCGCGACGCCGCTCGGCATGCCGCTCGCCACGATCCCGCTTGCCGCCGTTCTGTTCATCATCGGCTTCGGGCAAGGGCTCGCGCTGCCGACGCTGATGCGAATGGTCACTGGCCGTGTCGCACCGGCGCTGTCGGGCATGATCGCCGGCATCGCCAGTTCGACCCTGCAGGTCAGCACGTCGCTCAGCGTCGCGATCATCGGCGGAATTTTCTATACGGTCCTCGGCTCGCGTCAGGATCCCGCTGCGATCGCGCACGCGTTCATCGTCGCGATTCTCGGTATCGCGTTCTTCCTGAGCATCGGCGCGGGATTGGGCATCTCGCTCGGGCGGACACCCGCGGGGCGCCCCGCTACCCGTTCCCACGCCCGAGCGACGTTCGGCACCGAACGCAACCGGCCGTGATGCAGGGCGCGAAATCGCGCGCAGCACGTCGATTTCCCGCGCGGACAGGCGCGGGCCGTCATGCGGCGCGCGACTCGCGACACGCGTGACGGCGGATGCGCCCTCCGTCAGCAGCGCGCTCACCGCTTCCCCACAAAGCCGGCCGCACGCGACTTCTGCCTGCAACACGTTCGCGGCGGCGGCGACGCTCAACGCCGCGCGCCATGGACGCGCCGAGCGCAATGCGCCCCACGCCACCGACGCCGCCAGCCTTAGCGCATGCACGACGCCGCGAGCTTCCCGACCGCGATCACCGCCTGCTCGATCTCCGGCGACCACGCGCTGCTGTAGTTCAGCCGGACGAAGTTCCGGTAGTTGTCGGTGATCGAGAACATGTAGCCGGGGCCGATCGTGATTCCCTGCTCCAGCGCGAGCTGATACAGCCGCATCGCGTCGACCTGCGCCGGCAACTCGACCCACAGCACGTAGCCGCCGGCCGGGCTCGAGATGCGCGTGCCTTCCGGGAAGAATCGCGACACCATCGCGCGCATCAGGTTCGCCTGCTGCGCATATGCCTTGCGCAAGCGTCGCAGGTGATGCTCGTAGCCGTCGCGTTCGAGAAACTCGGCGATCGCGAGCTGCGGCAGCGACGGCGTGGCCAGCGTGTTCAGGAACTTCAGCTTCTCGACCTGATCGCGATAGCGGCCCGGCAACGCCCAGCCGACCCGGTAAGCCGCCGTCAGGCTCTTCGAGAACGATGCGCAATGCAGCACGATCCCGTTGCGATCGCAGGACTTCAGCGTGCTCGGATGCGACTCGCCGAAATACAGTTCGTTATACACACCGTTCTCGATGAGCGGCATGTCGACGCGAGTCGCGAATTCCACCAGTTCGCGCTTGCGCTCGTCGGGCATCTGGAAGCCCAGCGGATTCTGAAAATTGGGCATCACCATACACGCGGCGATCGGCTGCGACTTTGCGATCGCCGCCAGCGCGGCGATATCGATCCCGTATTCCGGATGCGTCGCGACCTCGATCGCCTTCATCCCCATCCGCTCGATCGCGTGCAGCATCGCGTAGAACGTCGGCGACTCGACCGCGATCGTGTCGCCCGGTTTCGCGACCGCCTGCAGGCACAGGTTGATCGCCTCGGTCGCACCGACCGTCACGATGATCTCGTTCGGATCGACCGACATCCCGTTTTCCAGGTAGCGTCGTGCGATCTGCCGGATCAGACGCGGATGGCCGGGCGGCAGCCCGTCGGTCACGCCCCACAGCGACTTGTCCCGGCCGGCCGCATACGCGTAGCGGTTCAGCTTCTCGAACGGAAAGAGGCTCGGGTCCGGATACGGCGAACCGAGCGGCACCGCGTCGTCGGTGCCGATCGAGCGCAGCGTCGACAGCACGAGCCGGCTCATGTCGACCGACGACGAAATCGCGATCGGCTTCGACGGCCGCAGTTCGCGCACCGGCGCGTGGTTGTCGTCGCGACGCAGGTTCACGAAGTAGCCCGACTGCGGACGGCTTTCCAGCAGTCCGCGGCTTTCGAGCAGCAGATATGCGTGCAGCACGGTCGTGATGCTGATCCGGTGCTGCTGGCTCGCCTGCCGCACCGACGGAATCCGGTCGCCGTGCCGGTACACGCCCTGGCGGATCAGGCGTTCGATGTCGTCCGCGAGTTTTTCGTAGAGCTTCATCGCATGCTCTCCGCCGGCCTGCGCACGCCCGATCCGTGCATGTGCCGCCCGCCGACCGGGCTGTCGTGATGCCTGATTGCTCCCTCCGGTTTTGCCTTTTCCATCGTCGTGGCTCGCTTTTGAAGATGCGCCGTCAGGCCCGTGATGTCTGGGTCTGCGGCACTGTGCACTTGATGATGGAATCGTAAGAGCAGAACAGTTGATGCGGAGTACACACATCGGATATGCACACAAGAGTACAGTTCGGCGCGAATTCGCGACTTCGGGCGAACTGTACGTCTTACGATTTGACGCAGAGGCTGGGAAATGGATGCGGTGGCCGCGGATTCGAAGGCGGTACCGTGTGGTCGCGCAGTTCGCGGTCGCGTCTGCGGCATCCGGCAAGATCGAGCTGTATGCGCCGTTCGCGTACGACGCGGCGCTCGCGATGATCGCGGCGGTCCGCAAGGCCGATTCGGTCGACCGCGGCAAGATCGTCGCGAGCCTGCCCGGTGTGTCGGTCACGGGCGTAACGGGGAAGATCTCGTTCGACGAGCGCGGCGACCTGATCAAGCCGCCCTACACGCTGTTCCGCGTCGAACAGGGGCAGTGGCACAGCATTCGCACGGTCGGCGGCGCGTCGAACTGATCGACGCCGGGCAGCCCGGCAGCGGGCGGCGTCATCGCTCCGCCTGTTGCCGCTGCACCTCCTGCGCTTTCATCTGCAGATACGCGCCGCGCTCGACTTCGTGCAGTTGCTTCGGATACTGCTCGGTCGCGTCGAACCAGCGCGCAAGGCGCTGGTCGAGCGGCTTGTCGAGCGTCGCGAGATACGTGTCGATCGCGAGGTAGTAGCGCATCGTGTTGCGCTCCAGCAATCCGCGCACGCCGCCGATGTACTGCGGCTGCGCCGCCGATGCGCCGCTGGCCGCCGTGAACCCGACCTTGTCGCTGCCGACCGTCGAGAGGTAGGTCTTCATCGCCATGCGGCCGACCGCGCCGAAGCCGTACGAATACGTGAGGTGCAGGAACGTGCGCGATCCGCCGACCGGCACCGCTTCCAGCACGATCCGGTAGTCCTTCGTGCCCATCGGGCCGCTGTCGGCAGCCAGGTCGACCTGGAAATAGTCGGGTGTCGCGGCGGCCACGCGGTAGCGGAACTGCACGCGATAGGTATCCGACAGCTTCTGCTCGATCTTGCGGCCGAGGTTCACGTCGAGCACCGGGCCGTCGCTGCCGGTCGACGCACGACAGTACTTCGTGTTCAGGTGCAGGATCAGCACCGCGCACCAGTTCGCGGGGCCTTGCGCGGGGTCGTTGAGCTTGCCGTTCACGACGGAGAACGGATAGTCGACGACCGCGTAGATGTCGCCCTTCAGCGACGAAGACGCCTCGGACGATTCGAGGTACAGCGGGCGATGGAACGAGTTGTTCTTCAGTTGCTCGCCGAGGCTGTGATAGCGGTCGAGCAGCGCGGCCGCGCCGTCCGCGCCGAACGACAGCGCGCTCCAGCCGAGGCACAGGGCCGCGACGAGCGCGTGCCATGCGCGGCGCGCGTAGCGCGGTGCTGGCGGATGTTCGGATGTCTCCATTCTTGTGCTCCAGCAGGTGGCGCGATTGTCGCGCACATGTTTCACAGAATACGCCGGCCGCTATCGACCACGCTTCACAGGCAGCGGCAGTTGCGCAGCCGTGATCCGGATCAACGTCGACAGCCATTCGCGGTCGTCCCAGCGCTCGCCCCCGATGACGAGATGCGGTTTCGCCGTCGGATACGGTGGCGCTTCGTCGCAGGTGCCGAGAAACGCACGCCCGTCAGGCGTCGGCTTGACGAACAACCGGTCGTCGCACACCAGCGCGACCATCTTGCCGTCGCAGTAGATGCCGTATTCGCCGAACATCTTGCGCGCCGACACGGCGCCCGCCGCAGCCATCTGCTCGACGACGAAATCGACGGTTCCCTGACTCGATGCCATCCATCCGCTCCATTACCGAATAACCCTTCTGACCGTCACCGACGCGGTGCCGTTCCGTTCGAATCCCACGCGATCACGCGTGCGCCCTGCTCATTTGTCAGCCGAAAACGCACTCGACATCTGCCGCGCCCGCTTCACGTCGTCGCCGTGCAGATAAATCGACGTCGTCGAAATCGACGCGTGCCGCAGGTTGTCGCGCACCGTCGTCAGCTCCGCGCCGCGCGCGAGCGCATGCGTCGCATGCGTATGACGCATCCAGTGCGGGCTCGCCTGGCGCAACTTCTGCGCGAGTGCCGGGTTGTCGTCGTCGACGAGCGCGGCCGTCTGCGTGAAGAAACGCTGCATCACCTTCCACAGCCGCACGCTCGTGATCCCGGCCGCCCCGTCTTCCGCAAGGCTCGGAATCAGCGGCGTATCGGGACGCCAGCGCACCGGCGTCACCGGCAGCCGCCGCGCGACCAGATGACGATCGAGCGCCGTGCGCGCGAGCGGCGGCAGCGCGACGCGCGCGGCCTTGCTGCCCTTGCCGATCAGTTTCAGCCACGCATCGCCGTGCGCGTCCGTTTCGATGTCGCCGAGCGTCGCGCCGACCAGTTCGCTCGCACGCAGCCCGGTCGCATAGCCGAAATCGAGGATGAAGCGCAGCCGTTGCGCGGCCGCCGGCGTCCAGCCGGACTGCGATGCGCCGGACGGCTTGCCCTTGCGAAACTCGAGCCCGTCCGCGATCGTGCGCACGAGCAGCCACTCGCCTTCGGTGAACGCATGCGACGTGTCCAGCGCATTCGCGCCGCGCGTATCGCGCACCTTGACGCCCGCGAACGGATTCGCGAGCAGATAGCGCTGCTCGATCAGCCAGCGGAACAGCGCGCCGAGGACCGACAGCGTGTACGCGGCCGAACGCGCGGACAATCCGCCCGAAAACGGCCGCCAGTCCGGCGCGCCGCGCGGCCGCACCGGGCCGATCCAGCGTTCGTGCGGCGTCGGGTTGCGCAGGAACGCGCGATACGCGACCGCATCCTCGGTGGTCAGCGACGACAGCGCGCGCCCGCGCTCGACGATCGCCCACAGGATCAGCCGCTCGGCCTCCTTCCGGTACGCGCGGCGCGTCGCGGCCGATTCGTGCAGCGACAGCCAAGCGTGCACGGCCGCGTAATCGTTGTCCGCGTCGAGCGTGCTGGTCGCGCGCGGCGCGCGGAACGTGCCGGCCGACCCGTCGACCTCGTGCGGCAGCTTCAGTTGCTCCCACGGCACGATGGCGCTGCGCGGCGTCGCCGCGATCAGCGCGCGCGCCCGCTCGGTCAGGTCCGGATGCGCGGAAAAGAACGTCTCGATATGCCGCGCGCTCGCCATGCCGAGCCCCGCTATTGCGCGCCACCACTGACGCCGCCGCGGAATCCGCACGGTCAGGTCGGCGAGCGTCGCGATCCCGTGCGCACGCAGCGCGACGACCGCGCGTGCGGGCAGCCACAAGCCGATGTCATCGCTGATTTGCGGCACCGGCGCACGCGCATGACGCAGCAGGCCGATCGCATCGGTCGCGGCCTTCGCCATCTGGACGCGCGCGCTGTCGGCATGCGCGAGCTGCTCGGCGAGATCGGGCCGCCCGACCTGCCGCGCGACGCGCACGAGGCGGCGACGAATCCCGCCGATCACGCCGCGCGCCGACCGCCGTTCGCCGAGCCGGTCGGGCAGATAGCGTTCGACCGCCTGACGCACGGTCATGCCCGCGTACCACGCGCGCAGCGCGGCCAGTTCGTCGGCGTCGGGGAAGCCTGCTGGTGCAGGTGAGGAATCGGAGGAAGGCGGTAAGGCGAGGCGCGGTGTCATGGGCGCCAGTTTGACAGAACTGCGGACGCTCGAAAACGCCCGGCGCGCTGCAAGATGCGTGCGCGACGCCGGCGGCTACCGGCATCGCGCACGAACGCTCAGCCCGTCACGGGCGTACGCCGCACCTCGGACAGATAGATCAGGATCAGCGACACCCAGACGATCCCGTACAGGAACATGAAGCAGGTCGTGCGCACGCGCAGCAGGTCGAGCAGCAAGCCGAACAGGATCGGCAGCAGGAAGCCGCCGAGCCCGCCCGCGAGGCCGACGATGCCCGTGACGACGCCCATGTTGTCCGGGAAATCGTCGGCGACGTACTTGAAGGTCGACGCCATCCCGAACGCGAACACCGCACCGAGCACGAAGGTCAGCGCGACGAAGCCTGCCACCGGCATCGACA
Source organism: Burkholderia sp. RF4-BP95 (assembly GCF_001521985.1). Classification (NCBI taxonomy): domain Bacteria; kingdom Pseudomonadati; phylum Pseudomonadota; class Betaproteobacteria; order Burkholderiales; family Burkholderiaceae; genus Burkholderia; species Burkholderia sp. RF4-BP95. Next base: position 24,539 of record NZ_LOSX01000090.1, on the reverse strand, counting down.
GATTCAGCGACGCGGTGCCGTCGATCGTGTGAATCACGAAGTCGGTCGCCGGATACGACAGCAGGAACAGGCAGATCCACGCGACCCACAGCCCCCACCAGGTGACCGCATGCGCGCCGAAGCGGTCGGACAGCGCGCCGCCGAGCGCGCGCAGCACGGAGCCCGGCAGCGAGAAGCCCGCCGCGAACGCGGAGGCCATCACGAGCGACATCCCGTATTCGCTCTTCAGGTACTGCGGGATCCACAGCGACAGCGCGGTGAAGCCGCCGAACGTGATCGAGTAGTACTGGCAGAGCCGCCACACGCGCGGATCGCGCAGCACCTTGAACGCGTCGAGTATCGATCCGCCTCGTTTGCCCGCCCCCGGATCGGGCGCCGACGCGACCCAGAAGATCGCGGCCGTGACGAGCAATGCAACCGCGTAGACGCGCGGCACGAAACGCCAGCCATAAGCGGACAGCAGCAGCGGCGTGACGAACAGGTTGACCGCCGCGCCGCACGTGCCCGCACCGAACACGCCCATCGCGAGCCCGCGCCGCTTCGGCGGGAAGAAGCGCGCGACGTACGGCGTGCCGACCGCGAACGACGCGCCGACACAGCCGAGGAACAGCCCGATCACGAGGAACTGCCAGAGCTGCGTCGCATAGCTGACGATGTAGACGGGAATCGCGCACACGACGAGCAGCACCGTCATCACGATGCGGCCGCCGAAGCGGTCGGTCCACGTGCCGAGCGGCAAGCGCATCAGCGCGCCGGTCAGCACGGGCGTCGACGTGAGCAGCCCGAATTCCGTGCTGTTCAGGCCGAGATCGGTGCGCAGCTGCACGCCGAGCACGCCGAACATCATCCACACGACGAAACACACCATGAACGCGAGCGTGCTCGCGGCCAGCACCGACCACGCGCGCAGCGGGATGGCCTGCGTGTCCGCGGCCGGGCCGACGTTACCTTGTTGAGTTGCCATACACAAAACCTCGTTTCATTGGACGAGCGGCCCGTTCGCGCCGTCGAAGGTCACGCCTTCGACCCGCGCGCCGCCCGCGAGTATCGCCACGTACTGCCGCATCGCCCGTTGCCGCACGCGTTCCGACAGGTACGCGGCGATCTGGCCGGCGGCCTCGTCGAACGGCACCACGTCGCCCGGCACGCGGCGCTCGATGCGCACGATGTGGAAGCCGAAGCGGGTGTTGACGAGCTTCGGCAGCACGCCGAGCCCGTCCGTGTCGAACAGCGCGGTCTCGAATTCCGGCACGGTGTCGCCGCGCAGGAGTTGTCCGAGGCTGCCGCCGACTTGCGCCGACGGACAGTTCGACGACGCGCGCGCGACCGCTTCGAACGTGTCGGGTGCGGCCACCACGTCGGCGAGCGCACGTTCCGCGCGCTGCCGCAGCGGGGCGAGCGGCACGCGGTCGGTCACCGCGAACAGCACGTGGCTTGCATACACGATGTCGTTGCGGCGAAAGCGTGCCGGATGCTGCGCGTAATAGCGCTCGCAATCGGTGCGAACCGGTTCGGGCACGTGCGTCAGCTCGCGTTCGAGCAATGCGTCGACTGCCGCATCGTCGAGCGATGCGCCTTCGTCGATCAGCGCGAGCGACACCGCACGCTGCCGCAGCAATTCGCGCACCGCGAGCGCATGCCGTGCCGCGTCGAGCGGATCGGGCGCGTCGCCGTGATGCGCGGCCTCGGCCGCGATGGCCGCATCGTCGATCGCAATGCCGTTGATCGTCAGCGGCACCGCCGCGACTTCGGATAGAACCTCGTTCATATGGCCTCCTCAGCGCTTGCGCACGAGCTGGTACGGCCGGATCAGGTACGCGACCGACGCGATGCCGCTCCAGATGTGCACCATCCGCGTGAACGGCGACACGAGGAAGATCGTGAAGCCCAGCAGCATATGCAGCCGGTATGTCAGCGGCACGCCGGCCAGCAGACTCGCGATGTCCGGCCGGAACGTGACGACGCCCTTCACGTAGTCGGTGAGCTGCTCGAACATCACGCCGTCCATGTGGCGCGTCGACAGCACGACGGTGCCGAGCCCGAGCGCGAGCTGCACCCACAGCATCAGCACGATCACGATGTCGGACTTGCGACTGTTCTTGCGAATGCGCGGGTCGCCGAGGCGTCGCCAGATCAGGATCGTCAGCCCGATGATCGCCGCGACGCCGGCCGCACCGCCCGCCACCATCGCGACGAGCTGGTGCCCGGACGCCGACAGGAACGGCGACACGAGCCAGTGAGGCGCGAGGAAGCCGCCGAAGTGCCCGAGCACGACGACCAGCACGCCCCAGTGGAACAGGTTGCTGCCGAGCCGCAGCATCCCGTGGCGCAAAAGCTGCGACGAATCGCTCTTCCACGTGTACTGCTCGCGATCGAAGCGGATCAGGCTGCCGACCAGCAGCACCGCGAGACAGATGTACGGATAGATCCCGAACAGAAACTGATGCAAATAAGCGTTCATGTCTTTCCCCAGTTGGGCCCGCGCTTACGCGCCGCGGGCCGGCCGCTTGTCGTGGAACCGCACCGTCTGCTCGGCCGGCGTTGCCGCGCCGACGAAGCGCACCGCCTCGTCCGCATACGACGCGTCGAGCGCGCGGTAATCGTCGGCACTCGGCCGTTCGGCGGCGACGTCGTCGTCCGCGGCCGCCGGCGCGTCGACCGGCGCGAGGCCGGCCATCGGCAGCAGCGCGCCGACGACGAAGCTGTAATGGCTGCCGCGCCGCGCGAGCTGGCCGGCCAGCGCGCGCAGGATCTCGCCGGTCTCGCCGAGCAGGTTGCGCGCATCGGCCGCCGGCAGCCGCGACAGGTATTCGAGGAACACGGGCAGGTAGTCGGGCAGCTCGCCCGGGTTCAACGTCAGCCCGTGCCGCTCGTACATCTGCAGCAGGTCGACCATCGCCTGCCCGCGGTCGCGCGATTCGCCGTGCACGTGCTCGAACAGATGCAGCGACGTCGCGCGGCCGCGATCGAACAGCGCGACGTAGTTCTCCTGCAGCGTCAACAGGTCGCGCTCGCGCACGTAGGCGAAGAAGCGGTCGAGGCCCGCGCGCACCGCCTTCGGCACGCGCACGTTTTCGCGCAGGTGAGCTTCGATCGAATCGAGCACGTCGATGAGCGCTTCGTCGGGATAGTCGAGCAGCACCGCGAACGCTGCATAGGTCGGATCGGATGCGGTGCTCATCGGGACGCCTCATGGATCGGAATGGTTTTCGTGCCCTTCTTCGAGCTGAACAGGCTGCCCTCCGAACGGCCGTCGGAACAGCCGTTGCCGAACGAGAAACCGCACGACGCGCGCAGGTCGTATGCGTTCTCCGCATACTCGCGGTGCGTCGTCGGGATCACGAAGCGATCCTCGTAATTCGCGATCGCGAGATAGCGGTACATCTCCTCGACCTGCGCGAGCGACAGACCGACCTGGTCGAGCACGCCGCGCGCATCGATGCCGTCGACGTGACGCGCGCGCATGAACGCACGCATCGCGAGCAGCCGTTCGAGCGCGCGCTTCACGGGCGCCTCGTCGCCGGCCGTCAGCAAGTTCGCCAGATAACGCAGCGGGATGCGCAGCGATTCGACGTCCGGCAGATAGCCGTTCATCCCGAGCGCGCCGCTGTTCGCGGCCGAGTTGATCGGCGACAGCGGCGGCACGTACCAGACCATCGGCAACGTCCGGTATTCCGGATGCAGCGGGAACGCGATCTTCCAGTCGATCGCCATCTTGTAGGTCGGCGAGCGGCGCGCGGCGTCGAGCCACGCGGCCGGCACGCCGTCGCGCTCGGCCTGCCCGATCACGGCGGGGTCCTCCGGATCGAGGAACAGCGATAGCTGCGCTTCGTACAGGTCCTTCTCGTTCTCCGCGCTCGCGGCTTCGCTGATCCTGTCGGCGTCGTACAGCAGCACGCCGAGGTAGCGAATGCGGCCCACGCAGGTTTCCGAACACACGGTCGGCTGGCCGGCCTCGATGCGCGGATAGCAGAAGATGCACTTCTCGGCCTTGCCGCTCTGCCAGTTGTAGTAGATCTTCTTGTACGGGCAACCCGACACGCACATGCGCCAGCCGCGGCACTTGTCCTGGTCGATCAGCACGATGCCGTCTTCCTCGCGCTTGTAGATCGAGCCCGACGGGCACGAGGCGACGCACGCCGGATTCAGGCAGTGCTCGCAAAGGCGCGGCAGGTACATCATGAAGGTGTTCTCGAACTGTCCGTAGATCTCCTTCTGCACCGCCTCGAAGTTGGTGTCCTTCGCGCGCTTCTCGAACTCGCCGCCGAGGATTTCCTCCCAGTTCGGACCCCACTCGATCTTCTCGAGCCGCTGGCCGCTGATCAGCGAACGCGGTCGCGCGACCGGCATCGCGCGCGTGTTGCCCGCGTCCTGAAGATGGCCGTAGTCGAACGTGAACGGCTCGTAGTAATCGTCGATCTCGGGCAGGTGCGGGTTCGCGAAAATCTGTGCCAGCAGCCGCCACTTGCCGCCCAGACGCGGCTCGATCCGCCCGTCCGCACGGCGCTGCCAGCCGCCGCGCCAGCGCTCCTGATTCTCCCAGTCCTTCGGGTAGCCAATGCCCGGCTTCGTCTCGACGTTGTTGAACCATGCGTACTCCATCCCTTCGCGGCTGGTCCACACGTTCTTGCAGGTCACCGAGCAGGTATGGCACCCGATGCATTTGTCGAGGTTCAGCACCATCGCGATCTGTGCGCGTACCTTCATGACGTTTCTCCATCCCGTACGGCCTGTGTTGTCGGGTCGACCGCGGTGTCCTCGCCGTCGAGCCAGTCGATCTTGCTCATCTTCCGCACGATCAGGAACTCGTCGCGATTCGAGCCGACCGTGCCGTAATAGTTGAAGCCGTACGACAGCTGCGCGTAGCCGCCGATCATGTGGGTCGGCTTCAGCGCGATGCGCGTGACCGAGTTGTGAATGCCGCCGCGCGTGCCGGTGATCTCGGAGCCCGGCGTGTTCACGATCTTTTCCTGCGCGTGGTACATCATCACCATCCCGGACGGAATCCGCTGGCTCACGACCGCCCGCGCGCACAATGCGCCGTTCGAGTTGTAGCACTCGATCCAGTCGTTATCGACGGCGCCAATCGCCTTCGCGTCGTCCTCCGACATCCACACGATCGGGCCGCCGCGCGACAGCGTCAGCATCAGCAGGTTGTCCGTATACGTGCTGTGAATCCCCCACTTCTGATGCGGTGTCAGGAAGTTCAGCACACGCTCGGGGTTGCCGTTCGAGCGCTTGCCGACCATGTGCGCGTAGCTGCCCGTGTCGATCGGCGGCTTGTACACGCACAGCGACTCGCCGAACGCGCGCATCCACGCGTGATCCTGGTAAAGCTGCTGACGGCCCGTCAGCGTGCGCCACGGCACCAGCTCGTGCACGTTCACGTAACCGGCGTTGTACGACACGTGTTCGGATTCGATCCCGCTCCACGTCGGCGACGAGATGATCTTGCGCGGTTGCGCCTGGATGTCGCGGAAGCGGATCTTCTCGTCCGCGCGCGCGGCGGCCAGATGCGTGTGATCGATACCGGTGATGCCCGACAGCGCGCGCCATGCCTTCACCGCGACTTCGCCGTTGGTTTCCGGCGCGAGCGCGAGAATCACCTCGGCTGCGTCGAGCGCGGTGTCGATGCGCGGGCGCCCTTGCGCGGCGCCATGAGCGACTGTGTAGTTGAGTGCGCCCAGCAGCTTCACTTCATCCTTCGTGTCCCAGCCGATGCCCTTGCCCGCGTTGCCGAGCTTGTCCATCAGCGGGCCGAGCGACGTGAAGCGCGCATAGGTGTTCGGATAATCGCGCTCGACGGCGATCACCGCCGGCATCGTGCGGCCCGGCACCGGCTCGCATTCGCCGCGCTTCCAGTCCTGCACGTCGAACGGCTGTGCGAGTTCGCCCGGCGTATCGTGCGCGATCGGCGCGAGTACGACGTCGCGTTCGACACCGAGATGCCCATCGCACAGCTCGGAGAAGCGCTTCGCGATCCCCTTGAAGATCTCCCAGTCGCTCTTCGATTCCCACGCGGGATCGACCGCAGCCGACAGCGGATGGATGAACGGGTGCATGTCGGACGTGTTCATGTCGTCCTTCTCGTACCACGTCGCGGTCGGCAGCACGACGTCCGAATACATGCAGGTGGTCGACATCCGGAAGTCGAGCGTGACGAGCAGGTCGAGCTTGCCGCGCGGCGCTTCGTCGTGCCACTTCACTTCCTCGGGGCGCGCGCCGCCCGTCGCGCCGAGGTCGTCGCCCTGCACGCCGTTGGTCGTGCCGAGCAGATGCTTCAGGAAATACTCGTGGCCCTTGCCCGACGAACCGAGCAGGTTCGAACGCCACACGAACAGATTGCGCGGGAAGTTGTCGGGGGAATCCGGGTCTTCGCACGCCATCCGCAGCATGCCGGCCTTCAGTTGCCGCGCGACATCGGCGCCGGCCTGAGCGAGGTCGCCGAGACTCGCACCGACCTTCAGCGGATTCACCGCGAGCTGCGGCGCGGACGGCAGCCAGCCCATCCGTTCGGCGCGCACGTTGTAGTCGATCGGCGAACCGTGGAACTGCGTCTTGTCCGCGAGCGGCGACAGCAGCGCGCCCGGGTCCATCGTGTCGTAGCGCCACTGATCGGTGTGCGCGTAGAAGAACGACGTCGCGTTCATGTGGCGTGGCGGCCGATTCCAGTCGAGCGCGAACGCGAGTGCGGTCCAGCCAGTCTGCGGACGCAGCTTCTCCTGGCCCACGTAATGCGACCAGCCGCCGCCCGGCTTGCCGACGCATCCGCACATGATCAGCATGTTGATGATCGCGCGGTACGACATGTCCATGTGGAACCAGTGGTTGATCCCCGCGCCGATGATCACCATCGACTTGCCTTGCGTCTTGTGCGCGTTCTCCGCGAACTGCCGCGCGACCGAGATCACGTCCAAGCGCTTCACGCCCGTGATCGTTTCCTGCCACGCCGGCGTATACGGAAGATCGTCGTCGTAGCTCGCGGCCACGTCGCGGCCGCCCAGCCCCTGGTCGAGCCCGTAGTTCGCGACGAACAGGTCGTAGACGGTCGCGACCAGCATCTCGCCGTCGCGCGTCGCCACGCGCCGCACGCCGATCCGGCGCGACAGCTCGGAGCCGTGCTGCGTCGAGTTGAAATGCGCGTGCGGCTGGTTGCCGAAGTACGGAAACAGCACGTCGACCACGTCGTCGTGCTCGGCCGCGCAGGACAGCCGCGGCGACAGCGCCGCGCCCTTCGACGTCTCGCCGCGCAGGTTCCACTTGCCCTTGTCGCTCGCTCCGTCCTTGGCCTGCTGCCCCCAGCGGAAGCCGATCGAGCCGACCGGCACGACGAATTCCCCGGTCGCGTCGTCGATCATCACGGTCTTCCACTCGGGATGCGCGGCCTCGTCGAGCGCGTCGTCGAAATCGGACGCACGCACGAGGCGCTCGGGCACGTAGCCGTCGCCGTGCGGCACGAGGCGCACGAGCGCCGGCATGTCGGTATAGCGCTTGCAGTAGTCGATGAAATAGTCGCTTTTACCTGCGAGGTGGAACTCCTTCAGGATCACGTGACCCATCGCGAGCGCGAGCGCCGCGTCGGTGCCCTGCTTCGGATGCAACCACAGATCGCCGAACTTCGCGCCTTCCGAGTAATCGGGGAACACCGACACGACCTTCGTGCCGCGATAGCGCGCCTCGACGAGGAAGTGCGCGTCGGGCGTGCGGGTCTGCGGGACGTTGGAGCCCCACATCATGATGAACGTCGAGTTGTACCAGTCGGCCGATTCCGGCACGTCGGTCTGCTCGCCCCAGGTCTGCGGCGACGCGGGCGGCAGGTCGCAATACCAGTCGTAGAAGCTCAGGCACACGCCGCCGATCAGCGAAAGGTAGCGCGAGCCGGCCGCGTACGACACCATCGACATCGCCGGGATCGGCGAGAAGCCGACGACGCGATCGGGGCCGTGCCGCTCGACCGTGTAAACGTTTGCGGCCGCAACGATCTCGTTGACCTCATCCCAGCTCGCGCGCACGAAGCCGCCGAGCCCGCGCCGGCTCTGGTACGAGCGCCGCGCGTCGTCGTCCTCGACGATCGATCGCCATGCGTCGACGGGCGCGAGGGTGCGGCGGCGTTCGCGCCACAGCTTCACCAGCGCGCTGCGCACCATCGGATGCTTGAGGCGGTTCGCGCTATACAGATACCAGGAGTACGAAGCGCCGCGCGAGCAGCCGCGCGGTTCGTGGTTCGGCATGTCGGGGCGCGTGCGCGGGTAATCGGTCTGCTGGGTTTCCCAGGTGACGATCCCGCCTTTCACATAGACCTTCCACGAACACGAACCCGTGCAGTTCACCCCGTGGGTCGAACGGACGATCTTGTCGTGCTGCCAGCGCAGCCGATAGCCGTCTTCCCATTTGCGGTCCTCGTCCGTGACGGCGCCGTGTCCGTCGGAGAAGGTTGGCCTCGTGGTGGAGAAATAACGCAATCTATCCAGGAAATGGCTCATGGGGATCTCGTCTTTCCGGTCTTTTGGCAGACCCTGAGTATTTAAGGAAGTGATATCCCGGATGCGAGGGACGCTCGGCAATCGGCTCGTTGCGTTCGCTTCCATCCCTTGCGTCCGGGTCGAATGAATTCTCTTGCGGATCGACATATCACGACTTGATACAAATCACGATATCGTTGCACCTGCACGCATCGTTGCGAAATGGGGATGGATACAGGCGTGCCAATGGCATGCTCGGCACCGGACTTTTGCGTCAGGGTTTGACGGGTTACAGGCCGGCGCTCGATCACGCGTTTATGCATGAGCGCCGCAGTGTTGCAACGTCACGCGTTTTCGCGGCGCGATGCAATCACGCACGAGTCGCGGCCGCATGCGCGCGACCGGCTGCCGTGCCAGGCCGGATCAATACGGGCATGCCACCGAAGGAAAACGGCGAGGACAGGACTCGACCGCCGCGATGAGATGAGATGAGAAGCGGCGTGCTCGTGCACGCGCGCGTCATTCAATCGAAGCGTGCGCTGCCTGATGCGGAATCGATGAGATGGGAGATGCCGGCGAGGGAGATGCCGGCCGGGCAGGATGGCGCGAATGCGCCGGACATGACGGACGGAGAGACGCGGAAAGACGGACCGGCGATGCTGCTGCGGTGCCGGTCCTGCATGAAACCGGGGAAGTGCCGCGCGTCACCCCTCGCCTTTCGGCCCCGGGTTGAGCATGATGACGAAGCCGGCCACGCCGACGATCAACGCGACCGCGCCGCCGCGCAGCGCGATCGTTTCGTCGAACAGCAGCCCCGTCACCACGGCCATCATCCCCGCGAGCGACACGAATACGGCGATCGCCGCGACGACGATCCGGTATTGACGACGTATCATCGCGCGCCGCCGCGTCAGGCTGCCGCGGCGGACGCCGGCTCGCCGGTATCGTCGCCGCGAATCAGCAGCACCGGGCACTTCGAGCCACGCACGAAGCGCTCGGCGACGCTCCCGAGCAGCACGCGCCGGATGCCGCGCCGCCCGTGCGTGCCGACCACCGCGAGGTCGATCCCGCGCTCCTTCACGTAGCGCTGCAGGCGTTCCGCGACGTCCTCGCCGATGCTCTCGGTTTCCACGAGTTCGGCCTCGCCCTTCGCGCCGGCCTGCGCGAGGACCTGTTCGGCTTCACGCAGCACCTTGCGCCCGTCGTCGCGGATTTCCTCGATGAGCGCATGCGGATCGAAACGACCCGCGTACGTGAACAGCACCGACTTGTCGACCACGTACACGACGCTGACGTGCGTGTCGCCCGCCACCGCCACCTTCACTGCCTCGGCAAGCGCCTGTTTCGACGAAGCGCTGCCGTCGACGGCCACCATGATCTTCTTGTACATGCGAACCTCGCTGGGGTGAGTTGCCGCGCGCGGTCGCGTGCGGCCATGTCCCCATCATCGGCGGACAGCCGGTTCGAAGCTTGACGGCGATCAAGATCCACCAAAAACGCGGCGTGCGGCAAAGCGCCACGCGCAAAAATCGGCGCGCCGTCCGCGCGGCCGCGCCGCGCAACCGGGCGGCCATGGCGCCGAAGGCGCTATCATCGACGTTGCGACCTTCGTCCGGCCCTTTTTTGCCGGCCCACTTTCAACTCGCTCAACCGACATGACAACGACTACCGAACGCGTGGACGGCGCCGCCCAGCATCTCGTCGCCGCCCGCCATGCCGGCATGCCCGGCCCGCTGCTGCCCGACGCCTTGCGTCCCGAGAACGTCGATACCGCGCTGGCGATCCAGCATCGCGTCGCCGATCTGCTCGGCGAAGCCATCGGCGGATGGAAATGTGCGCTGCCGCCGCCCGACCGCGTGATCGTCGCGCCGATCTTCGCGTCGACGATCCGCGAAGCCGATGCGCCGTATCGCGTCGTCGGCGGCCCGATCGTGCGGATCGAGCCGGAGATCGCGTTCGTGCTCGATCGCGACCTGCCCGCCCGCGCGCAGCCATACGACGAGAACGACGTGCGCGGCGCGATCCGCGAAGTGCGCATCGTGCTCGAGGTGCTGGGCTGCCGTTATGCGGAGCCCGCGCGCGCGTCGAAGTTCGAACTGCTCGCCGACGGGCAGTTCAACCAGGGATTGTGCGTGGGTCCCGTCGTGCCCGACGGATTGAACGCGCCGCTCGAGACGCTCGCGCTGTCATTCGAGGGCGCGCTGAATCGCACGATCGACGGCCGTCATCCGGACGGCGATCCGCTCAAGCCGCTCGTGTGGCTGGTCAATTTCCTCGCATCGCGCGGCGACGGCGCGCGTGCCGGCCAGATCGTGACGACCGGTTCGTATGCGGGCGCGATCGACGTGCCGCTCGGCGATGCGCTGACGGTGCGCTTCGGCGAACTCGGCAGCCTGTCGGTGACGCTGACGGCCTGACGTCCGGCGGCGGGCGACGGGCAACGCCGCGCGTTTCGTCGTCCGCGCGCAGTGGGGCGCCACGCGAACGGCAGCTTCGCCGCAGCACACGCTGCAGCATGCGGGCACTGCGTGATACCGTTGCACATCGCCCGTCACGCGCGGACCGCGTGCCCCTCCCGTCATTCGCCATGCCGCCGACACCGTTGCCTGCCCTGCTGGACGAAGTCCTGAGAACCGTCGATCGCCGCTACCGGCTGCCGCCGTTCGTGCGCGCAGCGTCGCTGACCGACGCCGCGAACCCGGCCGCCATCATCGCCATCGTGATCGAGGAAGCACGCCGGATGCAGGCCGACGGCCTCACGCCCGCCCCGGCATTGCAACGCCGCTTCATCGACGCGCTCGCGCGGATGATCGGCGACGCGATGGACGCACAATCCGGCGACCCCGCATTCCAGGCCGCCGTGCTTCGACATGGTGCCGCGGCCGTGCGCGAATACGCGTCGCTCGCCGCGCATGCCGAGCAGGATCGGCGCACGCTGCGCTCGGCCGTCAACACGATCGCGCATCCGGCCCGGCTCGAACGGCGTGCGCAGGCATGGCAACGCGAGCCGCTCGCACGGTTGCATGCGGCCGCGGCCGCCGCGTCGTGGGACGACCTCGATGCCACGCTGCGGCACCTGCTCACGCAACCGGAGATGGCGACCGATACCGCGTTCGAACAGGACATCGCCAAACTGAAGGACAGCGCCGCGCTCGCCCGGCTGCAGCGTCTCGATGCACTGTCGCCGGATCCGAACGTCCAGCGGTACCGCACGCTGTGGAGCCGCCAGGGTCCGCTCGAAGGCAGCGCGCTCGCCGTCGCGCAAGGCGTCTCGTCGCAACAGCGGGGCGCGGCCGTCGAAGCGCTGGCCGCGCAGGCACTCGACGCCCTGGCCGCGCAGCTCGATGCGAGCGACGCGCACCGCACGTATCGCGTGGTCACGTCGATGCGCGTGCCGGCCTCGATACCCGGCAAGCACGACCGCGCGAAAACCGAGTGGGATGCGGTGCTGTTGGCGCGCGCGCGGGGCGACGATCCGTCCGCCGCGTGGCACGTCCTGTTTCTCGTCGAAGCGAAAGCATCCGCGGATGCCGCGACCACCGACCTGCCGCGCCTGCTGCGCGGCCTGAGCCTGCTCGCGCAAGCCGATCCGGACACCGTCTATGCGTTCGACACGCGCGAAGGCGCGGTACGCCTGCACGGCGCGTCGCTGCACGCACTGACGATCGACGACGCGGCACTGCAGCGCGAGGTGCTGTATTGCTGCGATGCGTCGGCAGATCCCGCGCCGCGCCTGCTGGGTGCCGCGAGCCGGATGCAGCTGCTGTCGGCGCCGGCGAGTCTTGAATATGCGAGCGCGCTGGCACGGCACGCGGATGCCGATCCGCACGGCCTCGGCGTCGTCTGGCAAGCGCTGCTGGAACTGCCGTCATGGCGCGCGGTGCTGCATCAGCACGAATCGCTGCGCCAGGTTCGAGCGCTGATGGTGAGCGTCGACGATCTGATGGCCGCGATCGAAGGCGATGTCGGCGACAGCGCCGCAAACGATGCGTGATGTGTGACGCAGCCGACGCATCGGCTCGTGGCAAGACGACGTGAAGTCCTCGCGCCGCACAACGCACAGGATGCCGAAGCAAATCGGAGCCGAGGCGGCCGGCGTGACCGGCCAGCACGGCGCAGCCCGCGAAAGCGGGCATGCGCCGTTAGCATTACGACTGGATGAAGGCCAGCAGATCGGCGTTCAGCACGTCGGCGTTGACCGTCAGCATCCCGTGCGAATAGCCCGGATACGTCTTCAGCGTGCCGTTCTTCAGCAGCTTGACCGACTTCAGCGCCGAGTCCGCGATCGGCACGATCTGGTCGTCTTCGCCGTGCAGCACGAGCGTCGGCACCGAGATCGAGCGCAGGTCTTCGGTCTGGTCCGTTTCCGAGAACGCCTTGATGCCTTCGTAGTGCGCCTTCGCGCCGCCGATCATGCCCTGGCGCCACCAGTTCTGGATCACGCCCTGGTGCACCACCGCGCCCGGCCGGTTGAAGCCGTAGAACGGGCCCGACGGCACGTCCAGGAAGAACTGCGCGCGGTTGTCGGCGAGCGCCTTGCGAAAGCCGTCGAAGACCTCGAGCGGCAGGCCTTCCGGGTTCGCGTCCGTCTTCAGCATCAGCGGCGGCACCGCGCTGACCAGCACCGCCTTCGCGACGCGTCCGGCCGGCTCGCCGTGGCGGGCCACGTAGCGCGCGACTTCGCCGCCGCCGGTCGAGTGACCGATATGCACCGCGTTGCGCAGGTCGAGCGCTTCGGCCACCGCGAACGCGTCCGCCGCGTAGTGATCCATGTCGTGGCCGTCGGAAACCTGCGTCGACCGGCCGTGACCGCGGCGATCGTGCGCGACCACGCGGTAGCCCTTCTGAACGAAGAACAGCAGCTGGGCATCCCAGTCGTCGGAAGACAGCGGCCAGCCATGGTGGAACATGATCGGCTGCGCATCCTTCGGGCCCCAATCCTTGTAGAAGATGTCGACGTTGTCCTTCGTGGTGATGTACGGCATGGCTGCAGGCTCCTTTGAGGTAGGTGAACATCACGTGCCGGCCGGCCACCCGGGCGGGTGTCGGTCACGAACTGCGGCGCGGTGGCACACCGCGTCGGTCGACGCAGCACCCCAGTGTTGTAGCGGAAAACCGCGACCGTGTCATGAAGCCAATTAGATACCGTCATGCATCGGCCTCCTGCGGGCAACGGCGCCCCCGGCTCGCGCCCGCAGGCGTGACTTTCAACGCCACCCGCCGTGTGACGCGTCGCGTACCGCCGATCGCGCGTCAACCGTCCGTCGACACGGTCACCGCCTCCCACGTACGAATTTCGTCTTCCAGCGCCGACCATTTGGCGCGCACGAGCCGAAGCGCATCGCTGCCGAGCAGCAGATGCGCCGGCGGACGATCCGCCGCGATGACGGCCAGCATCGCGCGTGCCGCCTTCGCCGGATCGCCCGATTGGCGGCCGTTTTTCTCCTCGCGCGCCTGGCGGATCGGATCGAAGAGCGCGTCGTAATCGGCGATCGAACGCGGCGTTCGCGTCATCGAACGGCCGGCCCAGTCGGTACGGAACGAGCCCGGCGCCACCGCCGTCACCGCGATGCCGAACGGCTCGAGCTCCTTGCCGAGCGTCTCGGAAATCCCTTCCAGCGCGAACTTGCTGCCGCAGTAATAGGCAATGCCGGGCATCGTGATGTGGCCGCCCATCGACGTGATGTTCAGGATGCGGCCGCGCCGGCGTTCGCGCATGAACGGCACGACGGCCTTCATCATCGCGACGGCGCCGAACACGTTCACGTCGAACTGCCGGCGCATCTCCGACAGCGGCGACTCCTCCATGATGCCTTCGTGCCCGTAGCCGGCATTGTTCACCAGCACGTCGACGGGGCCGACGCTCGACTCGATTTCCGCGACGACGCCGTCGATGCGCTCGAAGTCGGTCACGTCGAGCACACGCCCGATGGCCGCACGCGGGGACAGCGCCTCGAACGCCCGTTTTGCCGCTTCGCTTCTCACGGTGCCGACCACCGTATGACCCTCGGCCAGGGCCGCTTGCGCGAGCGCACGGCCGAAGCCGCTGCTGACGCCGGTGATGAGCATGATGTTGCCGGATGCCATGTGAGCTTCTCCCGAATGTCGATCGAAGCATGCATGCTAGTCTGACGAACCACGTCGAATAAGCCCGATTCCGCTGAATTTCTTGCCTGAAACTATGAGCACCGCACCCTCCCCGCCCCGCTCGCCGTCGCTGCCCGCGCGCAGCCGCAAACGCCTGATCGCGTTGCTGCATGCGTTGGCGCCGGACGAAGGCTACAACCTGACCGCTTTGCCGAGCGTGCGCATCCTGCGTTCGAACCGCGCGCTATCCCGCACGCCGGTGCTGTACGACCCGGGCATCGTGATCGTGTGCCAGGGCAGCAAGCGCGGCTATTTCGGCGGCGAACGCTATCTGTACGACGAGGATCACTACCTGGCCGTATCGGTGCCGGTGCCGTTCAGCATGGAAACCGACGCAACGGCGGAGCGTCCGCTGCTCGCGCTGTATCTGCACCTCGATTTCCCGATGGCTGCCGAACTGGCCGCGCGGATCGATCGCGAGGGAATCGCCGAACCCGTGCAGGCGCCGAAAAGCATGATGTCGACGCCGATGGACGATGCGATGCACGCGACCGTGCTGCGTTTCGTCGAGGCGATGCACCGCCCGCTCGAAGCGGCGGTGCTCGGCCCCGGGTTGCTGCGCGAGCTGTATTTCCGCGTGCTCACCGGCGCGCAGGGCGGCGCAATGAGGAACGCGCTGGCGATGCGTGGACAGTTCGGCCGGATCGGCCGTTCGCTGCGCATGATCCACGCCGACTACGCGCGGTCGCTCGACGTAACGCGACTGGCCGCGGAAGCCGGCATGAGCGTGCCGAGCTTCCACGCCCACTTCAAGGCGATCACGCAGGTGTCGCCGATGCAGTACCTGAAGTCGACGCGGCTGCATCAGGCGCGGCTGTTGATGGTGCGCCAGGACCTGACCGCGGAGGCGGCCGGCCATGCGGTCGGTTATGCGAGCGCGTCGCAGTTCAGCCGGGAATTCAAACGGCTGTTCGGCCAGACGCCCGCGCAGGAAACGAAGCGCATGCGCGCGCAGTTCGCGATTCCGGCGGCGTTCGACGATGCGGTGTTCGTGTCGTCGCACTGACTGGCTGAGCCGCGCGCGCACCGCGCACCTGACCCGCCAGCGACTTCAGGATGAGCGCGGTCACGCCCCGGATGTCCTGCGTCTGGTTCGCCCAGTACCGGGGGCCGGCGCGTTCGCCGTCACGGTATTGCCGCGGCAGATCGGGGATTCGGCAGCGCCATGTCTTCCTCCTGCCTGACTGATTCGGCAAGCGTCGTGCGTTGCATGGGCACGGCGGCGGCGTGATCGAATCGAATGATTCCGGATTCTCGGGCGACCGCGTGCTCCGGCGAAAAAATATCCGCGATCGTTGCGAAATTTGGAATGCCCGGGCCGGATCGCCGTCGACGAATCGGACAGACCCGATGATGCATGAAAACTGAAATTCCGATCGGCCGCGTATCGATCGGCGCAATGCGTCCGGCAGAATACGGGAGGATCGCGCCGAAGCAGCCCGACACGCCGTCGATGCTCGCGCGCCCCGACCGGCAAGACCCACCTACGCGAGATCCCGATGACACAGTACGCGTTCCGCCTGCTCAACGTATTCGCCGAATCCACGTTCGGCGGCAACCCGCTCTGCGTGTTCGAGGATGCGCGCGGCATGGACGACGCGACCATGCAGGCACTGGCCGTGCAGTTCAACCTGTCGGAAACGACCTTCGTGCTGCCGTCGGAGCGTGCGCGTGCACGCGTGCGCATCTTCACGCCCGGCCATGAAATGGCGTTCGCGGGCCATCCGACGCTCGGCACCGCGCATGTCGTGCGCGACCTGCTGAATGTCGGCAATGAGTTCTCGCTCGAATTCAAAGCCGGCGTGGTCGACGTCAAGGCCACCCACGACGTGTGGACGTTCATAGCGCCGCACGCCGGCGTGCCGAAAACGGCACCCTGCGCATTGTCCGATGCCGAAACGGCCGCCATGCTGGGGCTGACGCAGGACGATTTGCTCGCGCCGCCGCGCTGGGTCGATACAGGCGCCGATCAGTTGCTGGTCGCGGTCAAGGACCCGGCTGCCGTGCGCCGCGCCCGGCCCGACAGCGCCTGCCTGGATATCTGGCCGACCAGCAGCCTCGGCCGCAAGACCGCCTACGTGTTCGCGTTCGACGCGGATCGCCCCGGGAAAGTGGTCTCCCGCTATTTCTTTGCGAAACAGGGCGGCGGGATTTTTGAAGACCCGGGCACCGGCTCGGCCTGCGCGAATCTCGGCGGCTGGCTGCTTGCAGCCGGTCATCCGCTGCCCGCGGCGTGTCAGGTCGAACAAGGCGAAGCCGTCGGTCGGCCTTGCCTGCTTCGGTTGTCGGTCAGCGAGCACG
The DNA here is from genome assembly GCF_001521985.1 of Burkholderia sp. RF4-BP95. Taxonomy (NCBI): domain Bacteria; kingdom Pseudomonadati; phylum Pseudomonadota; class Betaproteobacteria; order Burkholderiales; family Burkholderiaceae; genus Burkholderia; species Burkholderia sp. RF4-BP95. The sequence continues at coordinate 7,629 of NZ_LOSX01000090.1, read as the reverse complement.
GCGCGATCAGCGTCGGCGGCCGTGTGGTGGCACTCGGGCGCGGAGTCGTCGACGTATAGCGGCGGCGCGCCCGATCTTTCACACCGTCGCCTCATGCGGCGTCAGCCTCGGCCTGAGCACGGTCGTCGGGGACGACGGATGCCCTCGCAGCACCCTCATCAGCGATGTCGCATTCGTCACAAACCGATGTGAAAACACCAACTTTCCGTGTACCTTTCCGGCACACGATCCGTGGAGTTTCGACACATGCCGCTTTCCAACGCCCAGCTCGCCCAAACCATCGATCACACGCTGCTCGCGCCCGACGCGAGCGACGCGCAGATCCGCGAACTCTGCCGCCAGGCGGCCGAGCATCGCTTCTACTCGGTCTGCGTGAATTCGGCGAATGTGCCGCTCGCCGCGCGCGAGCTGGCTGACACCGGCGTGCTCGTGTGCGCGGTGGTCGGCTTCCCGCTCGGCGCGGGCCTGTCCGCCGCGAAGGCGTTCGAAGCGTCGGCCGCGATCGCGGCGGGCGCGCGCGAGATCGACATGGTGATCAACCTCGGCGCGCTGAAGAGCGGCCGCGACGACGACGTGAAGGCCGACATCGACGCCGTGCACCGCGCCTGCGGCACGGTGCCCCTCAAGGTGATCCTCGAAACGGGGTTGCTGACCGACGACGAGAAGGTGCGCGTGTGCGAGATGTGCCGCGACCTCGGCGTCGCGTTCGTGAAGACGTCGACCGGCTTCGGTCACGGCGGCGCGACACTCGAGGACGTCACGCTGATGCGCCGCGCGGTCGGCCCCGTGCTCGGCGTGAAGGCATCGGGCGGCGTGCGCGATCGCGCGACCGCGCTTGCGATGCTCGAGGCCGGCGCGACGCGGCTCGGCACGAGTTCGGGCGTGGCGATCGTCACCGACCAGGGCGGCAGCGACGCGGCGTACTGACCGATGGCGGGCCGGCTGCCTGCGCGGCGGCACGTAACGACGTGCAGGCAGCCGTCAACGAACAGTCCGGCACGCCCTGCGGCGGGCGGCGTGCCGGTTGCGATGCCCCGCCCGGTCACCACGAATGGCCGATCGCGGCAACCCTCATCGCGTCGGGTCTTTCAACTCGATCAGCAGATCCTTCGCCGCGACCCGATCACCCGGCTTCACATGCACGGCCGCGATCTCGCAGTCGCGCTCGGCCGCGATGTGCGTTTCCATCTTCATCGCCTCGAGCGCGATCAGCGTCGTGCCGGCCGACACACGCTGACCCGGTTGCACGGCCACCGTCACGACCGAGCCCGGCATCGGCGCGGCCACGTGCAGCGGATCCGCCGGATCGGCACGCTGCAGACCATGACGCTCCTTGCCCGCCTGCACGACGCTCTTCTGCTCGACCAGCGCCGAACGCGACTGACCGTTCAGCTCGAACAGCACCTTCACGATGCCGTCCTGCGCATCGGCATGCTGGCCCTGCAGCGACACGAGCAGCGTCTTGCCCGGCTCGATGTCGATCGCCACTTCCTCCTGCGGCTGCAGCCCGTACAGGAACGCCGGCGTCGGCACGACCGACGTGTCGCTGTATGCGCGAACGTGCGCGTAATAGTCGACCGTCTGTTTCGGATACATCAGGTACGACGCGAGTTGACGGTCGTCGAGCGACTGCTCGCAAGCGGCCTCGGCCTGCTTGCGTACCGCATCGAGATCGACCGGCGGAATCTGGTCGCCGGGACGATACGGCGCCGGCGGCTCGCTCTTGAGCACCTTGCGCGACAGGTCCGCCGGGAAACCGTCCGGCGGGAAACCCAGCTCGCCCTTGAACAGCGACACGACCGACACGGGGAATGCGATGTCCTTGTCCGGATTGCGCACGTCGTCCACGGCGAGGTCGTTCGCGACCATCATCAGCGCCATGTCGCCGACCACCTTCGACGTCGGCGTGACCTTGACGATGTCGCCGAACAGGCGGTTCACGTCCGCATACGCGCGCGACACCTCGGTCCAGCGATGATCGATGCCGAGCGAGCGCGCCTGCTCGCGCAGGTTCGTGTACTGGCCGCCGGGCATCTCGTGGCGGTACACGTCGGCCGTGCCCGCGCGAATCTCCGATTCGAACGGCGCGTAATACCGGCGCACGCCTTCCCAATACATCGAGGCTTCGTGCAGGCGGTCCTGGTCCAGCCCCGGATCGCGTTCGCCGCCGGCCAGCGCCGCCGCGATGCTCGACAGGTTCGGTTGCGACGTGAGCCCGCTCATCGCGTCGAGCGCGCCGTCCACCGCATCGCAGCCCGCACCGACCGCCGCGAGCACCGACGCCGCCGCGATCCCGCTCGTGTCGTGCGTATGGAAATGCACGGGCAGCCCGGTTTCTTCCTTGAGCGCCTTCACAAGTGTGGCGACCGCCTGCGGACGGCAGATGCCGGCCATGTCCTTGATGCCGAGCACGTGCACGCCGGCTTGCTGCAATTCGCGCGCGATGCCGACGTAATACTTGAGGTCGTACTTCGAGCGCGACGTGTCGAACAGGTCGCCGGTGTAGCAGATCGCGCCTTCGCACAGCATCCCGCTATCGCCCACTGCATCGATCGCCACGCGCATGTTGCGCACCCAGTTCAGCGAGTCGAACACGCGGAACACGTCGACGCCCGCGCTCGCGGCCTGCTGCACGAAGAAGCGCACGACGTTGTCCGCGTAGTTCGTGTAGCCAACCGCATTCGAGCCACGCAGCAGCATCTGGAACAGGATGTTCGGCACGCGTTCGCGCAGCAGCGCAAGGCGTTCCCACGGGTCTTCCTTCAGGAAGCGCAGCGCGACGTCGAAGGTCGCGCCGCCCCAGCATTCGAGCGAGAACAGCTGCGACAGCTCGCGCGCGTAGAACGGCGCGATCGGCAGCATGTCGGCCGTGCGCATGCGCGTCGCGAACAGCGACTGGTGCGCGTCGCGCATCGTCGTGTCGGTCAGCAGCACCTGCTTCTGGTCGAGCATCCAGCGCGCGAACTTCTTGGGGCCAAGCTCGCGCAGGCGATCGCGCGTGCCGGCCGGAATCGGCATCGCCGTATCGACCTTCGGCAGCACGGGCTTCGACAACGGCAGCGCCGGCAGCGTGCGGCCGCTCATCTCGGCATTGCCGTTCACGTTCAGCTCGCCGAGATAACGCAGCAGCTTCGTCGCGCGATCGCCGCGCTTCGCGAATGCGAGCAATTCAGGTGTCCTGTCGATGAAGCGCGTCGTCACGTCGCCCGCGATGAAGGCCGGGTGATTGATCACGTTCTCGAGGAACTGCAGGTTCGAGGTGACGCCGCGGATCCGGAACTCGCGCAGCGCGCGATCCATCCGGTGGATCGATTCGGCGGCCGTCGGCGCCCAGGTCGTCACCTTGACCAGCAACGAGTCGTAGTAAGGCGTGATCACCGCGCCGCCATAGGCGGTGCCGGCGTCGAGGCGCACGCCGAAGCCCGCCGCGCTGCGATACGCCGTGAGCCGCCCGTAGTCGGGCAGGAAGTCGTTCTCCGGATCCTCGGTCGTGATCCGGCATTGCAACGCGTTGCCGTTCAGCGGAATCGCCTGCTGAGCGGGCACGCCGGCCGCACGTTCGACGATCGCGCCGTCGCCGTTCACGACGTCCTCCGCCAGCCCGATCCGGCCGCCTTCCGTGATGCGAATCTGCGCCTTCACGATGTCGATGCCGGTGATCATCTCGGTCACCGTGTGCTCGACCTGGATGCGCGGGTTCACCTCGATGAAGTAGAACTGGCCGGTGTCGGCATCCATCAGGAATTCGACGGTGCCTGCATGCGTGTAGCCGACCGCGCGCATCAGGCGCAGCGCGGATTCGCACAGCGCCTGCCGGCCCGCGTCGTCGAGATACGGCGCCGGCGCGCGCTCGACCACCTTCTGGTTGCGCCGCTGCACCGTGCAGTCGCGCTCGTACAAATGCACGACCGTGCCGTGCAGGTCGCCGAGCACCTGCACCTCGACGTGCCGCGCGTTGCGCACGAGTTTTTCGACGTAAACCTCGTCGTTGCCGAATGCGGCCAGCGCCTCGCGGCGCGCGACCGGCAGCAAGGTTTCGAGGTCCTGAGCGTTTTCCAGTACGCGCATCCCGCGCCCGCCACCGCCCCAGCTCGCCTTGAGCATCAGCGGATAGCCGACTTCCGCCGCCAGCGCCCGGCACGCGTCGAGATCGTGCGGCAGCGGGTCGGTCGCGGGCATCACGGGCACACCGGCCGCGATCGCCGCATTGCGCGCGGCCACCTTGTTGCCGAGCGTGCGCATCACGTCGGGCGACGGGCCGATCCAGCGAATGCCGGCGTCGATCACCGCCTGCGCGAAATCGGGGTTCTCCGACAGGAAGCCGTAGCCGGGGTGGATCGCGTCGACCTTCGCCTGCCGCGCGACGCGCAGGATGTCGTCGATGTCGAGATACGCGGCGAGCGGCTTCTTGCCTTCGCCGATCAGGTAGCTCTCGTCCGCCTTGAAGCGGTGCAGCGCAAGGCGGTCTTCCTTCGAATACACCGCGACCGTACGCATGTTCAGTTCGGCGGCGGCACGCATCACGCGAATCGAGATTTCCGAGCGGTTCGCGATCAGGATGGACTGGATGGGGTTAGGCGTCACGGCGGCCATGGAAAGTGAATGGTTGAATTGAGCTCGCCGACGCGCCGTCGTCCACCCGCCTGCTTCGCCGGGCGGTGTGCGGATTCACGCGTCGGTCATTCGAGGTTGCATCGTCCCTGGCTTTCGCCAGTCGACATGTTCGCCAGATCGCCGGATGGCCGCTATCGACATCGCGACGACGAATAGCATCCAGCCGACCAGCGGGAAATAAGGGACCGGCTCGCAGGTCGATCGTCGATCGTCGTCGGTCGAACCACGGGGCGATCCCATGGCACCACCTGCGATCCCATGGCACGACCTGCGTTCGCGACAGGATCAATCGCGGTGATCGAAAAGCGGTGCGTGATCCATCCAGTCGTAGCCCGCCGTTCCCTTTGCCCATGCCCAGTTCGTCTCGGGGCGTCGTTCACTGGACGATTCACGCGTCGTCGCGGATCGATCTGCATCCGCCTCGCGCTCCGGCGCTACGCAGCGCGCGTCGTTGCCCGGTACCGTGTTTCGTTTACCGCTGCCAGTCATTGCATTCACCTTACAATTGAAAAGCGAGTCGCCTCTCGATGTGTCCGCGTCGTTTCGTCAGGAAAGTCTGGTCAGACGAGAGGACATCGAGCATGTCGTCCGGTTAACGCAAAAACCAGGCCATGTCCGTTACAGGACGGACGGCGTTGATGTGCGGGGATCAGATGCGAAGCGCGGGCCGGTACCGGCGCAGATATGGAATCGGAGTTTCAGTTCTGAAATCTCGTGCGCCGGGGCGGATCGGCATCCAGGCGTGCCGTGCAAAGCAAACGGCCGCCCGGAGGCGGCCGCGTGAAGAGGCATTGAGACGCCGCTTACTTGCTGTAGTCGTACACCCCACGTCCCGTCTTGCGCCCCAGCCGCCCCGCCGACACCATCTCGCGCAGCAGCGGGCACGCACGGTACTTCGTGTCGCCGAAGTCCTTCAGGAACACGTCCATCACCGCGAGACACACGTCGAGCCCGACGAGGTCCGCCAGCGCGAGCGGCCCGATCGGATGGTTCGCACCAAGCTTCATCCCGGCGTCGATCTCCTCGGCCGACGCGATGCCTTCGGCCAGCACGAAGAACGCTTCGTTGATCATCGGCACGAGGATCCGGTTCACGACGAAGCCCGGCGCATTGCGCACGCCGATCGGCGACTTGTCGAAACGCTCGGTCAGCGCGCGCACCGCGGACGCGGTCGCGTCGCTCGTCTGCAGCCCGCGGATGATCTCGACGAGCGGCATCAGCGGCACCGGGTTGAAGAAGTGCATGCCGACGAAGCGCGACGGATCGGCGAGCAACGCCGCGAGCGCGGTAATCGAGATCGACGACGTGTTGGTCGCGATGATCGCGTCCGGCCGCGCGACCGACTCGATCTGCTTCAGGATGCGGCTCTTCAGCTCGACGTTTTCGGTCGCGGCTTCGATCACGATGTCGACCGCGGCAAGCTTCGCGTAATCGGTCGATGTCGTGATGCGTGCGTGCGCGGCATCGCGTGCGGCGGCGTCGAGCTTCTCCTTCGACACGAGCCGCTCGAGGCTGCCCTTCAGTGCGGCGACACCCTTGTCGAGTGCCGCATCGCTGACGTCGATCATCACGACGTTCAGTCCTGCAACGGCGGCGGTCTGCGCAATGCCGTTGCCCATGGTTCCGGCGCCCACGACGCCGACGGTTTCGATGGCCATGACGATTCCTGTGTGTTCGGGTGCTGAGCGGTCGATTATCAGATGTTCTCGAAGATCGCCGCAATCCCCTGGCCGCCGCCGATACACATCGTCACGAGCGCATAACGCCCGCCGATGCGCTTCAGCTCGTACAGCGCCTTGACCGTGATCAACGCGCCCGTCGCGCCGATCGGGTGACCGAGCGAAATGCCCGAGCCGTTCGGGTTGACCTTGGCCGGATCGAGGCCGAGCTCCTGCGTGACCGCGCATGCCTGCGCGGCGAACGCTTCGTTCGCCTCGATCACGTCGAGATCGGTGATCTTCAGGCCTGCGCGCTCGAGCGCCTTCTGCGTGGCCGGCACCGGGCCGATGCCCATGTACGCCGGATCGACGCCCGCATGCGCGTATGCGACCAGACGCGCGAGCGGTTTCACGCCTTGCGCGCGCGCGGCGTCCGCGCTCATCATCAGCACCGCGGCGGCCGCATCGTTGATCCCCGACGCGTTGCCGGCCGTCACCGTGCCGTCCTCCTTCACGAACACCGGCTTCAGCTTCGTGAAATCGTCCGGACCGGCGTCGTGACGCACGTGCTCGTCGGTGTCGAACGCGACCTCGCCCTTCTTCGTGCGGATCGAGATCGGCAGGATCTGGTCCTTGAAGCGGCCTTCCGCGATCGCGCGCGCCGCGCGACGATGCGATTCGAGCGCGAGCGCATCCTGCGCGTCACGCGTAATGCCGTACTTGCGTGCGACGTTCTCGGCCGTCACGCCCATGTGGATCGTCTGGAACGGGTCGTGCAGCGCGCCGAGCATCATGTCGACGAGCTTCGCATCGCCCATGCGCTGGCCGAAGCGCGCGGCCGGCACGGTGTACGGCGCGCGGCTCATGTTCTCGGAGCCGCCGCCAATTGCGACGTCGGCATCGCCGAGCATGATCGTCTGCGCGGCCGACACGATCGCCTGCAGGCCCGAGCCGCACAGACGGTTCACGGTCAGCGCCGGCGTGTGCTGCGCGACACCGCCGTTGATCGCCGCGACGCGCGCGAGATACATGTCCTTCGGCTCGGTGTTCACGACGTGGCCGAACACGACATGCCCGACCGCGTCACCCGAAACGTTCGCACGCGACAGCACTTCGCTCACGACCTTCGCACCGAGATCGGTCGGCGAGAAATCCTTCAGGCTTCCGCCGAAATCGCCGATCGCGGTACGGACACCGCTCACCACCACGACTTCCTTCGCTGCATTGCTCATCGTTTCACTCCGGTTCGTTCGCGCCTGCGGGCGCGGGGATGCGTTTGCGTTACATGTTCGGGTAATTCGGCCCGCCGCCGCCTTCCGGCGTGACCCACACGATGTTCTGCGTCGGGTCCTTGATG